>NZ_AP019841.1:2002263-2335974 GCF_007990445.1 Leptotrichia wadei
TGGATTATCAATCGTAGCAATGGCCTAGGAAACATATCAGGATGCCATATCAACCCTGCAGTTTCGATCGGAGTTTTATTATCAGGAAAAATGAGCATTAAAGACTTTATTGGATATGTTATTGCTCAATTTTTAGGAGGAATCTTTGGAGCATTTATCTTAATGTCATTGATTGGAAAAGAACATGGATTAGGTACAAACGGATTATTTGATGCAAGTATTGGAAAATCATTATTAATTGAAATTATTTTAACATTTGTATTTGTAATCGCAATTTTAGGAGTCACTTCAAAAGTCTCAAATGGAGCGGTTGCAGGATTAGTAATCGGTTTGTCATTAACTTTAATTCATATTTTTGGAATTCACTTTACAGGAACATCTGTAAATCCAGCAAGAAGTTTTGGCCCAGCATTATTTATGGGTGGAGATGCATTAACATCAGTTTGGGTATTTATTGTAGCACCTCTAATTGGTGGAGCATTAGCAGCCCTTTGTTATAAATGGTTATCTGCTGAAATTGAAGAATAACGAAAATTAAAAGTTATTTTTCCTTTTAAAAATAAACTAAAAAAACTGCATTTCTTATTTATTTAAGTGCAGTTTTTATTTAATTTTTATTTTTTTAAAATCCTAATACTATTGTCAACATCACATCTTTCGAGTTTAGTTCCCATAAATGCAGCTTTAAATTCCCATTTCTCATTTATCCCAGCATTATCAACTGTATCTTCCTGTCTTCCCCAATTCATTTCCAGCTTCATCATAACAAGAAATTGAAATTTTAATAAAAAAAAACATAAATCATCCACAATAACTTTATGAATCTTTATGTTAATATCAATACTATATTTATTTTTTTGTTTAAATGGTGCCCACGCATAGTTATTTAGCTAAAAATGTGTATTTGAAAGATAAAAGTTGTCAGTAAGTTGCCAGTAAAATTTCAGTTACTTTTTTAAAATTTCTTTTCATAAAATTTCAAATTCTCACCCTAAATTGTAATATTAAATGCAACATTTTTCAAATTTCCTCAAATTTAATTTCATGTAAAAATTTTTCAAATGGTGTTGCATAGTTTAAACATTTTCTAGGTCTTGAATTTATTAGCATTAAGGTTCTTAGCAAGTCTTCTGTTTCTACTTTTGATATATCGGTCTTCTTTGGTTAAAATTCTCTTAGAAGACCGTTACTATTTTCATTGCATCCTCTCTGCCATGAGCAATAAGGATCTGCAAAATAGAAATCTATTCCCATTTCCTCTACTTTTTTCCAGTATGAAAATTCTTTTCCTCTATCTGATGTAAAAGTTTTAAATGCTTCTTTCGGAATATTTGATGTTAACTGCTTTATTGCTTCCAACATCGAATTTTTACTTCTATCTGGCATTTTTATTGCTACATAAAATCTCGTCTTTAACTCCACAAATGTTGCAAAACAAGCTTTGCTCTCTCCTCTTGACGAAACTACGGAATCCAACTCCCAATGTTCAAAAACTTCTTTTTTTTTGACTTCTTCTGGTCTTTCACTAATTGACTTTCCAATATTAAATTTTCCTCTCGTTTCTTTAGTTTTCGCTGTTTTTCCTTTTCTTGATACATCAAAAAAATTCTTATACAGCCAGTTGTAAATAGTTTTAAAAGATAATTTTCCTTTTAGTTCTGGTCCTACAATTTGTTCTGGCGACCACCTTTCACAAAGTTTAGACTCTATCAAATTCTTTAATTCAGAAGTAATTTTGTAATTTCTGCCTTTTTTACATCCTTTATTATTGGCATTTATTTGAGCTTTTTCAGCACAGTATTCACCTTTAACTCTCTTAATTTCTCGATAAATAGTAGTCTTATCTTTTTCAAGAATTTCAGCAATCCTCGCTATTTTTTAATTTTCTTTTAGCAAAACTTCTAGTTTATTTCTTTTATTTATGGTAAAATGTTTATGACTCATGATATATTTCCTTTCGTTAATGTTTTTGTGGTTACTAACATTTTAACACGAAATTATCATGAGTTCTATTTTATTTTAAAATTTGTTGCATTTTATTATACAATCTATCATTCATTGCAGTTACTTAATTTCTTTATTCCGCTAACTTCATTTAGAGGAATTGCACTAGCAATAGCGGTTAACAGTAAAAATAAAACCACAAAATTAAACCTCATTTTGCCCACTTCCATTCTATTTACTGAATTTGGACTTTGTTTAACTACCAACTCAAACTCTCCTTCTGATAATTCACTCAATATTAGTTTCTCATTGGAACATTCAAAAGTCCTTCAAAGTCTATATTTTAAAGGGTTTATAATTTAATTTGTTACCAGTACACTTATTTTATTTTAATTAAAGATATTCAATTTGTTTATCTTGATAAAAAAATATTTATTATATCATTTCAGCTACTTTTTTACGATAATTTTTTTGATTTGTTGCAATATATTAGACCTGTTCGATACTTATTATAAATTGCACAAATCAACGAAAATCTCAGGGCAAATTTTCTTCTCTTGTTTCTATAACGTGTAGACACTATCCTGAATTTCTTGATATGCCTGTTCACATGCTCTATGTAGATTCTACGTCTTGAAATAATTGAATTGTATTTCTTGTCCTCCTTAGTTAGTTTATGCTTTTTCGTCGATTTCTAGGCACCAAGCTGTTGCCGTGTATCTTATCCATACCTATGTATCCCTTGTCGGCAATTAAAAGGACATCTTTTGAAAAATGCACACGGCTTCTGCAGAACAGCCTGAAGTCATGAACGCTCCCGTGCGAAAACGATACGTTGAGTATACTTAAATCCTTTTCGTCTGCCACTATCTGAGCCTTTATAGTATGTTTTTTCCTTTTTCCTGAATAATATTTCCGCTGTTTTTTTTAGGACGCTCAATTTCACATTTCGTAGCATCAACCAGCACGACTTCTATCTCAGTGTCCCTGACAAGTTCCCTTTTTTTGGGCAAAGAAAACTCCTCGCTTTTTATCAAGATGTTTTCAACCCACTTAACGCACTCACAGACGGTACTTTTTGCAACACCGTATTCAAAGGCAATATTTTCCATAGTCCTGTAGTCACGATAGTATGAAAGCATAATTACAAGTCTGTTAAGAACAGACAGTTTTGGCGGATGTCCGCCTCTTAAATGTTCAATTCTGTATGCTTCATTCAAAAGTTTCAGCATTTTATCAAAGGTATTTTTTTTAATGCCAAAAATTTTCTGATAGTTTTTGTCTTTAAGTTTTTTTATTCTTTCAACATTGTTTATCATTTTCATCACCAGTATTATTATACCCTGATATTGGTCTTTATACAAGGTTATCGAACAGGTCTAATGTTAATTTAAAAAATTTATTCATAGTTGATTTCCTCTTTTAGTTTTTTAATATTTCCATTAGACTACATGCATTCATTTTTTGATATTTCGAAGCTTTAGAAAGTATATCTTTTTCTTTTTCTTTTGGAATATAAATTAAAATATTTTTTTCATTTTTTTCTAACCCCAACATTTTACTTAAAACAACTTTTTTAGAATCAAAAAAATTTCGTTTACTTTCACCATAACTTAGAATCATTCCTAAAGAAACTATGATATCCCAGCTACTTTTTACTTCCACCAAATTTTGGTTATCGTCTAACTTGTATAACTTTATATTTTTCTTTTTAAGTTCTTGATACGAATTAAAGTAATATTCTTTTTCTTCTTCTAATGAATTTATTTTACATTTTATATTATTTTGTTTTTCTCTAATTACAAATACAATAATTAATGAGAAAAAAATTAATACTATAGTTATACATTTTTTCATATTATATTTCCTCTTAATTCAAAAAATTTTTATATATATCTAATATTTTTATAAGAATCCGTCTTTAAAATAAATATTTATTATTGTTATTAGCATCTTTTCCTTTTCTTAATTCTGAATCTAGTTCTTTTATTATTCTTTCTATCTCTTTTTGATCAACTGATAAAGTAGATAATACATAAATTATTAATAAATCTCTTTGGTTTTCTACTTCTTTTATTTCTAAAAGCCCAAAAACAAATGAAGAAACTTTTTTTTGCATTTCTTGTAAACCTTTTTCTATAATGCTTTGAATAATTTTGGTTATTTTATTACTCTTTCTAACTTCTTTATTATATTTCCCTTCTGCCAATAAATAAGATAAATGTTCATAAACTTCTCGACCGTTTCTTACTTCTCTTAATTTATCATCATCATCTATGATTCTAAAAATTGTACCTGATCTTTTAATATATTGGTATAGTTTATAATAATAATTTCTCGTAGCATTATCAGGAAGTTTAGTTGGGTTTATATTATCTTCTATAGTTTTTACTACTTTAAATGTAATTTCTTCAACATAAGTCCTTATCATTAATGGATCTGAGCCTAAAAGATTATTTCTAAAAAAACTATCTAATTCTCTATAATGTATATAACCATACTTTAAAGCATTTTTTATTTCATTAATTTCTATTGCTGTTATTTTACCTTTTCTATTCATATGCTATAACTTCCTTTAATTTAAATTTATATCACTTTCATTGAAAGCTGTCTGTTTTAATTCTAATTCAAAATATCCTTCTCCAGCTCTAGTATTACCACTTGATGATAAAAGATTGCTGCTTAATGAAGTTTCTGGAAGTTCTTCTCCTGCTTCATTATCTTTGTCAAATAAATGTTTTACACTTTTATATTGGTTAAATAATGTTCCCATACCAAGTGTTCCCATTATTCCACTAACTATTCCTTCGCCTTCATCTTCGGGACTATTATTTTCTGAAGCTGTGGGAAGCAATCTTCCTACAATTCTTAATGTTACTTGGCTTTGAGAAGCACTCATTGTTTCACCATATATTGGGTTTGTGCTGTAAGATACTTCCAGTATTTCATCACTTGAAAGAATCACTCCGCCTTGCTGTGTCAATCCTCCCATTGCATTTGAAATTGGATTTTTATTTTCTCCATTTGAGACAAAGTTCATTGCTACATTTGGAACTGAAACATTACCTAAGCCTCCGAACGGATTATTTGATGTATTGTTATTTCCTCCAGCTATACTTACTCTAAATTTCACAATTTTTCCTCCTGTTTATTTCTTTTATTTAAATTTTTATTCTACTATTATTTTTCTAGGTATTATTCTTTTTTTCTCAACTTTTTTTCTTTCTGTTCCTAAATTATCTAATATTGTCAATAAATGTCTGAACATTTGTTCATTTGTATAATTTTCATCTGTCAAATTAAGTTTTGCATTTATATATGAAGTTATAACATCACGTTCTATAACCTCTTGCTGTAAACAAGTTACATAGAAATTTATATCAAAAATATCAAGATTTTCCTTTTTTGAAACTTCCTTTCCCCATAGTTTTAATACATGTGGATGAAAAGTTCCCCATTTATGTACTGAAGAATATTTTGTATTTATAATCTCCATCAAGTTAAAATCTCTTCTCAAATCCCTGAAATTTTGATAATCATTTCTCAATTCAGCCCCTTCTCTTGTAATAAATCTTGTTATCTCAATTTCATCTTCATTAACATTTTCACCAAGCTCCAGCACAAAACGTCCTTCCCTTACATAATATTTTCTTTCTTCTATATCTGACACTAATTTAAGTTTTAATATATATCGTTCCTCTTGTTTTGGCATATCAAATATATAATCTTCCTTCATCCAAAAAAGTTCCCCGTTGCATTTTGCCATTCCTTTTGTAATTGTCACTATTCTCTCGCTGTAATTGGGTATTAAGTCGAACCCTTTTATTATTCCATTACTTTTGTCATAATACATCAAGCTCAATACTTCAAGCGGGTTATCTCTTAATAAATCCAAATCTTCCTTTTCCAGCACATTTCCTTTTTTAAAAACTGGATATTTATTTATAAACATTATTTTTGTAATTTCCTCCTATAAAAATAAAAGGAGATAGACGGGATTGTCTACCTCCTTGTGTTACATTATGCTTCCTGAGCAGCATATCCACCTTCAATTGCAACTTCTTTAACTTTCTCTTTTTTCTGTTTGATTTTCAATGAGAATGTTCCAGTTCCTGCCTGATTTCCATAGGCCTCTTCGTAATCGACAACAAACGCATTTGTCATATCAATTTTTCTTACCATTTGTCCTGCGGATATTACCTCTAATGATACAGTTCTGTATGCATCGCTTGATTCAGCAGGTACTAACGACCATTGAGCAACCTTTCTTGTGTCATCTTCAGCATCTCCATTTGTAGCTGCCAAAATTTTCCCTTTGATTTCAAGAATAATTCCTAAATCAGTTGCTCTTGCGTTTGAATCATCAGGTGATTCTGAAAGAAATTTAACATCCAAGATGCTTTCCTTTTCTAATAAAATTTCTTCTCCTTGTCCTTTTACGTTCTAAATTGCAAATTTTTGAAATTTGATTTTAATTTCTAACTTTTATTTACTAACAACCTTCACACTTTTACCATAAAACGCTATCCCAATCTTCAAAATATTCTTTATCCCTCTAGCCTTCAACCTTGTATCATACTTTTTCTTATCTATCTGCTTCAAAGCCTCTTCTGCCTTTGCTCTCATTCCTTTTTCAGTCTTTGAAATTTTAAATTCCATAAGATATGCCTTCTCATTGCTTTTTATTGGTATCATCGCTAAATCATATCTTCCATATCCGCTCTCATTATTTGAGACAATTTCATATCTTCCCATAAGAAATCCTACAAGCCCTATCATAAATACCTGATAAATTTTTTCCATTTCACTGTCCAAATCAAAATGGCTTAACATGTTTATCATTATTTCACTCAATGTTTTCTCAAATTTTCTAATATCTCCATTTTCAAGAGCTTTTATTAAAGTATTTGTCTTTACTTCTGTTCCAAAAAATCTATTCAAAAATAAATCTCCAAAATAACTTCTTATTTCTCTGTTCGGTATTTTTAAATTATAAGTATTTTTGGATTCTATTCTTTCCGCCTGTTTTTCAGCTTTTGTCAAATATCCACTATATAAAAATAACTGCCAAATCTCATCATCATTACTCAAAAGACTTTTTATTGTAGTCCCATCCGAAATATATTTTTCAATGCTTTCTCCGTCAGTAAATTTCTTTAAATCAGTATAAACACTTTCTCCAACATTATCAAGCATATTTCCCAAAAGCATATTTCCAGAAACATTTGCCCAGTATGATTTTATTTCTTTTTCTCTTAAATAATTGACAATAGACCATGGATTGTATATTTGCTCATTTCCAAAAAGATATCCATTGTACCAGCTTCTTACTTCTTCAATTTTATATTTCATATTAAAGTAATCAAGCATTTCAATTACTTCGCTTTCCAAAAGCCCAAAGTATTCTGCATAATTTTTGCTAAGTACAGTATTCACATAAAGATTGTTTAAGCCTGAAAAAATTCCTTCCTTTATAATCCTTGTTATTCCCGTAAGAATGCCATATTTCAATGAATCATTTGTCTTTAATGCAGAACTATAAAATACTTGAAAAAATTCTATCACTTCATTGTAATAACCTTTATCAAAAGCATTTATTATTGGAGAATCATACTCATCTATCAAAACTATTACTTTTTTCCCATAATATTCACAAAGAAAATCAGACAAAAGTTCCAGTGAAGTATTGAGATCAATATCATTTTTTCTGTTTTTAATGGAATTATATATCTCTTTATCATCTTCATCCATCTTGTCTGTAATATATTGAAATTCACGATAAAGTTTTGAAATTACTTTTTTTATTTCTAAACGACACATTTCCCAGGTATCCGCTTTCAAATCCTTTAACGAAATAAATATTACAGGATATTTTCCTTGTTCACTCATATATTTACTATCAGATATTTTTAAATTTTCAAAAAGTGTTTTATTCTCATCTTTATTTTTGACATCAAAAAAATATTTAATCATTGACATATTAAGCGTTTTTCCAAATCTTCTTGGTCTTGTAAAAAGTGTTACAGGAGTTCTATTTTCAAGCATTTTTTCTATTAATAATGATTTATCCACATAATAATATCCATCTTTTATTATTCTTTCAAAGTTTTCCACCCCTACTGGAACTGCTTTTTTATTCATAAATTTTTTCCTTTCTTAGTAAACAAAAAACGATTAAATCCAAAAAAAAGAAACAATAAAACATACTATAATATACAACAAAAAAAAGAAAAGGGCAACACGTGAACTACTCCCGCTTTTAGAAGTGGGAGCTTCTTGGGAAGTATCTGCTTTTGTTAGCCAAATATATTTACCAAGCTCTTCGGGTAGTTCCTACCCTGTCTTTTTTTATTTTCTTAATATTTCAACATTTCTTTTCCAATGTTTTTTATATTCAGTGCCGCATTGTAATCTCTATCAATTTCAATTCCACAACACTCACATTTATAACTTCTTTCTGATAATTTAAGCTCCTCTTTAATATTTCCACATCTACTACAAGTTTTCGATGACGGAAACCACTTATCTATCTTCAAAAATTGTTTCCCTAAAAACATCAACTTATACTCAAGCATTCTCAAAAACATTCCCCATCCATTATCTCCTACACTTTTACCAAAATTTAATGCCTGGCTCATGCCTTTCATATTCAAATCCTCGACAACCACAGCATTATATATTTCAGACAATTTTTTCGATAATTTATGTAAAAAATCTCTTCGGCAATTTTTAATATACTCATGCAATTTTGATATTTTCGCTTTTTGCTTATACCAATTTTTAGAAAATTTCACTTTTCTTGACAATGATTTCTGCAATTTTTTCAATTTTTTCTCCAACATCCTAAAATATCTTGGATAATCAGCCCTTTGGTTTTCAGAACTGATAAATAATTCAGACATAGAAAAATCAAGCCCAATTACTTTATCATTACTTGGGATTTTTTGAATTTCTTTTTCAAATTCTGTCAAAACAGAAACATAGTAATTTCCATTACTGTTTGTCAATGTTACTGACTTTATCTTGTAATCCTTCGGTATTTCTCTATGATATTTTAATTTTATTCTTTTCAATTTTGGTAAAACCAAATATTTGTTTTCCTCAATTCGTATCGAATTGTTCACACAATTTGTCGTATAACTTTTGACACTTTTCTTTTTAGATTTGAACCTCGGAAATTTTGCCCTCTTCTGAAAAAAATTCGTAAACGATCGTTTTACATTCAATTGAGCATTTGAAAGTGCCAAACTGTCCACTTCTTTCAAAAATTGATTTTCACTTTTCAAACTAGCAGGTGTAATTATTTTATTTTTTCCAGTTTCTTCATAAAATTTATTCGCAGTATACAAAATCGTATTGTAAACAAAACGAACACATCCAAAAGTCTTGTTTATCAATAATTTCTGTTCCTTATTTGGATAAATTCTGTATTTGAATGCTAAATTATATTTCATGAAATTACACCTCCTTTTGATTTTGAATATTATTTTTAATTATTTCTTTAGAGATTTTATCATTAATGATTTCTCTTTGATATTTTATACAAAAATTGTATCATAAGAGTATCCTTTTTTCAATTTTTTTACAAAAAAAGCAATTCCTCTCCCACTTGTAGAAAGCCTACGACTTCTTGCTATCTTTTTGTTAAAATAGTTGCCAGTAAGTTGCCAATAAATTTTTAATGTATTGAAATAAATAGAAACAGATTAAGACAGGATAAAACTGCAAAGTACTATAAATAAAAGAAAAAAGTGCAATTCAGCATAAACACTGATTTGCACTATATATCACATTTTTAACTATTCTAATGGTGCCCAGACGCGGAATCGAACCACGGACACAGGGATTTTCAGTCCCTTGCTCTACCGACTGAGCTATCTGGGCATAATGGCGGGTGAACTGGGATTCGAACCCAGACATCTTGCGATTTCGCCGGTTTTCAAGACCGGTCCCTTAGCCGTTCGGACATCCACCCACAACTCTATTAAAATATTAACATTATACTTTCCAAAAAAAATACCACAATTTCAAATTATGGTCCTAAAAGAATAAATGGTACGGCCTAGGGGGATCGAACCCCTGTTGCCAGGATGAAAACCTGGAGTCCTAACCACTAGACGAAGGCCGCATAAAACTCAAATGGTGGATCCAGCTGGACTTGAACCAGCGACCGCTCGGTTATGAGCCGAGTGCTCTAACCAACTGAGCTATGGATCCATATGGCGTGCCTGAAGAGATTCGAACTCCTGGCCCACGGCTTAGAAGGCCGTTGCTCTATCCAACTGAGCTACAGGCACATATGGTTATTTAGATGGTGAGCCATACTGGGATCGAACCAGTGACACCTTGATTAAAAGTCAAGTGCTCTACCGACTGAGCTAATGGCTCATATTTTGGAGCGGGAGACGAGGGTCGAACTCGCGACATTCAGCTTGGAAGGCTGACGCTCTACCAACTGAGCTACTCCCGCATAATATGATTTGTGGTGCCTCGGGCCGGACTTGAACCGGCACGGGATAAATTCCCACAGGATTTTAAGTCCTGTGCGTCTACCGATTTCGCCACCAAGGCATTGGTAACCTTATTTTTAGCATTTCTTTTACTTATTCACAACTACTCAATTAGTATATCATATCTAAATTATATTGTCAACACTTTTTTTCGATTTTTTTACATTTTTTTTAAAAGTGTATTGTATAATCAAATGCAACAAAAAAATATATTAAAAAAACATAGTAAAAATGATATACTAAAATCTCTTACAAAATTAGAAAGGATCATTCTTACTATGTAAAATAATAATAACATAAATTTAAAAAAGTCACTATAAATATTTAGCTTTTTCCTTTATTTTTCAACATATTCCCTTATAATTTTTTCTGCCTTTTGAGCTATTTCATCATAAGTTCCTTCTGGCTTAAATTTTTCCAGCACTGCTACCTCAATCTTTTTAGGCTTTGGAAATTTCATATATCTCGAATATGCCTCAAATGCTCCTTTTATACCAATACATTGAATATCAATATTTAATTCCTTTGCTATAATAGCAAATACTTTTTTAAATTGGGCAACTTTTCCATCTTTTGTTCTCGCACCTTCTGGAAAAATTACAATACTTTTTCCGCTTTTTAAATATCCTACAATTTCTTCCACACTTTTTCTGACATTTTTATTAATATCAATTAATACAACATTTCCATTTGAAACAAGCAGTTTCATTACACCTTTTTTAAAATACCAGTCAATTGCTAAAAATAATGTATTAAAAACAATTTTTCCAGGAAATAATGAACCTAAAATTAATGGATCTACAAAACTTTGGTGATTTGATACAAAAATTTGTGGATCATTTGTTAATTTTTTCTTGTCAATTTTTCTCACTCTAAAATACAAGTCAACAACTGGCTGTAATGCTTTTAAGAATCTTGTCACCCAACGCTTTTTATTGTCTTGTATAGGCTTCGTTTCACTGATAATTTGCTTCCAGTCTACATCATTATCTTCAAATTTTGTAGCTTTTTGGTTAATATATTCAGATAATAATTTTAAATTCGGCATTTCAGCAAATTTTTCTTCATCCAGCTGAATTCCAAAACTATTTTCAATAAATGCAAAAAATTCTACAATATCAAGGGAATCCATTCCAATTTCAAGTTCCAGATTTTCTTCTGGCTGCGGCTCAATTCCTTTGTTTTTCTTGACATATTCCTTTAATATTTTATATGCTTCATCTGTTGGCTCAGGTGTTTTTTCTTTTTTTACAATTTCATTTTTTTCATATAAATCAGGCAACATGAATCTACGTATTTTTCCAACCCGAGTTTTTGGCAACTCTTCCTCAAATAACTTATAATCAAGAACCTTCTCATAGTTATGTGCCTTCAAATTATAATCTTCTACAATATTTCTAATATAAGCCTTTGTATTTGTAATTCCACGTTTTCTAAATTCCAGCAATTCTGGAACAATTATTGCAGCCAGTTTATTCTGATGATTAAAAATTCCAATTTCCTTAATTAAGCCATTACTTTTTGCAATTACTCTATTTTCAAGCGTTTCTGGATCAATATTCTTACCATTTGACAAGACAATCATCGTATTTTTTCTTCCACGAATTGTAACAAATCCTTCTTCATCAATTGTCGCTAAATCTCCTGTTTTGAACCATCCATCTTCAGTAATCACTTCTGCTGTCTTTTCAGGTTTATTGTAATATCCCTTCATAACAATTGGTCCCTTAACCCATAATTCTTCATCTACAATTTTTATATCTACATTATATAACTTTTTCCCAACAGTTCCAATTTTTCTCTCTTTTTTTGAATTTACAGCAATAACTGGAGAAGTTTCAGTAAGTCCATAACCTTCCAAAGCATAAAATCCCAATGTTTCGTAAAATTTTGAAATTTCAGGATCCATTTTCGCTCCACCAACGACGATAAAATCAAGGTGACCTCCAAACTTTTTATGAACTTTCGCAAAAACTTTTCTTTTTATTTTCAATGATTTTACATTGCTCATCATTTTATAAATAAATCTTGTAATAAATTTTGCATCAATTTGCTGCTTTATCCCATCATAGAACATTTTAAATACTCTAGGCACTCCAATTATGGCAGTTACCCTATTTTTTTCAAGCGCTTCAAATATTTCCTTACTAGCGATTTTTTTCGCAAATACGACTGATGTCTGATATTTCATCATCAAAAGCACGCTCGCAGTTAAAGGCAAAACATGATGAAACGGCAATATTGCTAAAATCTGATCTCTATAATCAAATATTCCCTTTTCATAAAGCCCTTCCATTTCAGTATTTAAATTATTAAACGACAGCATTACTCCTTTTGGATTCCCTGTTGTTCCTGAAGTATAAAGCATAGCGGCTGTTTCATCTCCAGTCGGATTACCCAGCTCAAATTGCATATTTTTTATAACATCCATTTTTTCCAGCTCAATAGTAATTTTATCCACATTTACTAATTTTATGCTGCTTTTTAAGCTATATTTGTCAACTGCTTCCAAAACATTTTTTTCTGTTTCATCTGAACAAAAAACCACATTTGGATGTGAATCTTCCAGCACATATAAAATTTCATTTGGATTACTATTGGCATCAATGGCAATTCCAGCAGATCTTTTATCCCATACGGAAAAAAAGCTGTAAATCCATTCTGGACGATTTTCCATAACAATCAGCCCAAATTTTTCACTTCCTAAATCAACTATATATTCAGAAAAATATTTTATATTATTTATCAAGTCAATATAATTAATATGTTTATTCTCAAAATCAACTAACGCCAATCTTTCTGTTCTTTCTAAAAACATAATTTTCCTCCTTTTTTTACATTTTTCAAAATTCAATTAAGTATATCATAATCACAGATAAAATTCAATTTTAGATTATTTTGATTATTTAAATATTTGTTTATAAAATTAATTATGATAAATAAATTCATTATAGTTTTACTAACAAACGAAATATTTCTATTGATTATTCTAAAATATATTGTAAAATATAAAAGACAATTTTAGAAAGGAAAATTAAGATTATGAAACAAATTTTTATTGTAGCTACAACTTATACAAAGCCATTAGATGAAGTGGGAAAATTTAGACAAGATCACTTTGCATTTATTCAAAAAAATATTGATGCTGGAAAATTTATCGCAGGAGGACGTCAAAATCCGCCAACAGGAGGACTTATCTTGGCATATAACGTAACAAGGGAAGAACTTGAAGAAATATTAAAGGAAGACCCTTATTATAAAAATAATCTAATTGAAACTGTGATAACTGAATTTACACCTGCATTGCTTGATAAGGAATTTGAAAAATATTCTAAATAAATAATAAAAAGTATTTTTAGAATTATCTAACTTAATCCGGTGACTTAATATAAATAATTTGAATAAACAAATTCTAAGTGAAATAATTATTAATTTAGATAGTTCAAGAACATAATTTAAATTATTTTTAAGTATATTAATTCAATAAAAAAGAACCTGCTCTATAATTAACAAAAATAGAAACAGGTTCTTTATTTCATATTTAACTTACTATCAAACTATCAAAAACTTAAAAAATTAATACCATCCTCTTAATTTCATTGCTTTTGAAATTCTTTCAATACTCTTCATATAAGCGGCATTTCTTAAATCTACTTTATATTCATCTGCTAAAGCCCATACATCTTCAAATGCTCCTGACAATAATGCAGCTTCTTTTTGTTGAACTTCATCAAATGGCCAATAGTAACTTTGCAAGTTTTGTACCCATTCAAAGTATGAAACTACAACTCCACCTGAATTTGCTAAGATATCAGGAACAACTACGATTCCTTTTTTGAATAAAATTTCATCAGCTTCAGGAGTTGTTGGTCCGTTTGCTCCTTCTGCAACTACTTTTGCTTTAACTCTGTCAGCATTTTCAGAAGTAATTTGATTTTCTAATGCACAAGGCGCTAAAACATCAACTTCCAATTCTAATAATTCAGCATTTGTAATATCTTTTCCATATCCTTTGTTTTCTGTAATACGTCCATTTGCTTCAAAATCTTTGATTACAGCTTCCATGTCAATTCCATTTTCATTATAAATTGCAACATGTGAATTTGAGAAGGCTACAATTTTTGCACCATCTTTGTGTGCATAATAAGCTGTATAGAATCCAACATTTCCAAATCCTTGTACAGCATAAGTTGCACCTTTTACATCAATGTTTAATTTTGCTAAAGCTTTTTTAGCTGTCAAATTAACTCCGTAACCAGTTGCTTCTGTTCTTGCAAGAGATCCTCCAAATTCTAAAGGTTTTCCTGTAAATACACCTTTTGTCGATTTTCCTGTAACTTCTTCATAAGCATCAACCATCCAAGACATAATTTGTCCATTTGTATTAACATCTGGAGCTGGTATGTCAACTTTTTCTCCGATAATTGGAGAAATTGCTTTTGCAAATCCTTTAGAAATTCTTTCTAATTCATCTTTAGAATATTCTTTAGGATCAATTGCCATTCCACCTTTTCCACCACCGTAAGGGATTCCTGCAACTGAACATTTAAATGTCATCCAAGTTGATAGAGCTTTTACTTCATCTCTTGTTACGCCTGGATGGAATCTAAGTCCACCTTTAAAGGGTCCTACCGCATTGTTATGCTGTGATCTATATCCTATAAATGTCTTAACTGTTCCATTGTCTAATTTTACTGGGAACGACACTTCCAACACTCTCATAGGATTTTTCAAAATTTCATAAACAGCTGGATCTGCATTTAATTTATCACAAGCTGATTTAATTTGCTTTTGCGCAATTTCAAATGGATTCAATGTTTCTTTTGCCATCTTTTCTACCTCTCTTTTTTCTAGTCTATTTGATTTTCAACTTTCCTGCCGAAGATCTTCTCTACTTGTATATAATACTACAATTCCACATAAATTTGCAAGCATTTTTTCACTCACATTTCTTATTTTTTACATGTGAAAAATCCCAAAAATTCAATTTTTATCGCATATTCTTACCAATTCAAATCTTTAAAAAAAATTTATTTTTTTCTACTTTTCTTCTGAAAATTCATCCACTCAAACACATTTTCAAATATCTAAAAACTAATAAATTTCTTAACAGTCTTATTATCAAACAAATTATCTATTATCATATTTTATTAGATTTTTTCGATAAATTGATATTTAATTTTCAATTTTCTCTGTCATTGTAATAAAAAAATTCTTCAATTTCATCTTTTATTTGCAAATAAACAATTTTATCATTGGAAAATTCTATGATTTTTTTCACAAAAAATAGTATAATATAAAAAAGTTTTTAAAAATTGAGGTGAAAAATGAAATTAGAAAATTATACTTTTGATGAGAAAGCAACAAAAATTTTAGAAAAATTAAATTCGAATGGGAATAAAGGGTATTTTGTTGGAGGCTGTTTACGAGATGTTCTTTTAGGTAAAATTCCAAAAGATATCGACATTGCAACAAATATGGGATATAATGATATAAAAAAAATATTTTCTGATTATCCGACAAAGGAAGTTGGAAAAGCTTTTGGAATTTTGATAATTCATTATGAAGATGAAAATTTTGAGATTGCAAAATTTAGAACAGATATTGGGAGCGATGGGAGAAGACCAGATTCTGTTGAGTTTGTGAACGATATTGAAGATGATTTATTGCGAAGGGATTTTACATTTAATGCGATGGCATTTAATGAAAAGGATGGACTTATTGATATTTTTAACGGACAAGAAGATATTAAAAATAAGATTATTCGATTTGTTGGGAAACCGAAAAAACGGTTGCAAGAAGATGGACTTCGACTGATGAGAGCTTTTAGATTTATGAGTCAATTGGGATTTGATTTCGAGAAAAATACAGAAATTGCGATAAAAGAAAATATTCATGTGTTAGAAAAAATTTCTCAAGAACGAATTACAAGTGAATTAAATAAATTAATTGTTGGAAAATATGCTGTTAAAAGTTTTGAAAAAATGAAAGAATTAAAGGTTCTCGATTATGTTTTACCTGAGTTAAAAGTGATTTATGATTTTGATCAGAATAATCCGTATCACAAATTTACACTTTGGGAACATAGCATGAATGTACTTGATGGCGTGAGTCCTGAATTAACAACACGTTGGAGTGCACTTCTTCACGATATTGGAAAACCTGAAGCAAAAACTGTTGATGAAAAAACTGGATATTTTCATTTTTACAAGCATGAAATTATTGGAGCTTCCATTGCAAAACGAATTATGTCTAGACTTGGTCAATCAAACAACATAAGAGATGATGTCTACACAATTGTAAAAAATCATATGAAATTACATAATAGCCAAAGTGAAAAAACAATAAAAACATTGATTAGCAACTACGGTGAATTAAATACTAAAAGATTAATTGATTTAGCAATTTCTGATGATGGTGGAAAAGGTCACGAAAATGACAGAAATGATAATTTGTGGAAAACTTTTTATCATATTGTGGAAAACATGAAAGTTCCTACGATAAATTCTTTAAATATCAACGGTTACGACTTAATGGAACTTGGAATTTATAATAAAGAAATTCAGAAAGTGAAAAAATATTTATTAAATGAACTTTTAGAAGGGAATATTGAAAATTCTAAAGAAGAATTGATTGAAAAAGTTAAGGAATATATTCTTAAAAATTAGTTTTTTAGAAAAATATCGAGGGATTTCTTTATCATTCTAGAAAGTGTAAAAATTTAAAGTGTAAAAATTTTTGCGTAAATAAAATAGCAAAGTAATGAATTTACTAGCTTCATCTATCCATTTACACAAAATTCTGTACACACTTTTATTATCTTTGAAATAAAAATTTGAGAGTGTAAATTTTTTGTATAATCATAGTAATAGTCCTTTAAATTGGCATATTTATCCACATAACTATACAAACTTTTAAACACTCCCTATTTTTATTTCATACAATTCAAATTATTTTCTTTTAACTTTCTTCTGAAAATTCATCCACTCAAACACATTTTCGAACGTTTTCCCTTTCAACTGAGCCTTTTCACTTCCACCTTTTCCAGCATTACTCGGTTCAAACCCAAAAGTTGTCTCATCTTTAGAATTTCTTATTTTATCTCGATTTTGTACACCTTCTACTTGATTATTCAAAAAATATATCCATGAAAAATGTCCTGGAAATCTAGAGTTTGGTTCATCTGTTCCAGTTACATTTTCATAATATGAATACCAAGCATTGTCAGCTCCAGCCTTCAATAAATCTCTATATGTTGGAAGCGAGAATTTCTGCGGTGTAACAATCCCATCATCTGCCGCTGCAATAAACCAAACTGGTGTTTTTTTCATTTTTTGAATTTTTTCTTTTGTTACCCATAATTTTTTAGTTTCCTCAAATTTTGAAACCGCACTATTTTCTCCACCTGCAGAAACTTCAATATCTTTTGCTTTGTAAGTTCCATCTGCATTTCTAGCATACTCATGGTAAGCATATGCCTCACAAATTGGTACAGCTGCTGCAAAATAGTCTGGATAAGTGATTATCATGTTTACTGTCATATATCCACCATTTGAATCTCCAGCAAGATAAATTCTTTCTGCATCAACAGATGGATTATGTTTCACATATTCTTTAATTGTATCCATTAAAATTTGCGTATATCGTGAAACTCCACTTCCGTTACCATTTGTCCCATCGCCTTCGTCCATCCAATAAGTAGGCGATTGAACAGCCAATACAAAGGCTCCTTTTGTATCAGTTCCTTTCGTAGTAAAATATTTTTGAATTTCTTCTTTCGCAAGTGCCGAAGTTTCTGTACCCAAAATATCAATATCAGGATCTGTTCCACCTTCACCTTGTCCATGAAGCCAAATAATTAGCGGTTTTTTATCTCCTTTTTTCAAAGTTTCTGGCTCATAAGCCGCCATTTCCAATTTCAAATTTTCCACTTTTTTCGTAATCGGATTTTTGTAATTTCCACTAAAAGAATTTCTATAAGTGAACAATTCCGTATCAGTCGAAACTCGATTATTAATCACATCCTCCTTTTTATTAACTGCATAATTTTTCCCATCAACAGTAACTTTTCCATCAATTTCTACAACATATTCTTTCGCCCATTCATTAAAAAATTTCTTCATGTTATAAGAAAATGGAGAACCTTCATATTTCAAAGTTTTCTGATTAAATACATTTTCCAATTCAAGCGTAACAATCCCAGTATCAAAGGCTTTTTCTCCTTTATTATCCGAAACATACACATTAGTTACCTTTCTCTCAACTCCATCTGTCTTAACTTTCCAGTCATTTTTATCAAGCCCTGTAATTCGATAATTATCCATTTTCATAATAATTTTACTCACAGTAGGCCCACTCTCAAAACCTTTTACAAAAATACTGATTTTTTTTATTCCGTTATAATTTTCTAATTTCACAGCCTTTTCACTAACCTTCCTATTATCAACTTTCTTTATATTTACTTTTCCCTTACTTTCACGTGTTGAACTATTTCCAATTATCCCTATCGCTAATACAGAAAACAATGCAATCATTAATTTTTTTCTCATAATTAAATTCTCCTTCTTTTAATAAATTATTGTACAATAAAATTTTCAAAAAAGGCAGGAGCCAAAACTCCCGCCAAATTTATCATTTTTAAGTTCTACATCAATGATATACTGCAAAACTTAAACTATATTTTTATTTTGTTAAACTTCCTTTATTTAATTTTGGATTCTTTGAAAATACAAATGTTAATACAAATGCCAATCCAAAAGCAACTATAGAAGCCAGCCAGAATCCCAATTGATGAGCACCTTCAAATTTAATTGATAAGAATGCTAATGCGATTCCTCCAACTCCAATTCCATTTGCCAATACATTAAATCCTGTAGAAATAACTGCTGCTAATGCTGAAGCTGTTATTGCCGCATAGAATGGGTACATATATTTCAAGTTTGCTCCGAATAATGCTGGTTCTGTAATTCCAAAACAAGCTGATACAGTTGAAGATAATGAAACTGATTCTTGTTTTTTATCTTGTTTATAAATAAAGTATGTTGCAAAAACTGCACCTGACTGAGCCATATTTGACAAAGCAATCAATGGCCAAATGTTCCGCCTGAAGCTGCCGCCAATTGTAAATCAACTGCTATAAATGTGTGATGTAGTCCTGCCCAATTTCTTTTGGACTTGCTTTTCCTTCATCTGCAAGGGAAAATCTCATTCTAGTCGCACAGTGAGTAACTGCCACAACATTTTCTTTTCCACCGATAAGTTCCAGCAACTTAACGGCGTCATTATGATATTTGCTCATAAAAGATTCCTCCCATAATATAAATTATAATAAAATATTTTTTTATAACGTTATTTATTATAACTTATTTTTGCACAAAGTCAACACTATTTTAGAAAAAACTATAACTTTAATTTTAAAATTAATAAATATTAACTTCTTTATATCAAAAAGTTATATTATTTCCAAATTTATCAAGAATTTTTTGGTAAATAAAAAACTGCAATATTATAAAATAAAGCAGTTCTTAAGAGAGTTAAATTTTTAGTTCATTTCAAATTCAATATAAACAGTTTTTGAAATATTTAGTTTTTTTGGAGAAATTACAATGTTTCTTCTTGATGACTCATCTAAAAGTTCTCTGTCTGACTTTTTTAAATCTTCTTCATCATAATCGGCACTCATATTATAACTATAGTTATAATCCCTGTAAGGATGAATTACTCCATTTGATTTATCAGTTATTGTAACTGGGTTTTTTAAGTTTAAGTCTGTTTTTCCCAAAATAACTTGTGCTTTCTTCAAGGCTTCCTTGTAGGCATTTTCATAAAGTTCATTTTCCAATTGCTGTTTATTGTCAATATCATATTCAATGCTTCCATTTGTTCCAATACCAAGAGCATTTGCCACACTTATTATATTCCCAAGGTTTTTCAGATCTCTTGTTTCAACTTCAATGTCGTGTGAAACTACTTGAACATCTTTTCTCTTACTTGTCCGTTTTTCAAGGCTGATTTCCTTATTGTCATAACCTGAAATTTTTACTGTATTTACAGGAATTCCAGCTCTTCCTAATTTTTGCTGAATATCGTTAAATCTTGCCATTGCATTTTGATATGCCTGCTTATTTGTTGCATTTTGTGATTCAATGGTAAAAATGTATGTACCGTTTTTACTTCTATTTAAAGAATAGATTTTTTCATTTGCAAGTACATTCATAAAGTTTTTCAATGTATCAAGCGAGATTTTATCAACTTCTACAGAAAGTTTAGTCTGATATTCTTTTTTCCCCTTATTTTCAATTACAGTATCCCAATTATAAGTTTCATAAGTGGAATATCCTGTTGAATTAATCTTGCTGTACTTTGTCCCAGTCTGAGCAAGCAATCTTTTGTATCTTTCCAAAATTTGCGAATTTTCAGCACTCGCCTTATCTAAACTTTCATTTTCTGTCCGAATCGTAAGAACAATTTTTGCTGAATTTGGTGCAATTTCTTTTTTTGAAACTCCTCTAACCTGTATTCTTTTTCCAGTAATTTCACTATCTGAAAATGATAATACTGAAAAAACTATCATAAGTAATGCTATTATTCTTTTCATTTTAAAATTCCTTTCTCAATTTCAATTTTTATAAAAATTAAAATATTATATTTACTGGCTTTATAATTATCCACATAAAACTGAACATTTTTATTTTCACTTTAAATTATTTCATCTCATACATAACCGATATATTCTGTGTCAATTTTAACGGTTTTGGAGTATAATCAACCCTAGATTTGCCAGCTCGCATTGACATAGGTGCAGGCATTGCCACTTCCTTAGCCTCAAGTCTATTAAGTCCTAGTGTTGGTCCATCATAAGCCACACTCCAGTCCTGATCAATCCTGTCAATCATCTTTTGCTGAAATTCCACATCTTCACTTACAATAATAGGTTCTCCCAGCTTCATCTTGCTCGAACGTAAGATGCTTTCTGCTTTCTGCTTTGTCTGATTATAAGCATCTTTATACATTTCTGACTCAATTCTGTCTTTATCTGACAAGTCAAAATTAATTGAACCGTTTATGTTTATTCCGTTGTCATCGGCAATTGAAATTATTGTATTAAGTTCCTTTATATTTTTTGTTGTAAGTACAAATTCATCTGTAACATAGTAAACATCTTTTTTTGTACCTTTATTTTCTGTATAATTTTCCTTTATTTCATAATCACTCAAAATAATATCATTTTCAGGGATTCCGGCTGAAACTAGCTTTCTTCTGGAAGTATTAAGTTTGTTAAACACTTTATTTAAAGCCTGGTCAACTGTTGTTCCATTTTCATTTATATTAAATGCAAATGTATTTTCATCAAAATTTTTCTGAATACTTTGTAAATTATCTCCATCTTCCAAGTCAATTAATGCTGAAATCTTGTTAAAATCTGTATTTTTCACAAGCATCTCCATTTTCACATCATAAGAAGTTGGCTTTTTCTCAGCTTTTTTCACATTCTTGCCTGGAACTGTCTTTACATCCAAAATATCCTCATCATCTTCATATTCCGTCCCTTTTCTATTATAAAATGCTGTTGTTTCCAGATTTTCCAGTGATATTCTTCTAGCTTTCAAATCATTCTTAAATTTCTCAACTTTTTTATTTACCTCATTTGTTGCCTGATTTAAGTTTTTCCCCTTCACTTCAACTTTAAAATTAATTTTTGCTAAATCTGGCATAATTTCCCTTTCTGCATTACCCGTAACACTAATTTTTCTCACAAGATTTTCATTCGCTCCAAATGAAAATACACTTAACAGAGAAAATAGCGCAATTGCTACTTTTTTCATTTTTCCCTCCATAATTTCACTTGATTATTTATTTTCCAAATTTTTATTTTCTAAATTAAGTATAACACGATAAAATTAAAAGTAAATGAGAAATTTTATTTTTATTTTAAGATTTTTTATAAAAAATAATATATATCATTTTTTCAATATTTATGGTATTATATAAAATAAAGAATTATAAATAAAAATAACGAGGTGAAAAATGGCCACACAATATAAATTTAGTTATGCTAAAACTTTTAAAACTGTTATTGTAGTGATTTGTCTAGTTACACTAGCAATATTTGGAAAAGATGTTTTTGAACGTCATTTTTTTAACACTAGACTTACTGTTATTCCTGATGTTACAGGGCTTGACAAGAAAGAAGCGATAAAATACTTGAAGGAAGCTGGATTAAAAGTCAAGGTTATTAATTCCAAAACAGAAAAGGTACCGCTAGATACGGTGTATAATCAGGATCCACGATCTGGGAAGGAAGTAAAAGTAAACAGAGTTGTAAGAATCTGGGTTAATAATGGGGAAGATGTAAAAGTCCCTAATATTATTGGATTGGAACTGCTTGAGGCAAGATCTCGGCTAAAAGGGTTAAATATTCAAATTGAAACAATTGATTATTATCCATCTAACCAAAAATACAACACTATTTTGGGAGTTTATCCAAAACCAGGTACAAAACTGGAAATTAACCAGAAAATATCAATACTTGTTTCTTCACAGCAAATGATAGATCCATCAGTTATGCCAAATATAACAGGACTTGATTTAAATGATGCAAGAGAAGTGTTAAAGCAAATTGGACTTGAAATTAGCTCAATATCTCAAACAAATGATCCAACATTGCCGGTAAATACAATTATTTCTACAAATCCTGCAGCTGGAACAAAAATACAGCGTGGACAGAAAGTATCTGTTGTAATAAATAATGGAGCGAGTGCAAAAAAACGTGCTAAATCAAATGAAGAAATTATTAATCGTTCTCGAGATAATATAAATGAGAAAGAAATTGAAAAAACTATTGATGATACAATAAATCAAATAGACAATAATACTCAAAAAACTCCTCAACAAAATGACAAGCAGCAAAATAACGGTAACACACCTGCTTCTCCGCCTAATAATTCAAATAATGGTGGAACTTCCAGCGAACCAAATACTGGCGGTGGAGACGATGATGACTAGAAATATAAAAATTAGATTTGCTATCTAAATTATAAATTAAATATAGAAAAATAAAGAAAGGAGACGGGAGTTATTTTAAGGCTTCATTAAACTTGGTTCAATAACTATGTAATTTTATTATCAAGGGGTCAAGGCCCCTTGTTACTATATAGTTATTCTATAAACTACAGATTTTAAAATTTCTCCCAAATATTTTTATAAAAGGAAAAGTTATTAGAAAAATAAAGGGATTTTACTATGTTCTAGATGAAAATTCCAAAAATTTAAGTGAAGAAAATATTTATGAATGTAAATTACGTGGAACGCTAAAAATGAAAAATAACAAAATGAATTGTATAATCGGTGATATGGTAGAATTTGATGAAAAAGAAAAAGTTATTGAAAAAATTGAGAAAAGGAAAAACTTTTTATATCGCCCGCTTATTGCAAATATTGATTTTATTGGTATTTTATTTGCAATAAAAAGTCCAGACTTTGATTTTACAAATTTTCAGAAAATGCTTTTGAATGCAAATTCTCAAAATATTCCAGTTGTGCTAATCTTATCTAAAATTGACTTGGCTTCACAAGAAGAACTGGAAGAATTTTTTAATAAATTCAAAAAAATTTTTAAAGAGGCAATTTCCATTTTTCCAATTTCTACCGAAACAAAAACTGGACTTTCAGAATTAAAGCAATACATAAATGAAAAATCCGTCGTAGTTTCAGGACCATCTGGAGCTGGAAAATCAACGCTTATTAACACTTTAATTGGAGAAGAAGTATTAACTACAAATGATGTCAGCGGAAAAACTGGAAAAGGACGGCACACAACGATAGAGAGCCGATTTTTTATGACAGCTCCCCACTCTTATCTAATAGATACGCCTGGATTTTCAACGCTGGACTTTCCAAAACTGGAAAATAAAAAGGGATTGGAAAAATTATTTCCAGAATTTCTGGAATTTATTCCTAACTGTAAATTCCGTGACTGTATTCACGTAAATGAGCCAAATTGTGCAATAAAGGAAAATGTGGAAAATGGAAATATTTCAAGGGAACGATACGATTTTTACCTGTATTCGCTAGAAAATATAAAATTTTTAAAGTATACTTAAATAATTTTCATTTGAATAAATATTACTAAAGAAAAGAGTTGATTTTTATGGATAAAAAGGTTATAATATCGCCTTCTCTGCTTGCTGCGGATTTCAGTAAATTAAGGGAAGAAATCGCAGAAGTGGAAAAATTTGGAGCAGAATATCTGCATTTGGATGTTATGGATGGGAACTTTGTGCCAAATATCAGTTATGGAGCTCCTGTTATTTCATCTTTAAGAAAGCATAGCAATCTTGTATTTGATGTTCATTTAATGGTAAATGAGCCTGATTATCTGATAAAGGATTTTGCACAGTTTTCTGATATTATCACAGTTCATGCTGAAGCTGTAAAACACTTGAACAGAACAATTCAGCTGATAAAATCTTTTGGGAAAAAAGTAGGAGTTGCACTAAATCCTTCTACTCCGCTAGATATTTTAAAATATGAATTAAAAAATATTGACATGGTGCTAATTATGACTGTAAATCCTGGCTTTGGCGGTCAAAAATTTATTCCCGAAATGGTTCAGAAAATAAAGGACTTGCGAGAAATTGATAAAAATATTGACATTGAAGTGGATGGCGGAATAAACAATGAAACTGCAAAACTTGTGAAGGAAGCCGGAGCAAATATTTTAGTTGCAGGTTCATATATTTTTAGTGGAAATTACAAGGAAAAAATTGAATCTTTAAAATAAAGAAAAAAACAAAAAAAAATTAAGAAAGGGGAAAATCAAAATGTATGAGAAAATTGAAAATCTATTAGACAACTTTTATAAAACATACTATAAAATTGAAGAAATTAACTTAAATCAGGTAATAAAGTGCTTGACAACATCGGAACTGCATATCATTGAAGCAATTGGAGAAAATGAAATTACAATGAATGAACTTTCTGATAAATTGGGCATTACAATGGGAACAGCTTCTGTTGCTGTAAACAAATTAACTGAAAAGCAATTTCTAGAACGTTCTCGGTCGAATACCGACAGACGTAAAGTTTTTGTTAAACTGACTCAAAAGGGAGAGGTTGCCTTAAATTATCACGGTAATTTCCATTCGACTATCTTAGAAAAAATAACAGAGGATATTCCAAAGGAAAAATTAGATACATTTGTTGAAGTTTTTGAAACAATTATGAGAAACCTTAATAAAGTCAAAAAGGACATCCAGCCTGAATCAATCTTGAATTTTGAAAAGGGCGATTTAGTTCAAGTATCTTCAATCAAGGGAAGCACAGCCATTAGAAAATATTTGAACGAAAAAGGTGTTGTAATAAAATCGCTAATCAAAATTTTAAATATTGATAAATATTTAATAAATATGATTGTTGATGGAGATGAAAAGGTACTAAATGTTGAGGATGCTGAAAATATCATGGTTAGAAAAAATGCACTTTAAAAAATAACTGAAAAAATATAAAAATAAAAAAGGAGGGAAATATGCTCTATTTAGATGGAATTGGAATTTCATTTCTTGTAAAGGAAATAAAGGAAAAAATATTACGATATAAATTGACAAAAATTTTTCAATATGACAGAGTGTCATTTTCACTCTTTTTTGGAAAAAATAACCTGCTTTTTCAAGTAAAGGATAATTCAACAATTTTTTATTTAAAAGATGAAAAAGATCCAAATACTGACTTCCAGTCAAAATTTCTGCTTTCATTAAAAAAGTACCTGCAAAATTCTATTTTAATTAATATTAGACAGGAAGGCTTTGACAGGATTGTATATTTTGACTTTGAAAAGTTAAATCAATTTGGAGATGTGGAAAAGTATACGTTAATTATTGAAATTATGGGAAAGGCAAGTAATATTTTCCTGACTTGTAAAGATAAAATTCTGTCTGCACTTTTTTTTACTTCGATTGATGTTGGAAACCGTGTTATTATGACTGGAGCAAAGTACACATTGCCTTTTGAGGAAAAAAAGATTTCGCCAATTTATTTGGAAAAGGAAAATTTTCCATTTGAAACAGAAACTTTTTTGGAAAAGATTGAAGGTGCTGGGCGTGCTTTTGCGTTACAGTGTTCACAAGATTATGATGTTTTTAAAAAATATCTGTCTAGTTACAAACCTGTAATGTATGAAATATTAAATCGTGGAAAAATTCAGAAAGTTCTGACTTATAATGAGTTTTCAGAATTTAGTCAGAAGGAAAATACTAATTTAGAAAATAATCCAGAAAATAAAAATAACAGAAAATATTTTGAAACTTTGAATGAAGGCTTAAATGCTTATTTTAAAACAACAATTACTTCCAATGTCATTAGTGAAAAAAAGAAAAGTTTGTTAAAATATGTTGATTCGCAAATAAAAAAATTCAAAAAAATAGAAAAAAATATAAAAGTTGACTTGAAAAAAAATGAAAATTTTGAAAATTATAAAAATATCGGAGATATTTTGGCGGCAAATATGCACCAGATAAAATATGGAATGAAAAAAGTTACAGTTTTTGATTTTTATAATAATCAGGAAATTACGATAAATCTTGATCCGCTTTTATCTCCAAATGATAATTTAAATTTTTATTATAATAAGTATAATAAAGGAAAACGTACTATTTCAGCCTTAAATATAAGATTTTCCGACATTCAGGATGAAATAAAATATTTTGAAGAAATAAAAATGTTCATTGAAAAGGAAAATGATTTTATTGGGATTGAAGAAATTGAAAATGAACTGAATTTATCAGATAATGGAAATAAAATAAAAAATAAAATTAAATTGAATAAAACAAAAAAACGTGAATTATTGTCATTTGACTATAAAGGTTTTCAAATCTTTGTTGGAAGAAATAATAAAGAGAATGAGGAAATATCCTTTTCTAAAGGGCAGCCAAACGATATATGGATGCATATAAAGGATATTCCTGGAAGCCATGTTCTTATTTTACGAAATAATCAAGAACTTCCTGAAGATGCTTTAATTTATGCCGCAAATCTCGCTTGTGAATATTCTAAAGCAAAAAAAGGCGATAAAGTTACAGTTGATTACTGTGAAAGAAAATTTGTCAAGAAAATAAAGAATAGTAAGCCTGGAAATGTGACTTATACTAATTTTCATTCATTATTAGTTAATGTTACAGAAAAATCTCTTTAAAAAATATTTTCTAAAATTAGATTATTATGTATCTTTCCTTTTAATCAAAAAAATGTTTTTACTGCTTATTGACAAATGCCAAAAACTGTTGTAAAATTAAAGTAATGATATTTAAGGAGGACTAATAATGGCAAGTAAAACAGTTACTATGACAAATCCTACAGGATTACATACAAGACCAGGTGGAGTATTTGTTGCTAAAGCAAAAGAATTTGAAAGTAAAGTAGAAGTTGAAAATGAAGGGAAAAAAGTAAACGGAAAATCTTTATTGAAATTATTATCAATTGGAATTAAAAACGGTTCAGAAGTTACAGTTCACGCTGAAGGGCCTGATGCTGAACAAGCAGTTGAAGTATTAGGAGAATTGTTAGCAACTATTAGAGACTAATAAATTCATTTAAAATTACGCCAAGAAATCTATGTTTTTAAAAATTTCTTTTTTAGACATTTGATGAATGGCGTTTTTTTATTTAAAAAAATAATAAAAATAAGACTGCATGCAGCAGAATTAAAAGATCTGATAAAAAAAATAAGGAAATAGCTGAAATTTTACACTATTTCCTTTTATAGTAAAACTTATTAAAAATAGAACTCAAAAACTATAATTATTTTACTCAAGCCCTAAATTTATTAGGATTTCTCATTTATTTAATTTATCGTATCTTTTTGCCAATTGCAATGCTCTGTCTTTTGTTATTGATAATCTATCACTAGCGGCAAGTTCCCCAGCCATTCTTGGTCCTTCTTCTGCCTCATATTTATCGTACGCCTTCTGAACTTTAGTTTCTCTATCCTTTTTCCATTTTTGCTGTTCAGCTTTAAATTTTACTTTTTCCTTTGCTGGCAGTTTTTTTAGAATCAAATCATAGACTTTATTCATTTCTTTTTCCCATTCAGTATCCAAATCTAGTGAAGCATTTATCATATCAGCTCTTACTCCACTATCCCATCCAGCCTGTGCTTTTTCTTCTAAAGTTTTCATTCTTTTTGTCAATTCATTTTCATATTTCCCTGCAAATGCAACAGCTCCTAAAAGTAATAATCCTGCTATTAATAATTTTCTCATTTTTTATCAACTCCTATTTTTTGTATTTTGCATTAAATCACAAACCTCTTTTTTAATCAACTTAATTTTCAACAAAATTCAGATATTAATTATATCCTGTTGGACAATAATCCTTTAATATATATGGAAAAATTATATTCCCGTCCTTATCAATTTCAACCATTGTTTGAAGTTTTGTATCAAAAGTAAATCTTCTGTCATCTCCAGTATCTTTAGTTCCATATTCAACGGTAAATCCATTTTTTGCTACAGTTATAGGTTCGTCCCATCCGCCGTCATCCTCGCCACGTAAATACCACTTTTCATTTTTTTTAAATATTTCAAGACCTTGATATTTTCCTGCTGCTTTTTCCAAATTATGTTTTCCATCTGTAGTAACTTTTATCGCAAATGCTGGTATCACAGCTAACGCCATAATTAAAAACAATACTTTTTTAATAATTATTACCTGCTCTTTCTGTTTAAATTTATCATTTCTTAATCACAACTTATTTATACAGTTTATAATAATCACGGTATAATTTATACATTTCAGGATTATCTTCAGGGAAATCTTTCAAATGTTCAGGATCATCAATTTTATCATGATTTTCTCGTACAATACTAATTATTCTTTTCGTTTTTCTATTCAAAATTACTGGATCTTTTAATTTTGTATCGTATCCAACACAGATATATTCATCACAAAGCACATTTTTTTCCTTAACTGCATTTGTAATTCGTGGCGACTCATTTTCATCTCCAGTATCAGAAGCGTAATCCCAGAACTGATAATTCCCGTTTTTCAATTTTTTGATTTCTATTGAAGTATCATCTGCTGATATCTCTCTTTTCAGCAATATTTCCTCATGCAGTTTTCCATCGCTTGTGAAAGGCAAATCATAACCTTTGTAACTAAATTCTTCTTCTGAAAACCCAATGACTCCCATCAATAGCAATAATGCCATAATAATTTTTTTCATTTTCGTTCCCTCCGCTTTCTATTTTTTCTTCTTTGTTTATTTTTTCACTAATAATATATCATAACTTTATTAAAGAAAAATGAGAGTTTTTATTTTACTTATTATTTTTCTAGTCTGCTTTTACTGTTTCATAAACTTTATTTTTATCTCTTATTTCATATACATCCTTTTCATGATTATATTTCATGCCAAAACTTTCATAATCAGCACCCGCTAAAATTTTACCTTTAAAATAAACATTTCTTCTTCCTTTTGCATATTCAGTATCGCCATATGCACTAAACTGATGGCTTTCTGCTTTTTCAAGTTTTTTAAATGCACCTTCATCTGTATCTAAGTAATAAACTACATTATACTTATTTATATATTTGTCATTATATGTCGATAAATTATATGGATCAACCTTAGGAGCATCTTTTATTTTTACAAGTTTATGATTTTTTACAAAATACATACTGTCCTTATCGTGATACAAGTTAGTTTTGATTGCTAACTGTGAAAGATTTTCAATATCCACTTCCTTACCGTCTATCGGAACTATACTTCCGTCTTTCTCAACAATGTAAAATCCATTTTTATCTTCTATAAGAAAATTGTCAACTAATCTGCTTATTTTCTTAAATGTTTTTACATCTATACCTTTTAATTTCTTATTTTCATAATAGACATTGTTTTTATCTTTTGAATAATATCCATTTACTACAGATCCAAAATCATATGTTAATTCAAATGTGTTTTTATCTGCTCCTTCTATTTTTTTATTTCCATAGTAAACATTATTTTTATCCTTTATATAAGGAAGTTCTATTATCTTAATAGTGTCTCTATCAACACCCAATATTTTCTTACCCCCAAAATAAATATTATTTTTATCTTTTGAAAAACCATCACTTCCTATTTGGAATGTAGGTAAATCTGCTCCTATTATTTTTCTATTTGAATAATAAATATTGTTTTTATCTTTTGAATACAATTGATTTATCACTTCATACGTCTGAGGATCATACGGTAATTTTTCCAGTACCAAATTATCACTATCTCCATCAATATTGTAAATTCCATTTTTATCTTTTAGATATCGACGCGCACTCCCGCTAATATTTATAATTTGAAAAGTAATCGGATCTATTCCTTCTAATTTTTTCCACCCTCTATTTTCCCAGACATAAACTCCATTTTTATCTTTTGCATATACAGCATCTATTTCCTGAAATGTTGCTTTATCTATTTTTGGATTACTTCCTGCATAACTTATATTTACTGATAAAATCATAATTACAAATATTTTAAAAACTTTATTTTTCATAACTAATGTTTCTCCTTCATTATTTTTTTAATCTGTAAATATTATTTATTATTTAATAAATCATATCTTTTTGCCAATTCTAAAGTTCTTTTCTCTATTCCACTTGCCCAGGCATTTCCTCCTAGAGTTCCTGATATTGTTCCACCTTCTGACTCTTCAGTACTTTTTTCAACATCTTCCTTAACTTTTTTTAACCATTCTTCCTGCTCTTTTTGCAATTTTGCCTTTTCATTTTCTGATAATTTTGATAATAACAATTCATAAACCTTTTTCATTTCTGTTTCCCATGAATCTCCTAATTTTTGAATTGCATTATTCATGTCTGCTGTCACTCCAGAATCCAAAACTGGCTGAATTTCCTTTTTTACTGCTTCCATTCTTTCCAATATTTGAGTTTCATAACTGCTTTCTGATTTTATGCTGCTTGAAGAAACTGCCGTTGTTTTATTAACTTCTTGCTTTATTTCCGTTTCTTTCGTTTCCTTTTTTTCATCTTTTCCAGATTTTGAACATGCGACAACTCCCATTAATAGTACTGTTAATGTAAAAAATAGTTTTTTCATAAGTTTTTCTCCATTTTTTTATTATTCAATTTTTCATTAATTATTATATCGTAAATTTATTAAAGAAAAATGAGAGTCACAAACAACAACATCTATTGCTATACAATTATTTTTTTGTTCTTTTTTTGCCTATTTCTCTCTCCTTGTTAAATGTACGAATTTTACCATTCAGGATAAATAACTCTCATATCTTCAGGATCTATGAATACTGCCTTTTTCAATTCCACATCATATCCAATGCAGATAGTTTCATCACAAATAGAATTTTTTTTCACTGTTGCTTTTTCAACAGATGCTTCACTGTCAGGCTCCTCAGAAGAACGTACGATTTCATACTCTCCATTTCCTGTTTTTCTTATTTCTAACTCTGTATCTTCCGAAACTATGCTTCTATTTAACAATTTTTCTTCATGTAATTTCCCATCTGTATTAAATTTTAAATCAAGTCCTGCCGCTCCATAACTTATTGCTCCTATTAGCAGTATTGCCATTAATAGCATTTTTTTCATACAAATCTTCCTCCCTGTTTATTTTATTAATATTATACCATATAATTTTTTAAAAAAAATACAATTATAACAATTTTAGTTTAAATGTCATATTTTTATGATTTATTCATCAATCCTTGTATTCCTTGCCTTAAATTGTTTATCCATTTTTTAATTATTTAAATTTTAGCTGATTTTTGAAGTAACATAAATTGAAATGATTGATTTGTCTTGAATTTTTTGGCAAGGGGATTAGAATCCCCTTGTTAATAATAAAATTAATTTTAAATTTATAAATTTAAACTGCTGAATTGATTTATTGCTATTTTTTGAATAAAAAACTGCATTACTTGACTAAAAGACAAGAAGTATTTCTTCCATTTTGTTTAAGCGTCATGTGATTTCCCTTTATATGGATTTTGACATTTTCATCGCTATATTTTTCTCCATTTGAAGATTCAACCCTATTCAACTGCCATTTTTTATATGTTTTCATATCCAAAAGCTGAACTGTTTCATCTGTAATATAATTTACAGTATATATTTTTTTTTTGCAGTTAAATTTTTTAAATACAACTTCCCTGCGTTTATCATTTATAACAGGATTTTTTCTTTTAACAGCTCCATTTAAAACACATCCTATTAATAATATCCCAAATAACATTATTGTTAATTTTTTTGATATTTTCATAAAAATTCCCGCTTTCCCTTTTTTATTTTCAATAAAGTTAAAACATTAAACATTATGAACTCTTACTCCATATCTGAAATATTTTCTCCAGTATGGACTCTTTAACGATGACATTACAACTCCTTTTGAAGATGAAGCATTAATAAAAAGTGTGTTACCAACATAAACTGCTGTATGATTTGTTCTATTTCCAGGCTTAAAGAAAACAATATCTCCCGATCTCAAGTTTTTGGCTGAGACTCTTGTCCCTTGCTTTACTTGCTGTGTTGAAACTCTTGGAAGCTCCTTATTGAAAACTTCACGATAGACTCTACGTGTCAATGCTGAACAATCTATACCCTTTCTAGAATCTCCTCCTAATACATATCTTGTCCCACGCCACTTGCTATAGGAAGTTAAAAGTTTTTTTTCTACAGCCGCTCTTTTTCTTTCTTGAGTTGATCCCGAAGTCATCGCCTTTCTATGTCTTTGTCTTAATTCTGCCATTTTTGTCTCAACAAGATCACTTTTATTTTTCGCAGAAACTCCATAAATTCCGCTATTTCCACTACTATGAGCTTTTTTTACGTTTAAAGGCTTATGAGAAGTTTTAGATTTTACAGTTTTTTTCCCCTTCGATGTTTTTGCATGAAGATTTGTTCCTACAAAAGTTGATAACATACATATCGCAGTCAAAAATTTATTTTTTTTCATATATTTTTTATTCCTTTCAAAATTAGTTTTTATAATATTTTTATCACATTAATTTTATCATTTTAGTGAATTACTCCAGCATTCACATTTATAACTTTTCTTCAATGTTTTATACAAAAATTGTATCATAGATATATACTTTTTTCAATTTTTTTACAAAAAAAGTACACTAAACAAATTTAAAAATTACATTAATTAACTTACTAGACTATAAAAAGGGAGTCAAAACTCCCCTTATTAAATAAATTTGCCTAACTATAATTCAAAATTTTTATTTATTAACTTTTTCAAATGTCAAAGTTTTTCCCTTATCTGTTGTCAAAATCAAAGTTTTTTGATCAGATAACTTAACTTTTTTAGAATTTCCTAAAAGTTCCAAAAATTCCCTTTCAACTTTCATAAGATTTTCAGGGCCTGCCATTCTTGTTGAACCAAGAGGACCAATTTTAATATTATTATCAGTTATTTCACAATTTCCAAAATAATTGTTTATTCCTGAATTTCCATTTATTCTGTTTTCACTAAATGAAATGGTAATACCCTCTTCGCTTTCTGAAATTAATTTGCTGACATCTTTTCCATCCATGTTCAAAAGTTTCCAGCTTGTATCTTGCAACTGTTTATTCAATGTCAAGACTTTAAAAGTCCAGATTTCCTTTTTATTCTTGCTCAAAGTTAAAGTGCTGGCATTATAGCTGATTTTTGGAGAAGATTGTAAAATATCAAAGAAATTTTGTTCAATGCTCATTAATTCTTCTGGACCTGCCATCAAAGTTGTAGCCACGCCAGCTGATAAAGTCGAGTTATTTTTAATTTTATAATTTCCAAAATAATTATTTATCCCAGAAAATCCATTAATTTTGTCGCCTGAAAAATTAATTGTAACTTTACCACCCTTCGGAATTTCAACATTTTTTCCATTTCGATTAATTTGCACCAATTCCCACGAAGTTTCATTTAAGTTATAGATTTTTTTTCTTTTAGAATATGCACTTAAAACAAAGCAATTTAACAAAAAGACTGTAAAAATTCCAATTAAAATAGACATTTTTTTCATTTTAAATACCTCTTTCCTAATTTTTCTTAATTTTATTTCCTTCTTAACTAAAGAATAACATATATTTGTTAAAGAAAAATGAGAAAACGGAAATCTTTACTTTTTATTTTTTCTACCAAGCTGAATTTATTAAAACTTCTTCTCCATATCCACCATTCATTTTTTGAGGATTTGTAGAATTGTAAGCTCTTTGAACTCTTATTCCACGAATTCCTAATTCTCTTGCAGCTAAAATATCATCGTCGCTGTCACCATAGTGGATTGAAACATTATGTTTTTTCATGTAAAATGATTTGTCATATTTGTACCCACCTGTCGGAGTATCAGCTGTGTATTCTACATAAACTTCTTCTGGTAAATCAAAGTATCTTTGCAATGTTTTTGATAATTTTGTTGAAGTATAGTTTTTATCTTTTGAATGTTTTGTTCTTCCTGTAATAAAAAATATGTGATCTCCTCTTTCCAAATGCATTTTAATTAAATCTTTTGCAGATTGTTTTGGAATTGAGTGTTCATCTCCGTTTTCAGCAACATAATCCCAAAATTTTTGATTATACAAATAACTTGCAGCTCCTCTTTTATCTCCTGGAATTTGGAAATGATATTGCCCATAATTAAAATAACCGCTTGAATGCACCAATGTATCATCAATATCAAAACTTACATTAATAGGGCCTTTCCCTTCTAAACTTTTCTTAATGTCATCAACAGATACAAAATGAACAGCCTTCTGAACTTTGTCTGTCGAATAAAATCCTTCGTGAGTATAAGGAACTTTTGGTCCTGCTGCAAATATTACAGATGCAGCAAATAAAAATAATAATGCCTTTTTCATAACATTTCCTCCTATATATTTTTTTTATTTTTTTTATTATCTTATAGGTTCACAGCCTATAAATTCTCCCTTTGCCGTATAAGTACACAAATTTCCCGCTTTTTCTCTTCCATCACCTTTAGGAATCTTGAAATAAGAGCAGCTAGATGATAATACTGCTAAAACTAATGTTAGAAGCATTGTTACCTTTTTCATAGGAAAATCCTCCTCTAAAATAATTTTCATTTAAAATTTTAAAAATTAAATGTAAAAAAAAGATGCTTTCCCGAAAGAAAACATCCCTTAATTTTATATATCAAATACGATAGATTTAACTCTTGTCATGCTTTCTATACTGTATTTTATCCCTTGAACTCCTGCTCCTGAACCTTTAATTCCTAAGAATGGGAAGCTGTCAGGCCCTCTTTGAGTCTTGTTATTTATATGTACTGTTCCTACTTCCAATTTTTCAGCAATTTCAAATGCTAATGGGAAATTTTTTGTAAATACTGCTGATTGAAGTCCATATTCTGATTTATTTGCAATTTCTACTGCTTCATCTACAGATTTTACTCTGATAATTGGCAATACTGGTCCAAATGGTTCTTCCCAGGCGATTCTCATATCAGTTGTTACGTTGTCAAAAACTACTGGCCAGATTAGATTTTTTTCTCTTTTTACTGTTGTTAATGCTTTTGCACCTTTTTCTTGTGCATCTTTTATTAATCCTTCGATAAAGTCTGCTGATGGAGTATCAATTACTGTTGTAATGTCAGCATTGTCAAAAGGATCTCCAACAGTTAATTTTTCAACTTTTTCTTTTATCAAGTTTGCTAATTTATCTGCAACTGAATCCATTACAAGTACTCTTTTAATGGCAGTACATCTTTGTCCAGAATAGCTAAATGCTCCTGCTACGATATTTTTAGCGGCATTTTCCAAGTCTGCATCTTCTAATACAATTCCAGCATCTTTTCCACCTAATTCAAGCATAATTGGACGCATTCCAGCAAGTTTTCCGATTTTTTCCCCAATTGGTGTACTTCCTGTAAAATTTATAAAGTTTACTTCTTTGTGTTCAATCAAATAATCTCCGATTTCAGAACCTTTTCCAGTTACAGAGTTAAATACTCCTGCTGGAATTCCAGCTTCTGCAAATACTTGTGTTAATAACAGCCCGCTTATTGATCCTTGTGTAGGCGGTTTGAAAATTACTACATTTCCTCCGATTAAAGCTGGTGCAATTTTAGATGCTGACAGATTTACTGGGTAGTTGAAAGGTGCGATTGCAAGTACAACTCCAACTGGCTCTCTTTTTACAGCTCCATATTTTCTCTTGCTTCCAGCTTCAAATCCACCACCATTTACAAATTCTCCAGTGATTCTAAGCCCTTCTTCTGCAGCGTATCTAATTAAATCAGCAGTTCTCACAACTTCTGAAATAGCGGCTTTAATTCCTTTGGCTACTTCCTTTGCCAAGTTTTCCCCAATTTTATCCTTGTCTCTTTCAAGAATATCAGCAGCCTTATTCAAATATGCGGCTCTTTCTACGGCTGACAATGCTCTCCAAGCAGGCAAAGCCTTTCTGGCAGATTCCATAGCATAATCAACATCTTCTCTTGACATAGCTGGAACTGTTCCAAGTTCTTCCCCGTTTATTGGTGAATAAATAGTTATTGTATTTTTAGAGTCTTTCCACTCTCCATTCACTAAATTTTGATAATTCATCAAAATACCTCCTTATTTTACATATCTTTTATTTTACTGTACACTTTATTTTATCATATATTTTACATAATTAATATAGTTTTTTTCATATATTTTCTATTTTGCCGCTTATCACATCTGATTTACAGTTCCAAAAACATAAGTTTACTGTTATAATTCAAAAAAATCTTTTTTAAACACTCTTTTAATTTCAAACTTTTTCCGTTCCAGCCTTTCTGGCAGCTCATTTATCCAAACTAACGGATCTTTAGGATTTACAAGCCTTTTTATATTATCCCGCTTTTTCTCTTCATCAAACCAGATAAGTTTCGTAATCGCCCCAGCCCCAATTCCAATAATTGTCTTATTTTCCTCAATCATTTCAATATTGTAAATCGATTCACATCCATTTAATGAATATCCAAGATTTTCTCCCCATTGAAAGCTGTTTTTCTGGCGATACATATAATATGGAAAAAGCCCTTTATTTTTAGTAACATTTCCAATTTTTTCATAAATTTTCCCATAATCCAGCACATCTTTATGAGCATAATTCTCCTTATTAAGACGGCTTGCATTTTTTATTGCCAAATTATGAATTGTCAGATTTTCCATGTCATACTTTGAAATTTCATCCATCGTATACAGAATATCTTCTGTATTTTCACGTGGCAGTCCCAAAATCAAATCCATATTTATTTCCAATCCAAGATTTTTAGCAATTTTGTAAACGTTGTCAAACTGTTCCCTGTTATGGTAGCGATTTACGAGTTTTAGTGTCTTTTCATTAAAAGACTGGGGATTTATGCTGATTTTATTTACTCCATAACTTTTAATAACTGATAATTTTCCCTCATCCATCGTGTCAATTCTTCCAGCTTCAAATGTAAATTCCTTTAAATAATCTAAATTGTAATTTTCCTTTACTGTTTTTAGTAATTTATCAATTTCTTCTGCCGTTAAAATCGAAGGCGTTCCTCCGCCAATGTAAATTGTGTTAATTTTTAAATCCAGTTCCTGTGTTAATTGCCCAATTTCACGGATTTCATGATAAATTGACCCTATATATTCATCATATCTTTCGGAATATTTTCCACGTAGCAGGTAGGCTGGAAATGAGCAGTATGAACATTTTGTAGGACAAAAGGCAATTCCAATATAAATTCCTATTGTTTCCTTATCTAAATATGGTGCTTGACGTTTCACAATGTCTAGCAGAAGTTTCCGCTTTTCATCGCTTACAAAATATATTTTTCCCAATATTTCATCAATTTCTTCATAAGACAATCCCATTTTTAAAAACCGTCCCACAATCTTTGTAGGACGTACACCTATTAAAATTCCCCATTTATATTTATTTTTTTTATCAAACAATTCCATTAATGAGGCCTTTGCCATAACTTCCGCCTGATCAAAATATTCATCATTTATCTTCTTATGTGAAAAGGTCACTTTTTTTAAGATTTTTCCACTATTTTTGTCAATCAATGCTGTATTTACAGTAATTAATTCAGTATTTTTATTTTCATTATTTTCTAGTTTTCCACAATCTTCTGAAAAGTTTTCCACATTTTTACCCTTTTCAAAATTTACATTAATTTCCACATTATTTTCACTGTTTTCAGAAATAACACCATAATTTTCAGGCAGAAGTACACGCACAAATTCCTCAAGTTTATTCTGATTAATCTCAATATTTGCTCTTATCATCTATTTTATAACTCCTACAAAATAAAGTGCCAGCACAATTATTCCAAGAATGATCCGATAATATCCAAATACCTTGAAATCATGCTTTTTAATGTAGCTCATAAAGACTTTAATAACGGCATAGGCAAATATAAATGAAAGCACAAAACCTAATGCAATTAAAAACCATTCATATCCGCTTAATGCTGTTCCCAGCTTCACCAGCTTCAAAAGTGTCGCTCCAAGCATTGTCGGAATTGCAAGGAAAAATGAAAATTCTGTCGCTAAAATCCTATTTAATCCAAGCAAAACTCCTCCAATAATAGTGGCAGCGGATCTTGAAGTACCTGGAATCATCGCAAGGCATTGAAATAGCCCCACTCCAATTGCAGTTTTTATAGGCATTTGAGTAATTGAAGTAATTTTACCTTCCTTTTTTTCGCCAGATTCCAGCCAAATAAGTATAACTCCGTAAATAATCAGCGTTATTGCCACAACTACTGAATTAAACAGCACTTTATCAATAACATCATCGAACAAAAGTCCTAAAACAACTGCTGGAAGCACTGCAATCACTATTTTTATCCACATTTGAACAATATCCATCCGCTGACTTTGACTAAGTCCTTTTGCAAACGGAAAAATTCTTTTCCAGTAATACACAACTACCGACAAAATTGCCCCTAGCTGTATAATTATCTTAAACGCATTTGCAAATTCCTCATTTTTCGATAATTGCAAAAATTGATCCACAATGATCATATGTCCTGTGCTGCTGACAGGTATAAACTCTGTAAGCCCTTCCACAAGACTTAAAATAAATACTTTAATAATGTCTATGAACATAATAATTTCCTTTCCTCTTTATTTATACTAAATCCCATTTGAATTTGAAAAAGTTTTATCTATTTCTGGCAAGAATTAAGACTCCTTGGTGAACAGAATTTATGACAAATCTCTTATTCTAATGGAAATAGTATTATATTTCAAAAAATTTCTCAATTACTGTTTTTAATCCATGTTCCATATTTGAAGTTGAAATAAATTTAGAAATACTTTTAATTTCAGGAATAGCATTTTCCACAGCCACAGGCATTCCCACAAGTTTCAATAATGGCTTATCATTTGCACTATCTCCAACCGCTATCATTTCCTCAGGCTTTATATTTTCGATTTCTCCCAATTTTTTCAATGTCTTCCCTTTATCCACATTTTTATTGGCAATTTCTAAAAATATTGGCTTTGAAATGGCAATAAAGTAGTCATTTCCATGAACTTTATTCATATGCTCTTCGGCTATTAATACTTCTTCAGGCGTTCCAATAATCATGCATTTTGTAGTTTTATCAATTCCTTTTTTTTCTAATTCTTCAAGCGAATCAAATTTTTGGAATTTCATTTTACATTGATCTGCTTCGTACATTACTCCTTCTGTTGCCTCTGTCCCATAAATCGTATCTCCAACATACAAAATCATCGGAACATTTATTTCCTTTGAAACCTTATAAACATTTTCAATATCCTTTTTTTCCAGCCCTTCGTGAAAAATCACTTCATTTGTCTTCATATCAATTAATTCGCCACCGTTAAATGCCAGCACGTAACCTTCATACTCATCCATCTGAAGTTCCTTCGCATACTCAAGCATCGCATAACTAGGTCTACCGCTTGCAAGCACAAATTTAACACCCTTTTCCCTTTGAACTTTCACAATCGCCTCAACATTCTCCCTTGTTATCCCATGTTCTTCATCCAGCAACGTTCCATCCATATCAGTTGCAATTAATTTATAATCCATAAAATCCTCCCACTTTCTTTATTTATAATTACTTTATTAATTTTTTCAAATCATATTTATCATAAATATTATACAGGAAATATAGAAAAAAGTCCAACTTAATAACCCTTTATTAATATCCATATTTTTAAAATTATTTTCTAAGCAAAAAAAAAAAAAATAAGGCTTCTGATATATAATATAAGCAAAACAATTTAAAAAATTAAAGGAGAAAGCCATGAAAAAATTATTCTTAGTATCAATGCTATGCTTAACATTCACAATTCCAGCCAAAGCAGATTTCTGGAAAAAATTAAAGAACGCTGTAATTGGAACAGATACTGCATCTTCATCAAATAGTTCTGGAAAAACTGGAGGAACTAGGGGATATTTAGTAAAAGATGATTGGGAAAATAAAATTGTAAATCCTTTTGATAAAAATGATTATAAAAATGAAGATGATATATATGGTGCAGAAAGAAATTCTATATACACTTATAGAAATTTACAAGGAATATCAGAAAAAGTAAATTATGTAGAATGTAGAATAAAACCAGGAGGATTCTTATATGAAATTGGACGTGAAACTTTTTATGGATATGTTAAATTTCCAGTATATTGGACTCAGGGTTCTAATGTTTTAGGATGCTTTGAAAGAGATAAATCAGGAAAGGAAAAAGAAATTCAAAGAGACATTTATTTTGATCATAATTTAGCAATGTATATTTGGGATAATCAATTAACAGTACAAACACTAGCTATGAAAAATGGAAAAGTTGCTAAAACTCAATCTCCTTTCTATGATTCTAAATATCCTTATTTCGATTCACAAAATCCTGGAACTGAAATTTTTATTAATGGGCAAAAAGTTAATATTAAATAGGTATTTAAATCTTTTGTTATTTTAAAGTGATGGAAACTGGGAGAAATCTCAGTTTTCTTGCTTAAAATTATTTTATCAAGAAAGATAAAAAAAGTCATATGTTATAAAAAAATTTATTTTTATAAATTATAAAATTGCTTTGTAATATTTAAATATTATAATTTTTGAGAAAGGTAGGAAATTATGAATAAACAAATAGTCAGAATTATTCAGTTTACGATAAATTCAGTCTTAATTTTTGTAACAGTAACTAGCGGAATTCTAGGATTTCTTCTTTTAATTCCTCTTGCATTAACAGCTCTTGTAAGTTTTTTTATTCATAACTGGAGCTTCTTTTGGAATTTTCTGGTTATAGTAGCCATTTTGCTGGGAGCTGCATTTTCCATAGATACGTTAAGTTTTAAACTGCCAGAAATGTTTGGAAAATTTTTTGATGAAGAGAAAGAAGATAAAAAAATATATCAGGAGTATGAAAATTGGTTTAATGAATGGTGTCAAAAAGAATATGAAAAATTTGAACGTGCAAGACAAGAACAGCAAAATCAAGGATATGGAGCTTATCATTCTACAGAAGATATAATTGAAAAATTTGAAGAAAATCTAAAAATACTTGGACTGGAAGCAAATTCACAACTTTCTCTTCAAAACATTAAAAAAGCACATAGAACAAAGGCAAAAGAACTTCACCCAGACAAAAATCCTGGAAAAGATACAACTGCCGATATGCAAAAAGTTAATGCGGCTAAAGAATATTTAGATGCTAATTTAGAATATTATTTATCTAAAAAATTTCAAAATTAAAAATAAAAATCTTAAAAGTTGAAATTTTTTATAAAATACATGATAATATAAAAAAAATATATTACTAGGAGGAAATATTATGAAATGTTTTTATCATCATGACAGAGATGCCCATGCTGTATGTAAAAACTGCAGCAAGGCAATTTGTAGTGACTGTACAGTAAATATAGGTGGAGAAATGTATTGCCCTGACTGTTTTAGCGGTTTAATTGATTATCAGGAAAAATATTTATCAAAATTAAGAATGATATACATTGTAAGTGGAATCATAGCAGCTGTGATATTTTTTATGAATGTAGGAAAAAATCTTGAAGGAGCTTTACTTCTGGCTATATGGATTGGAAGTGCTCCAATAGGCTTGTTTGCTGCAAAAAATGCACGAAATCCATATATCCCAGTCACTTTTGAAGGATTTGGAAGATTATTATTAATAAAATTAGGAGTAGCTCTTATATTTGGACCAATTTATGCAATAATTTCGATTTTTAATTATTTAAGTACATCAAAAACAGTTCAAGAAAATAAAGCTTTGCTTGAAAAAATAACATGTCGTTAAATAGCAAATAATCAAAAAAATTTAAAATTTATAAAATATTTTATATTATTGTGTATTTTATAAAAATTTTAACTTTTGATATTCTATTAAAAAAAAATTATTAAACTAACAATGAAGGAGATTGATATGAAATCTAAAGAATATAATTACATAAAACTCTGCTATTTGGTAAAATATGTCTTTATTGCAATTTTTATCATAAGAGCATTATTTTTTATTATTTTTTTAGGAAAAGAAACAAATGATGTAATAGTTGGTCTTATAATCTGGTCTGCCATTATTCTTTATCTTTTTAAAGGTTTTGATTTAGAAGGCTCATTGATAAAAAGAGAGCTGAAACGAAGAATGGATAAATTGCCAATACCAAAAGAAAATAATTTTAGCTGGTCAGAAAAAGGAGAAGTGGGAATATTTTTTACTGATCCTGAAAAAGGAACATTTTGGTTTTGCAGCAACCAGACAAATTATGATTTATATGTTTATCCGATAGCAGAATTTAGACTATATGAAAATAATACTACAATTTTTTTTGAAAAAGCAGCAGGAGATTGTGATTTAAAAAAATTTAAGATTTTAAAGCCAAAACAAGAAATTTAAAATTCACAAATTTTTTCAAGGGAGGAAAATATGTTAATAGGAGAAGAAAAATATATATCTAGAGCAATAAAATTATTTAATAGCTCTTCAACTGCAATAAAATTAACAGTACTAGGGATTATCGCCTTATATATACTTATTGTGTTTCTTGTTATAAAGAGATCTAAACCTATTGAAGGTGTTACAAAAGGAAAAGTATGGATTGTTAATATCGTAGGATATGGACTTATAGGGCTTTTTTGGGGATTTCTATTTGCTCTCTTTTCAGTTGTGCTTATAGAAGCTGTTGATATTTTTCGTAAAAGTTTTGGATTTAGTACATCTTCTGAAACTTTTCGATATTTAGTAGGATTTATTATAACAATGATTATCCATCTTACATTTTTTATTGTAGCAAATAACAGCTTTTTAAAATCGCCTAAAAATATAGGCTTGGAAGAATCTATGACGCCTAAAAAATATGTAATGCTAATTTTAAAATTAATATGGTATGGATTTCTTATGACATACGGTCTTGGCTTCTTGTTTTTTTATATTCTTTATAAACTTTTATTCGGTGTAAGTAAAGTTGCTGATACAGTACAAAATACAAGGGATTACTTTTATAAGGAACAGGATGATATTACTCTTAACCAATATGAAACAGGAGATTATGAAACAAAAGAAAAATTAAGAGAAGAAGCGGAGAATATATCACAAAGACGGAAAAATCGACAAAAAAATGGAAAATTTTGGTAAAAAATTTAGATAAAAAAATTTAATAAACAAAAAAGGAAGTGAAAATAATGAAAAAATTATTATTAGTCGGATTATTATTAGGAAGTTTTGCATTCGGACAAACAATTGTAACAAAAAAAGGAAGCTATTGCACAGGAATTACATCTATTGGTGGAGACCACGGTTCTGGAGCGGGAGAATTTTTTAGATTTTATAAAGTTTGTAATATTAACGGAAAAGAATACAATGATGTAGCTCTTGGATACACTTGGGGAAGAAGTGATAATGTAGCGCCATATAAATTTTTCAATAAAAAGTTAAAAGCTAATCATAAAACATACTTTAATGCAGGTACAAAATTAAATTTTGAAAAAAACTATACTGTAGAAATGCGTGGAACAGGTTACTCAAAATCATCTGAGCTTGGCTTTGAAAATGTCGGATTTTTTGAGAAAACTGTAAAAAACTATTTTGGTTTTGAAGCGGCAGACTACAAAAAATTGCCATTTACTGATGAAATTAAATAATTTTGATAGAATTTTGAAAAGAAAATTTGGGATTGTCAAATAAAAATTATAAATATGAGCAGTCCACAAACTGCTAAAGAAAGGAAATATTTAAATATGAAAAAACTATCAATAGTAATTCTTATTTTGGCATTTATAGCATCTTGTTCAAACCAAAATAAGGATAATAATGCAAAAGATACTAGATATCAATCAGCTACTTATACAAAGCCGCAAAATCCACAAGGAGCTACGGTTGCATTAAATTCAACTGATTTTAGGGTTGACAACGATTTTATCTATTATAAAGGAGCAATTTTTACAGGAAAAATTACATTTGATCTTCCACAAAAAAGCGGATATTTCTTTGTAAGTAATGGAAAATTGCAAGGGGAAACTGAAATAAATTATAAATTGACTGGAACGAAGAAAGTGCAAGTTTATGAGGAAGGAAAACTTATGCAGCTTACTCAAACTGAAAATAATGTAACAACTGTCGTAGATTATTCTGATGATCCTGCTTCTATCGATAACCGAAAAATTGTAAAGGTTGCTACAAAATATGATAAAGACTCGTATTCAATGGATTTTGTAACTTTGGATGGAGAAATTAAAAAAGATGGAAAAACTTTGAAGGATTTGGAAGTAAAAGAAGAAGATTATCAAAAATATGTAAGCGGAGTAGTTGGAGAAAATGGCGGAGTTTATAAAATTTACTATAGCTTTGACAACTCAACTGGAGAAGTTTCTGAAACACGATATAAACTTGATTCTAAAAAACAAAAAAGCGAAATATTGTCTGGAGTTAGAAAATTAAGTGAAATTAATATGGTGCTTGAAAATGGAATGACTTTATTTAGAAGAATAATGTCAGCTACTGGAGAAAGTGCCACTCCTGCTGCTACAACTCCAGTTCCAGGACAATCAGGACAGCCTGCCGCTCCTGCTCCAAATGCAACAAATTCAGCAAATACAACTAATCCAGCCAATCCACCAGCACAGTCTGGTCAGGATGAGGATTTGGCGACATTGGACAGAGTTTATGATGAAGTTATGCATAAAAATAATGAAAATATTTTAAAAACTTTTTCAAAACAAAAATTGGGATACATAAGAAATACATTATTTGCTAAAAAAGGATACATATTTACAAAAAATCTTGAATATGCTAACTATTTTTCTAAAAAAAGCTGGTATCAAGGAAGATACAACACAGATAACCTTTTAAACAAAGAAGAACAAAAATTTGTTGAGATAATACGAAAATATGAAAAATAATTTATTTTAAAATTATTTTGTTTATGTTAAAAATAGGAGGAAAAATGGATAATAATAATACAGAAAATAAAACAAATAATCAAAATTCAAATGCAAATAATAATTCTGGAAATATTTCACAATCAGGATTCTTAGATAATATTCTACAAAAAGATAATGAAAATAATAAACTTTTTTTGAAAATATTATTCTGGCTGACTGCAGCCGCTTCAGTTATACTTCTTTATACTGGAATAAAAGGTTTAAGTTTGTACCTTAGTGCAAAAAAAGCTGCTTCAGAAGCTAGTTCAGGATCTTTAGATAATTTGTTTAGTAGTGGTGCAAATTTACTGGGAAAAGGGATGGATTTCTTTTCAACAGCTAAAACAATGCAAGGGATTTTAAATTTAATAGTAATTGCTGTAATTGTGGCTGCTGCTTTGATTTATCTAAAGGCAAAAAAAGAAAATAAAATAGAAAAATTAAAAAATCTAAATTGTTATTTTATTGGTGGATTTATAATATTTGGACTTTTAGAAATGTATGCAGTGCATGGACTTATAAAAGCATTAACTTCTTTATCAGGTATGTTTGGAGCAGCTACAGGCTCAGCACCAAATTTTGGTTTAATAAAATTTTCTTTAGCATTGACTTTCATAACTTCATTAGGTTCGGTAATAACTAATTATTTTGTTATTTTTAGAGGAAAAAATATAGAAATTGAAGATATAAAATCAGAATGGAATAACGGAGCTAAAAAAATAAATGCAATAGATCCTGAAAAAAAGAAAAAATATACAGCTATTGGAATAGCTATAGTTGGAATTATTGCATTATACTACATTTGCGCAAATTTCATATTTTTGCAAAATTTTGACTTTAATAAATATTATACAGTTAGAATCGATGGAGCTTCTGGAAGCGGGAAAATAACAAATTATCAAAATCCTGAATTTCCGCTAGAAACTGCAAATAGCAATACAGAAAAACCTAAAAAAGAGGAAGAGTTTGCAAAAGAAGGGGGAATTACATTTAATTTTTCCAAAACTGAAGGAATACAAAATGGAGATACGATTGATGTTGAAGTTTCTTATAATAAAGATGTAGCAAAAAAATTAAAGATTCGTCCTCAAAACAGTAAATTTAAAATAAAAGTCAATGGACTTCTTGAATATGCTAAAAATGCTAATCAAGTAAAAGATTTGAAAAATTATATTACAAAACTTGCACAAAGAAAAATTGAATTGCAAAAAGATGAGAATTCTTCCGATAATCCTAATTTAGCAGGAATTTATTACAAACAGGATGAAAATGGAAATTTATCAGTTAAATATTTCATTCAAAACACATTTGCTGGATTTCTTGGCAATACTGAATCTTTTGAACCAGTTGAAATTGGGAACATAGTTTTAGATAAAAATAACAATATTACTTCTTATGAAGAAATAAAGTCTAACTCTTTTTCTTCAGAAAAATATAATAACGCTGGAGAAGTTCAAGCTGCGATGAGTTCACAAGGATATACTTTATTGAATTAGTACAGAAAAACATCCTGTTAGGAGTCTTGACTCCTTGCAATGAAATTAGTAATTATTTCGCTACTTAAATAGAAATAGTGTTAAACTGGGATTTCTCCCAGTTTTTTATTTTTCAAAATTCATACTTTCCAAAAAAATTCTTCAAAATAAAAACCATCTCAAAAAGCCCGTAAACTTTTCAAGACAGTTCTTAAAAACAAATATTCTTTTTTATCCTCCCAAATAGGCCTTCTTAATTTCAGGATTTGTAAGCAGTTCCTTCCCTGTTCCTTCCAAAATGATTTTCCCAGTTTCCAGAACATATCCTCTATCTGCGATTGAAAGCGCCATATTGGCATTTTGTTCTACCAACAATACAGTTACATTTTCCTCCTTGTTGATTTTTTCAATGATGTTGAAGATTTCCTGCACTAATAGTGGCGCTAGCCCCATTGACGGCTCATCCAGTAATAATAATGAAGGATTTGACATCAAAGCTCTTGCCATTGCCAGCATTTGCTGTTCTCCTCCACTCATTGTTCCTGCCAATTGCTTTTTACGTTCAGCAAGTCTTGGGAATAGCGAGAACATGTGTTCCATGTCTTTTTTTATTTGTTCCACATCATTTCTTGTGTATGCTCCCATTTCCAAGTTTTCCAGCACAGTCAGCTCTGTAAAGATTCTACGGCCTTCTGGAACATGTGCCATTCCACGGCTGACAAGCTTATAGGCATCAGCATTGGTTATATTTTCTCCGCTCAAGGAAATTTCTCCTGATTTTATTGGTACAAGCCCTGAAATAGCGTGAAGTGTGGATGTTTTTCCAGCTCCATTTGCACCAATTAGGGAAACGATTTCACCTTTTTTTATTTGAAATGAAATGTTTTTTATAGCATGAATTCCGCCATAGTAGACATTTAAGTCATTTACATTTAAAATATTCACATTTCCTCCTTTTTGCTAATTTTATTAATTTTGCAGCTCAAATTCATTTTATTCTCCTAAATAAGCTGTGATAACTTCCTTATTATTCTGAATTTCATCCGGAAGCCCTGAAGCAATGATTCTTCCAAAGTTTAGCACATATAATCTTTCACAAATTCCCATTACCAGATCCATATCATGTTCAATTAACAAAATTGCAATTTTAAACTTATTTCTTATAAAGCTAATTGTATTCATTAATTCCTTCGTTTCATTCGGATTCATTCCAGCCGCCGGCTCATCTAGCAGCAGCAATTTAGGATTTGTAGCCAAAGCTCTTGCTATTTCCAGTTTTCTTTGCTGTCCATAAGACAAGTTTCCAGCAGTAATATTCGCCATTTCAGCCATGTCAAAAATATCCAGCAAATCAAGCGCCTTATCTGTCACTTCCTTTTCTTCCTTCCAAAATCTAGGAAGTCTAAAAATCGCTTCAAAAGTATTATAATTCATACTATTGTTAAATGCCAGCTTTACATTGTCTAATACGCTTAGTTCCTTAAACAGCCTAATATTTTGAAATGTTCTGGCAACTCCTAAAGCAACTATTTGTGGAGTAGTTTTCTTATTTATACTAATCTGATTTATAGAAATATCCCCGTCTGTAGGTTTATAAACACCTGTAAGCAAGTTAAATATTGTTGTTTTTCCAGCTCCATTCGGTCCAATCAGCCCAACTAGCTCGCCTTCTTTTATTTCAACATTTACATCATCAACTGCTCTTAGCCCTCCAAAAGATATTCCCAAATCTGTCGTTTTTAATAATGACATATTTATATCTCCTATTTTACTTCTTTTTTTTATTTTATTAAAAATACTTAATTTTAATTTTCATCACTTTCATTTTTGCTATTTTTATGATCTCTAATCCGCTTAATTCTTCTTTTTGTTCCTGCAAATGTAAATTCTTTTGTTCCAAAAATTCCCTTTGGACGGAAAATCATCAATGAAATCAATATAATTGCATAAACTAAGTATCTAAATTGTGAAACATCTCTTAATTTTTCATTTAATAATGTCAAAATTACCGCAGCAACAATCGCTCCCGTAATACTTCCAAGTCCTCCAAGCACAACCATAACAAGAATTTCTATAGAGAATAAAAATCCAAATTTATCAGGTGTCAAAATTCCCACATTATGTGCAAACAGTGACCCTCCAACTCCAGCAAAAAATGCTGAAAATGCAAATCCATAAAGTTTTACACGATTTAATCCAATTCCAATATTTTCAGCCGCAATTTCATCTTCCCTAATTGACAGAATTTCTTTCCCCTTTCGAGAAGTCATAGCCATCGCAATTATAACAATTGAAATAACTACAATGAAATATGTATTTGAAAAACTCAAAAGTGGTGGAATATTGTTAAGTCCAGTCGCTCCACCTAAAAAGTCCAAATTTTGAATAATATATTTTACAATTTCTCCAAATGCAAGCGTGATAATTGCAAGATAATCTCCCCTTAGTCTAAGTGTACTTCCACCAACTAAAAATCCAAATACAGCTGCAACTAATCCACCAAACAGTGATACTAAAATTAATTGTAAAAATGGCGGTAAATTATAGCTTGCCAATATTTTAGAAATAAATGCCGCTGAATATCCACCTATTGCGATAAATCCAGCTTGTCCCAAGTTAAGCTGTCCCATAAGTCCGACTGTTATGTTTAAACTTACTGAAAATAACACGTAAATTAGGATATTTATATAAATTCCCTTTGTATAGCTGAAAGGGTCATTTGGATTAAAAGTAAAACTTAGAACAAAATAAAATACAACTATCAAAAGAAATGTAGCAACATAATTTTTCACGTTTAACTTGTTAAAATAATTCAAGTCTTTCCATTTGTAATTTTTTGCTTCTTTACTTTTTTTAGGCTGTTCATCTTGTTTTTTTTCTAAACTAGCTATATTTTTTATTTTTTCTTCTTTATTATTTTTTTCCATTTTCCATTTTCCTCCCTTCCAATTATACTTTTTCCTTCATATTTTTTCCAAACAATCCATTTGGTCTAAAAATCAATATTAATATAAGCACCCCAAATACAATCGGATTTGCCCAAGTTGTAAGCGATGATCCTTTTACATATGCTTCAAGCAGTCCTAAAACATATCCTCCAACCATAGCTCCAGGAATACTTCCAATTCCTCCAAATACAGCCGCAATAAATGCCTTCAGTCCTGGCAGCATTCCCATATATGGCTCAATTTGCGGATAAACAATCGCATATAATGCTCCACCCAATGCACCAAGTCCAGAACCAATAGCAAATGTTATGGCAATAGTTCTATTTACATTAATCCCCATAAGCTGTGCCGCTCCTGTATCTTGTGAAACCGCTCTTGTAGCTTTTCCCAATTTTGTCTTTTTAATAAATAAATTTAAAGCTACCATGCATATTATTGTGATTACAATTACAAATATTGTAAGCGTACTAATTTCCAAAAATCCTAGCTTCATTTTATTATCATTTGATAAAAATGCCGGTATATATTTTGGATCAATAACTCTCGGATTTGCTCCAAATATTATAAGTGCCAGACTTTCCAGCAAGAAACTCATTCCAATCGCTGTAATCAACGCTGAAATCTTAGGCGCATTCCTAATCGGACGATATGCAAAAAAGTCGATTACAACTCCTAAGATCGCACAAAAAATGATTGACAAAAAAATAGCCAGTATTAATGGCATCCCATTTGACACAGCGATAAGCGTAACATAAGCTCCTACCATAAGTATATCACCGTGTGCAAAATTTATAAGTTTAACGATTCCGTAAACCATTGTATATCCCAAAGCAATCAGGGCATAAATACTTCCAGTTTGCAGTCCGTTAATAGTTTGTTCAATAAAACTCTTTAACATATTTAAAACTCCTATACTTTCCACTTATACAGTTTATTTTTATTTTATATTTTAATACTTAGGCAACCTAAAAACTATATTCAATTTTACTCAAATTTCCATATAATCTTAAAGCTGCTTACGTATATTCATTTTATTAAATTCTAAATTATTAAATAAAAAATCTTGATAAAAAAAGTTCTCGATTGCTAGAAGAAAGAAAAAATCCCCAACAACCGAACTTTATAATAATTATTACTTTCCATATTTAGATGTATTCGACAATCTGAATTTTTTTATTTCAACAAGGGGTTTTTAACCCCTTGCTTCAAAATATCTGTTTTGTTAAATTTTAAATTTCTCTAATTTATGAATAATTCTATTATTTTAGAATTTTTCTTTTAATGTAAGTTTTCCATCTTTTACTTCAATAAATGTAACTTTCTTTTCAGGGTTTCTTTCTGAATCATATTTTAATGAACCTGTAACAAGATTTGTTCCAGTAAAGTTCTTAATTGCATCTTTAATTTCATCTTTTGAAGAAAGATCTTTTACATTTTTCAATGCAGTTTCTAAAATTGTTCCAGTATCGTATCCTAAAGCCGCAAAAATAATTGGATCAGCTTTATATTCCTTTTTATATTCAGCAATGAATTTTTGAACATGTTGGTCAGGATCATCTGGTGCAAATTGACTTGCAAAAATTGCTCCATTAGCAACTTTTCCAAAGTTAGTTTGGATTCCATCCCATCCATCTCCACCCATAAATTGAGCGTTTATTCCAAGTTCTTTTGATTGTGTCAAAATTAATCCAATTGTATTATAATAATCAGGTACAAAAATTACTTCAGGATTATATCCTTTTACTTTTGTAAGCAATGCTCTAAAGTCTTTGTCATCAGCAGTATATTGTTCTTCTTTAACTTGGATTCCTTCTTTTTTAGCTTGTTCCTTAAATGCATTTGCAAGTCCAACAGAATAATCACTACCTGTATTAGTCAATACTGTAATATTTTTATAACCTTTTGCTTTTGCATATTTTGCAACGATAACACCTTGATAAGGATCTGTAAATGTTGTTCTAAATATAAAATCTTTATCTTTTGTAATATCAAATGCAGTTCCAGTTGCTGTAATCATAGGAATTTTTGCTTGTTGTGCAAGCGGTGCAATTGCAAGAGATGGTCCAGATGTAACTTCTCCCATAAAAATATCAATTTTATCTTGTGAAACCATTTTTTTAAATGCATTGATTGCTTCCTGTGCATCTCCCTTACTATCTGCCACAACAAGTTCGATTTTTTTACCGTTAATTCCACCAGCGGCATTTATTTCCTTTACTCTTAACTTAAATCCATTAATTGTACTTGTTCCATATTGCGCTACATTTCCAGTCAAAGCTCCAATAACACCAACTTTTATAACATTTTTATCTTTTGCAGTTTTAGCTCCGCAGCTAAGTACAAACAATGCCAATAATGAAATTAAACATAATATCTTTTTCATAATTGTTCTCCTTTATAAAATTTATTTTTATATTTAAAAATAATTTACTTAAAATTTTTGTTTCCAGTTTCTTATTTCCTTAAATTCTTTTACTTTTAGAATTTTTCCTTTAATGTAAGTTTTCCACCTTTTACTTGGATAAATGTAACCGCCTTTTCAGGATTTCTATCAGCGTCAAATTTTAATTTACCAGTTACCAGGTCAATACCGCTTACATTATTCATAGCTTCCCTTATAGATGTTCCTGATAAATCCTTTGTAGATTTTAAAGCAGTTTCTACAATTTCTACAGTATCATAACCAAGTGCCGCAAACATTATTGGCTCTTTGTTATATTTAGCCTTGTAAGCCTTCATAAATTTCTGAACATTTTCAGCCTTGTCATCTGGTGCAAATTGACTTGCAAAAATTGCTCCTTCTGCAACCTTTCCAAAGTTAGTCTGGATTCCATCCCATCCATCTCCACCAAGATACTGTGCATTAATTCCCAAATCTTTAGCTTGTGAGATAATAAGCCCAATTGTATTGTAATAATCAGGTATAAAAATAGCTTGTGGATTTTGTCCTTTTACTTTTGTCAAAATTGCTTTAAAGTCTTTATCATCATTTGTATATTTTTCTTCAGTAATAGTTATTCCATCTTTTGCAGCTTGTGCCTTAAATGCATTTGCAATTCCTACAGAATAGTCATTTGAAGAGTTTGTCAATATTGCAATTGATTTTATACCTTTAGATTTTGCATATTTCGCAGTGGCAGTCCCTTGATAAGGATCTGTAAATGTTGTTCTAAATACAAAATCTTTTCCCTTTGTAACATCAAGGCTTGTAGCTGTTGCTGAAATTAAAGGTACTTTTGCCTGTTGCGCAAGTCCTGAAATAGCTTGTGAAGTAGCCGATACAACTTCTCCAATCACAACATTAACTTTATCTTGTGAAACCATCTTTTTAAAGGCATTTACTGCTTCCTGAACATCTCCCTTACTATCTGCAGTTATAAGTTCAATTTTTTTACCATTGATTCCACCTGCATTATTAATAGCATCAACCTTCAGTTCCACACCTTCTTTTACCGCTACTCCATATTGTGCATAATTCCCAGTAAGCGGTGCAATAACTCCAATTTTTATGACATTGCCATCATTAGCCTTTTTACCGCATCCAACAATAAACACCGTGGCTAATAGCATCATTAAAAATACTTTTTTCATATTGTCATCTTCCTTTCTATTTTAATGCTAAACTCCATCTAAATATATTTTATTTGTTTTCTAGAAAAAATTTTAATTCTTTAAAAGAAATTTATAACAAACCCGCTATCCAAATGGAAAATAGCAAAAATTATTTATACACTTATTCATGTTTATTATTATATCACAAAAAAATAAAGAATTGAAATTATTTTTAAAAATTTATACAAAAAAAGCTACTACATTTCGTAGTAGCAAAAAATTATTTTTTATTATTATTAAAATACTAAGCTCTTATTAATTTCCTAAGTTGAAATTATAACCTACACCAAGAGATACTCTTCTGTAATTAGCATCATATTTAGAATTAACTCTTACAGGTCCTTCGTATTTGTATTCACCTTGGTTTTCTTTATACATAAGTTCTACGTTTACGTTGTTGAAGTTGATTCCTCCACCTACTCCGTAGTATAATCCATTTTTAGCTTTGAATTTTCCTAAAACACCATAGTCATGGTTTCCACTGTTGAATGAATATCCTAAATCACCTTTAACATAAGGTTTTACAACTGTTTGTGTGTCAAAAGTATATTTAGCTGTTGCATACACTGGAACAGAGTTATAGTTTTTTTCATTTTGTCCTTTTACTTTATCTTTTAAGTCTTTGTGGAATTGGAAAGCTGTACCTCCTCCAACTTCTAATCCAGGAACTACTTCGTTTCTGTATTCAACTCCAATTTCTCCTGAACTGTTTTTAGTTTTTTGAGTTCTCCAATCTTTTTCATAATGGTATTTTCCACCAAAATCTATTCCACCTTTAACTTCTACTTTTCCTGCATCTGCAAATGAAGCTGCTCCTAAAACTAGAAATAAACCAATTAATGTTTTTTTCATAATTAATCACCTTTCTTTTCTAAAAAATTTTTTCCTAAAAATCTCCTCTAAATTGCTCCTACTTATAAAAAATAGGAATTTCCTGTGAATGTAAATTATTTTATACATTTCAGCAGATCTCACAGATAATTATTAACCTGTGATAACATTATACTATATTTTTATCATTTCATCAATCTTTTTTTATTTTACTTTCTATTTATAAAAGACAAAAAACTTTTTAAGTTTATGACGAAACTTTTTTAAAACTACAGTATGCATCATTTTATAAATCTTCTAACCTTAAATGATAACTTATTATACATTACAGTTCTTATAAACAAGTTTATATATATTTATTTTTATCTTTGAAAAATAAAAAAACAACCTAACTTTTAAATAGTAAAAGAAAGATTGCTTTTTAATTATTTGTTTTGATTTCTAAGTTCTTCAGGCTTTTGTGATACTCCTGTTGAAGGTCCTGTTTCTGGTAATTCTACTGCTGTTTCATTTTCAGTTTTTCCAAGATTTCCCAGATTTAATAATGTTGTGTTAAGTTTACCAAGCAATACATCAATATTTTCAGCTGTAACAACTACTTTTTCCCCTTGCGGAGTCTTCTTAACTACAAATTTAGTTGTATTTTTTGTTTTTGGCTTATCTTTTGCTTCAAGTTCCTGTTTAAATCTTTCTTCAACTGAAAGCGGTTTAGAATCTTTGTTTGTAAAAACTTCTTGTGACATTTTTTGAAAAACTTGTAAAAATACCTTTTGTACATCTAAATTTGTTACTTCTACAGTTACGATAGTAGTATCATTATCCTGTTTTTCTGTTCCGATTATTTTATATTCAAGATTTTTCAATAATGTTTTAAAAAGCAATTCTTGGGTCTTATTAGTATAAGTTATTTCCAAATTTCCTTCAAAACCATCATCAATAGCATATTTGGCCGCCTCTTTTGGCTTACCAGCCTTTATGTTATTAATAAATTTTGAAACTGTGTCATTAGGCCCTGATCCGCAACTAACTAAACATAAAAGCATAAGCATCCCTAACAGTAATTTTTTCATCTATAACTCCCTTCTCTCTCTATTTATAATATTACTTTGTTCTTTATTATTTATTCTACATCATTTGAATTAATAAGTCAAGGGAGTTTTGAAATTTTAGTGAATAGTGACAGAAATTCATTATTATTTTTTATTTTTCCTGATTTTCCAATTTTTTTTCTAATTTTTTAACTCTTTTTACAAGTTCAGGCACTTTTCCCATCGACATTTTCACTCTCAAATCATCCATGTGGTCTCTCAAAGGAAATCCTGACATTTGTTTTCCATCAGGAACATCATTTGTAACACCTGATTTTGCAGCAATTACTACATTATTTCCAATTTTCAAGTGTCCAGCCACTCCAACTTGTCCTGCAAGAGTCGTATTATCTCCAACTTCCACACTTCCAGAAATTCCCACTTGTGCAATAATAAAGCAATTAGAACCTATCACATCATTATGAGCGATATGAACCAAATTATCAATTTTCGTACCTTTTTTTATAATTGTATCTCCAATCGCTCCTCTATCAACACAAGTATTCGCTCCAATTTCCACTTCATCTTCCAAGATAACATGTCCAATTTGCTCGATTTTCACATTATCGCCTTTCACTTTTATGTATCCAAATCCATCAGACCCAATAACTGCACCTGGCTGAAAAATACATTTTTTCCCAATCTTAGAAAATTCTCTAATTGTAACATTCGAATAAATAATTGTCCCATCTCCAATTTCTGTACCTTCAAAAATCGAAACATTTGGATAAATTACAACATTTTTCCCAATTTTTACATTATGTCCAATGTATGTATTAATTTTTGAGACACTCGCTGTTTCATCAATTATTGCTGAATCTTCTATCGGTTTTTCAAAAGGTTTTACTTTCGGTTTAAAAAAGTTAAGCAAAATTGGCATCAACTCTCTCGGATTTTTTTCAACTACAATATACGTTCTATCTTTCGGTAAATTTTCCAACGGTGGAACAATTATTGCACCGGCAGTACACTTATCAATACTTTTCAACATTTTTTCATCCGCTGCAAAAGTCAACTCATCTTCTGTCGCATAAAAAAATGGAGCTAATCTTTTAAAAATCAAATTTTCATTTCCAACTATTTTTCCACTAATTAATTCCGCAACTTCTTTTATATTATACATTTTGAATACCTCCTATATAGCCATTTACAAAAATTTATAAAATTTTTATAAAATTATAGGGATGAAATCAATCATCCCACATAATTATTTTTAAATTTTTTTCTCACACAAGGGTAAGACTCCTTGCTTCAGGATATTTTATTTATTAAACCCGAAGTTTGCATAGTTATCGAACAGGTCTATTTTTACTTGTCTGAAAAAATTAGAATGATTGCCCGAAACTAAAGTAGAATTTACCCTTATCTTTTTTCTCACCTTTTTTCTCAGGATCCATAGGCCAACCATAATCAAATCTTAACGGTCCAATTGGCGTATTCAATCTTACCCCAACTCCATAACCTTTTTTAAGATCTTTAAAGTCATGTGCCGCCTTTCTGTTTGGCTTATAGATTTTTTTACCAGTAATCGGATCTCTTGACTCATTCTGCCAAGCGTTACCAATATCAAAGAATGCCACTAACTGTAATGTATCATTAATTTTAGTTCTATTTTCAATAGTTGCATGGAATTTGTCATATCCATCAAATGCTCCATAATCATATCCACGAACTGATTCTGCTCCACCAATACTAAATCTTAAAGCTTCTGGAGTTCCACTTCCTGTTGATCCCCAAGCTACTCTATATGCCATTACGTTTTTATCACCAAAGAATGTTTTATGGTAAGCTCTTAAATCTGCTTCAAACTGGTCATAACTTCTAGGATCTCTTAGAAGTTCTCCTCTTTCGTAAGAAAGTGTAGTATAGATTCCTTTTGTAGGACTATATTGATTATTTCTTGTATCATAAATTAATGATGGTCCTATTGCAAATAAGTTATACTTATCATTTACTTTTTTATTTGAGAACAATTCTTCATAATGGTCATATCTTGCTGCCATTCTTACATAAAGGTCACTGTTAAGCCCTTTACCAATTGTCCAACGAGTTCCAATCTTCTTAACTTTTTCCACTTCATCTGGATCAGCATTATCATCAACTGACACATTCCAGTAGGCTGTTCCTCCCAATTGAACACGTTCAGTTCCTCTTAACCAAGGATCAAACCAGCTAATATCAAATGTTTTATCTCCTTTATTTGATGCTGATAAAGTAATTGCGGCATCTTGTCCTCTTCCCAAGAAGTTTGAATCTGATAATTTAAGTTCTCCTACTAAACCAACTGAAGTTCCGTAAGAAATACTTCCATTGATTGTTGTAGTTGGACGTTCTTCCACAAGCAATTTTACAACTCTTGCATTTGGATCATCTTCTTTTCCTTCAAGAACTGGCTCTATTGAAGTGAACATTCCTGTTCTATAAAGTTCTTCCACTGTTTCCTTTATATTTTTAGTTTGGAAAATTTGTCCAGGTTTTATTTTTTGAACTCTTTCAAATATATAAGGTTTTGTTCTTAAAACAGACCGTCTTTCAGATTGTCTTTCATTGTCTTTTCTAGTAGAAGCTTTTTCAAATTCTACAGAATCTACAACTCCTTCCGATAATCCTATTTTTATATTCCCTTCATTTGAAACATTTATTGATTCAATCCTTGCGACAGTATATCCATTTTTGTTATATAATTTTAATATTCCATTTTCATCAGGATTTAACAAGTTACCGTTTAAGATTTCGCCTCTTTTTATACCTAAGGCTTTTTCCAGCTCTGCATCCTTGTAAAGTGTATTTCCTTCAAAAGTTATGTTTTGAACAACTGGATTTTCCTTTACTTCATAAACTATTGAAATAGTATTATCAGCTTTTCTGTCAGTTTTTGGTTCAACTGATGAGAAATACCCGGTGTCAAATATTTTTTGCCCTCCATCAACTGCCTTTTGCGGTATGAAAATATCTCCCGGCTTAATTGGCAAACTCTTTAAATATTTTTCCTTATCTTTACTACGAGCTTGCAACCCTTCAATATCAACACTTGATATAGTAAAGTCTGTTTCCTTTTTCATTTCTTCCTGTATTTGTTTTCTTTGCATAAGCGCTGCGGCATTTTCAACTTCTGAAACTTCAACCGTAATATTTACAGTATTTCCTCGAATTTTCGGATAAACATTCGCATCTGCCACATATCCTGTTCTCTTTAATTCAAGATAAATATCACTAAGATCTTTATTTGTATATTTATCTCCTGATTTTACAGTTATTTTTGATAACAGGTAGTCTGGAGATAATTCCTTTAAGTTTGAAAATTCAATTGAACCAACTTTTAAATCATCTCTTGTTTCTCTATCAGCTTCAAATACATTATTTGTTTTACCTTTTCCTTTTGCTGCTTGACGTGCTGCATTTTTTCTGTTTCTTTTAACTCTTTTGCTTCCAGGTTCATTACCTATTTCCACTTCTTCAGCAGAATATCTGCTCTTAATATCTGAAAGCCCTTCGTCGTCCAGTTCCTGCTTAGTAGATATTCTACCTGCATTATCCGCCAGCATCATTCCAGCTACTGTGCTTTTTTCTTCAGCTTGCGATAAGTTATTTACAGACACAAACAACGTTACCACAATAATCAAAGCATAAATTTTATTTTTTACCTTTCGTTTTGACATTTTTCCTCCTATTTTTTTAGTGTATCTAATTTTTTCTTCTTGAATATCTTTTTCAGAATATCTCCGAATGTATCAGCTTTTGTTGAAAAATCAACTCCAAAGTAATAGTTTATCCTTGAACCGTTACCCATGCTTGCGCTAGAACTGGATCTTTTAAAACTTTCTCCTCCAGCTCTCAAGTCTAGTCCATTTGAAACACTGTAACTTAGCCATGCATTATATCCAATTGGATTTTTTTCATCACTTTTAGAAGTCTGATATGGAAATTTAAATGCGGCATTCCAAAATAGCTTATCCTTGTATAAATTATCCTGTAATGTAAGCGTAGTTGCGGCACTATATTCTCCTGTCTTATTAGAACGGTCAACATTTGTAGAAACAGCAAACTTGGACATTCCCAATGCATCCTTGATCTTTCCAGTCACTGATGAAAGAAAAAGCTCGTTTAATGCAGTATTAACCAAAGATCCTGCCACTACCAGCCCATCTACTGAATTATCTCCATTTTCACCAGGTTTTCCACTATTTCCAACTAAAGTATTAAGTGCAAGCATTGATATTATTTCCTCTCTTGTTTTTCCAGAAGAAGATGAAAATCTTATTTCAGGATTGCTTACATTTCCACTTACATTTATCTCTATTCTGTCGCCATCTACTTTTGTACTGGCATCAAAAACTACAAATGGATCTGATACAGAAGCTGTAACACCGTTAATTGACGGTACAAATCTTATTTCTGCCCCATCAATCTTAAAATCATTTCCATTTACTGAAAATGACCCTTTTGTAATTCCATACTCTCCATCTATCCCAATTTGACCATCATCATAAGTAATTTCAGATGAACCTTTTACTGTACCCTTTATATTTTTTACAAGACTTACATTTGGAATATTAATTTTTACATTATTTCCAGCTTGTACACCTATATTAATCGTATACTGCTTCATTATTTTGTCAATTACCTCTTCTACAATTCCTTCTACAATTGACTTGTCTTGCTCCTTCTTAGCCTTTTGCGATTCCGTTGTATTAGCTTTTGATGAATTAAAATCTGGAATTTCACGTATTTGAGCATTATTTACCACAAGATCTCCAAATAATCTATTTTCTGTAAATATTGCATTTCCGCTAAGTGCAAAATCTATTCCAGTTCCATAATGAAGTCCAACATTATTAAGATCCGCATTTAATTCAAATTTTCCAAGTTCTAATCGTTTAGTTTTCATAAAATCTGCAGGAATTGTCGGAACATCCAGATCTCCAGTCACTTTAAAAGTTCCTCCGTTATATCCTCCATCCAAACGGTTTACTATAAGTTTACTATTTTTCAGATCGATATTGGCATTTACATTATCTACAAGCGTCAACTGGTCTTTTGTCTTATAATTAAAATTATTAAGCAGAATATGACCTGTTGTAGCCTCATTAGAGAAAATCGCATCTACATTCGCAATTCCTCCTGCCTGCGCTATATTTTTATCAATTCCCAGAAAATCCAGGTTAAAATCCTTGGCAAGCATAGAAACATTATATTTTACTGGTGTAAATTGAACATATCCATTTAAAAGAAGTGGATTATTTTCATATTCCAGATAAAACTGCCCAATATTCAAAGACTTCTCATTAGCCTGCAAATCAATATCCACATTTTTCACTGGAAATCCGCTAAGTTTAATCGAATCCGCCTTTATTTTAACTCCAGATATAAATTTATCAAAACTTCCACGATACATAAATCCAAAGTCTATATCTCCACTGTATCCCTTGTCCTTCAGATCCTGTATTGAATCAAGCGAAAATTTCTGTTTTTCCAGCTGATAATCTATATTTACATTTGCCAAGTCAAATTTAGTCTGCGTTTCAAACAAAGTTTCCTGATTATCTCCAATAAATCTTAATTTTTGCAAATCAAATGTCCCATATTTAAACAGTTTGTCAATATTTCCGTTAGAATATTTAATATCTGCAACAATATGCGGTATCTTGTAAGTCTTAAAGCTCATATTTCCAAAAGCTATTTGTCCTTCAAGATTAAAATTATTTAGATCTCCTTTAAGATTAAGATTTGATTTTGTTCCGAAAGTTAAATCCTTCATTTCTAAAAGTTTTGGAATATCCGGCTCATTTAAAGCAAGTCCAATATCTGAAATTCCTGTAGCCAAATTATAAGTTCCGCTTAATCTATTATCACGCAAAGTTACATCATCAAATCTCATAATTCCATCTTTTATGCTGATATGTGCATTTGTATCCCCTACATAAGTTGATTTTATTGTTGTAGGTGCAGATGGTATTGTTATATTTCCAGAAAGTTTATTCACTGTTCCTTTTAAGTTTGCATCCAAATTCTTAACTTTTAAATTGACTTTATATGGAGAAGTGTCATAAAGCATATAATCCTTTAACCCTGCATTTATATTCATATTGCCGGTTTTAAGATTGTAATTACCGCTTGCATTCAGATTCTCATTTTTAATGCTTAAAATATTCACAACATTGTCCTTTAATTCAAGATTAGCCGTTACATCCTTTAAACGTTGATAATTAAGCCATAATTCATCCATTTTTGCATTGGCTGTCAAATCCAGCTTTGATAAATTATTAATTTTACCATTGGCATGTAATTTCTCGTATTCCACTACGTATTCTCCATAAGGACTATAAAGTTCATAATTTCCAGAAAGTTTATCTGCCGTTCCTGTCAAATTGGCATTTAATGTTCCAATTTTTACATTCATTTTAGATGGCAAATTATTATCAGTAAACATGTAATTTTTTAATCTTGCATTTATATCCATTTTACCAGATTTAATGTCATATCTACCACTTGCATTCAAATTTTCACTTCTTATACTTGCAATATTAACAACATTATCTTTTATTTCAAGATTTCCTGTTACATTTCTCAAACGCTGATTTTCAAATTGTAATTCACTTGCTTTTGCATTAACTGTCATATCCAAATTTGCCAAGTCATTAATTTTACCGTTAGCATGCAAATTTTTATACTTTCCCATATATTCGCCATAAGGGCTATGGATTTCATAAGTTCCAGAAAACTTATTATTTACACCATGAACCCTGGCTTCTGCAGTTGCAGGCAATTTTGCCTTGTCAAGCCCGTTAAAGTTATATCCATTAGCCCTTAATAACTTTGCAATATCAACTTCTTTTGGCAGATTAAGGGAGTATGAATGTTTCATATCGGAAGTTGTTGTCCCGTTTATATTCAATACTCCTCCGCCATTCATTCCTGCTGTCCCGCTTATTCTGTAATTTCCATTACGAATTCTTACCTTGACCTTTATAGCTTTTATAAAAGGAACTGACAGATCCTTTACTCTTGCCTTAATTATTCCAGAACGAAGTACATTTTTACTGTTAAACTTCGCAACTAAATTGTCAACATCAGGACTAATTTTATAAGATTTTCCACCATAATTTACATTGAAGTATCCTCTGCTTCTTGTATTAACTACAACTGTCTGAGTTTTTGGATTTACTGTATAATTTCCTCTCAGGACATTAGATCTTACTGTACCTGTTATAATATTTTTGGGAGAAATTTTTGCACTTCCTGTGATCTTTTTGATGTCAAAATCAGACCCAAGATTATTTAATACATAATCTCCTGACCCAGTTTTCTTTTTCAGGTCATACACAAATTTTCCAATTTTAACATCCTCATTTACTTTGAACCCTGAAAACTCTTGATTAAATATAAATGATGTATCACTTAAAGTCAGCTTTTCATTTGTAATTTTCATATTAGTCTTTACATTTTGAAAATCAGAGTTTGAAATTCTTATATTATCTGAAGAAAACTTACCGTCAAGCGTTCCCTTTTTACTCTTTGTATCGATATTTAATTCAAGATTTCCTGAAACTGCACCTTCAGCTTCAATTTTTGCATCTTTAATTATTTTGTAACGTGCAACTTGATCAAATGGAAGTTTATCTGCAACTAATTTCAAATTCATTTTTTGAGTCTGTATGAAATATGCCATTGTCAAAGTTACTGGACTTTCACTCAATTTAGTATTTGCATTAACTGTAATTTTGTCCTTTTTCATATCAACTACAGCATTAACGCCTTCAATATCACCGTCAAAATCAACATAAGACAACTTTCCATTTTTAATTTTCAGGCTTCCTAGAGCATGTATTTTCTTTTCAATTTTATTCTGCTCCATTTTCAATGCACCTGTAAGTATTCCGCCTTTTGCCTTTATCATATCAACCTGTGCATATTGTCCCAGCTCCTCAGTTATTCTGACATTCTCAAAACCAAAATTAAGACGTGCATCCTTCCTTCTTATATCACTATTTTTTATTTTATCAAACATTGAGTAAATCGATTGCTTAGACTTTATCAATTGCTTCAATTCAACCTTTAGAATTTCAGTCGTTCCATCTTTATTCTTATTTCCAGAACCTTTCGCAAAAAGTGAAAAACCACGTGATTTTGCTACTTCTAGCCTTCCACTTACTTTTTTCAATGTTTTTCTTATTTTCTTGCTATAAGTTGTATCTGTAAAATTTAAAATTGAGTTATGAATATGCATTTTCCCAATTCTGCTTGTCGTGTCAAATGTCTTAGGTTTCTTTGGATCTTTTTTTATTACGTGAAAAATATTAAAATCTTCATTTTTTCTACGTTCCAAATTTACAGTTCCATTATACACATCAATTCTATTAAGCCTAGTCGGCATAAGAAGACTAATTCCAGCCGTAGTCTTTTTAGCATCAATAACTACATTTCCTGCAAGATCTTTAACTTTTAAGTTGTCAATCTGAATTTTATTAAATCCAATCAACTTGACATTCCTAAATTCCACATTCAGTCCGCTGCTCTTCAAAATCGAAGTCAGCACGCCCCTAAAGTTTTTAGTTGAAATATAAAACTTTAGTGCAAATAAAGACATTAGAAGAAAAATAAATACAATCAAAGATCTCTTTATGTATTTCATCTCACGTTTTTTACCTCCTCTTCTCTTTATTTTTTGAAAAGGATAATTATTTTCATTGTCCTAATTTCCATTTACGTTTTCTTTATTTTTTTCTTATGTTCAAATTTTATGTTCAAAGGAAAACATCTTTTTTATTTTAGCATAAATTTGCATAAAAATCTATTATTATATACGATTTTGACAGAGTAAAAAATATAGGGGCAGCCAAAATAACATAATAAAAATTTTGGGCTGTCTTTTTTAAATCATTCTGCTTTGTGATATTTCCTTCAGAACTTCCCTTATCAGACTTTCTCCTCCTCTTAAATATGGAATATTTGTCCCTTTTCCTGCTTCGCTAATAATATCTGGCAAACAACTTGTTTCTATTACTTTTTCCATTGAGCCCACTCTTGTCCCATTAAAATACAGTTTGTGAGCCTTGTCCCTGTCCTTGCCGTAGTTTGCAAAGAAAGTGTGGTATATTGCTCTTCTCTTTATCTTTTTTCTTGAAAAGGCTTTTGGTCTGCTTGAAAGGAATCTTGAGCATTCATGGGATACAAGAGGTTCTGTCCTTGACCCTATGTAATCTTTTTCTGTATAGATTCTTCTTATCTTTTCATACTGGTTAAGCAGCATCTTCATTTGATCTTTTCTTCTCTGGCTTATATTTTCTTTTTCCTTAAAAGTTTCATAAAAGTTTTCAAGTTCTGTAAAATTATCTTTCTCAAGCCATTTGTAAAGGTTTTTTGATATTTCCTTATCCCTTTTGGAAATCTCGCCTATGGCTTTTACCAGATGAAACTTGTCATAAATATGTACCGGCTTGTAAATTCTAAGCTCTCCTACGAAGCTGTCTATCCATTTTCCGCCATCAGAGTTCACAATCAGTTTTTTCTTATCCATACTGTATCTTTTTTCAAGATAGTTAAGCACATACTCCGACACTTCCTCAAGCGATACAGATGTAGGGAACATTACTGTATGCTTGTCAATGAGCTTGTTCCTGTCCTTGCAGACTTTCTCAATTCCACGATGTATAGCAACCATCCTCATATATGTATTTCTGCTTCTTCTGCATTTCATATGGTCTTCATCAATTTCCATATACACTGGCGAATCATCATCCTTTTCAAACCTTCCAATATCAAGTTTTGGCATTTCAAAAGAATTGACAAGATTATACACGGTAGCTTTTGAAACAGCATAAGTCTTTGCAACAAATGAAGCTGCAGTATGCTGATATTCAAAAAGTATGGTAAAAATCAGCTCCTCAGAAAGCCGTCTGTACCGTTTAAGTCCAATTTTTTCATCAATGTAGTAGTAAACGCCTGTTTTCTTATCTACATATTTTCGACGTTCAAAAGTTACATATCCAAAAGCAGTAGTGACAGTTCTTTTGACAAACCCTTTACTTTTAAATCTATTCTTTCTTTCATTGGAATAAAAAAAGTTGTCATCAACTTTTTTAACATAAACTCTAAACAGTATTTCAAAAGCCTTTATGATAAATAGTTTAAATTGTTGCTCAAACGAAAGTTTGAAGGAAAAAATATTTTTAAAAAAAGTCTTTACAATTGAATAAAAATCTGATATTCTAATCATAGAGGAAACCACCTTTCAATAGGATTGAGGGATTATATTGTAACTGGTTTCCTCTTTTTTGTTAATTAAAAATTTGATTAAATTTATTTGCCCCTATATTTTTTACTCTGTCATACGATTTTTTCACTTAGAAAAAACTAAACTTGCCAATATAGCCTATTTTTCTAACTCAATTATAAAAAAAAATAAATATTAAATATATTTGCTATTTTAAGAAAAAACTTTTATTTCCAAAATAAATCTATTGACTTTTTATATAACACATGTTATATTATCTATACTTAAAATTTTAAAAGTAAAAATTATAAAAACAAAATAATAACATTTATAGATTATTTATAAAAAAATGAGAAAAAATTGAAATTTAGAAATGTATATTATTTAAATTTTATAAATAACTATAAAATAAAGATAAGGAGAAAATTATGAAATTAAAAATAGCCATTTTATCAGTTTTAACTGCAATTTTTGCAAATGCAGCAAGTATTGACTATTTGTCAAATAATTCAGCCTCATACTTTCAAAACCCATCTCAAACAGGAAAAATTTCTGTAGAAGGCGCCTTTTATAATCCAGCAGGAACCGCTTTTTTAGATGATGGAACTTACATTAATGCAAATTTACAAAATTCAATGATTGATGAATCAATGACATTAAATGGAAAAAAATTAAAATCACATAGATATGCAGGAGCACCTTCATTTAACCTTTTATACAAAAAGAATAATTACTCACTTTTTGGGAATCTAAGCGTTATCGCAGGTGGAGCTACTCTTCGTTATAACGATGGAGTTGCTGGAATTGAACTGGCTGGAGAAACTTTTAACAATATTACAGGAGGAAGGCTTGGAGCAAAAGTTACAAAAAACCGTTTTACAGGACAAAACCGTTACTATCAGCTAATGCTTGGAAGTGCCTATAAATTCAATGATACCTTCTCAATGTCAGGTGGTCTTAAATACGTTTATGCCCACAGAAAATTAGATGGAGAAGCTCAATATGATTATAATCCGCTTGTGGGAGCAGCTATTGGTCTTAATAAAAATTATTTATCAATGAATTCAAAACGTAATGCCGAAGGAATTGGAGGAATTATTGGATTTGACTATAAACCTACTGATACTTTGAATTTTGCAGTAAAATATGAAACACCTGTAAAATTAAAATTTAAGTCAAAAGCTCAGGAAAATAATAAAATGCTGCTTGCAGGACGACCTTTGGGAATTTCATTCTTTTATCCGGAATATGCAGATGGAGTTAATTTAAGACGTGATTTGCCAGGAGTTTTGGCATTAGGAGTTTCAAAAGATGTAAACAAATGGACTTTTTCTGGCGGATACACACATTACTTCAACAAAGCTGCAAAAATAGACAGATTTAAATATAATGACGGATATGAAGTAAATTTTGGAGCAGATTACAGAATTAATGACAAATTTACTTGGCATGCTGGATTCAACTATGCAGATACTGGAGCCAAAAAAGAATCATTCTCTGACGTGGAATATGCAATAAATTCACAAATTTATGCAACTGGACTTACCTACAAGCCAACAGAATCTTCAGAATGGAAATTTGGACTAGCACACGTAAATTTCAATTCTGCCAACGGAAAACGTGAAAAAACTTCACTTCCAGGAATTACTATTGATAAATCAAAAGTAAAATATGATAAAAATGTAAATGTATTCACAGTTGGATATACACATAAATTTTAGAATTTAAACTTCTCTAATTTTTATGATAATAATCGCAAAAATCATAATCTATTATAAAATAAAAATTAGTCATTAGACTTGTTCAATTTAGAATTTAACAAAATAAATATTCTAAAGCAAGGGATCTTGACCTTTTGTTAAGTAAAAAAAATTAAGTTATTGAACAGATCTTTTTGGCTATTTTTTATTTTTACTTTAAATTATTTTCACAAATTCAGATAAATTATAAACTACTAAATCTCATTTAAAAAACAAAAATTATATTTTAGATTGCTTGCTATTTTTAACTTTTGCCAAAAATTCATAATTAATTCGCTATTTAAATGTGAATAAAAAAGAAAAAGTAAAAAAATAAATAGAAAAAACTTCTAATTTATGTTACACTTTAAAAGTAAAAAATTTTAACAATATCTAGCAAGAAGTCTCCCTCTTCTACAAGAGGGAGATGAATTGCTGAACATAACTTGAAATAATAATTATTATATGGTATAATACTCGTACATCAGGGCAGGGACTGCCCAAAGAGCTTGGTAAATATATTTGGCTAACAGAAGCAGATACTTCCCAAGAAGCTCACACTTCTAAAGTGGGAGTAGTTCACTAAAAAAGAGGGAGAAACATGGAAAAAAGAACTGAAAAATTATCAAGAATTTTAAATGAACTGAATATTGACGGATTATTTATTACAGATTTGTATAATATTCGATATTTTACTGGATTTACAGGGACTACTGGAGTTGCTCTTGCGACAAAAAATGGAAACTTTTTCTTTTCAGATTTTAGATATAAAGCACAAGCCACTAAGCAAGTTACTGAAATGGGATTTGAATTTGTGGAAGTTTCTCGTGGTTCGCTTCAGACAGTTGGAGAATATATAAAGAAATTTGGACTGAAAAATGTCGGATTTGAAGATATTAACGTTTCATTCTCGCTTTATCAGACAATTAAAGATATTTTCAAAGTGGAATTAGTTCCTGTTGGAAATAAACTTGTGATGGAAAGAATGGTAAAATCTGATGAAGAAATTGCTCTTATTAAAAAAGCAGTAGAAATTAGTGATGTGGCATTTTCAGAAGCCTTAAAAATTATAAAGGAAGGTGTTTCTGAAAAGGAAGTTTCTTCATATATGGAATATATTCAAAGAAAATTAGGAGCAGATGACCGTTCATTTACAACAATTTTTGCCAGCGGTTACCGTTCAGCTATGCCCCATGGAGTTGCTTCTGACAAAAAAATTCAAAAGGAAGAATTTATTACAATGGATTTTGGAGCATATTATGAAGGATATGTGTCAGATATAACAAGAACTGTTTATTATGGAAATAATATTACAGATAGACACAAGGAAATTTACAATACTGTTCTAGAAGCTCAATTACTGGGAATAGAAACAATAAAAGAGGGTGTAATGTCAGATGAAGTTGATAAAGTTGTTAGAAATTTCTTTAATGAAAAAGGATATGGCAAATATTTTGGACACGGATTAGGACATGGAATTGGTGCTGAAATTCACGAATTGCCTTACTTATCTTCTGCTTCTCAAATTGAATTAAAGGAAAATATGGTCGTTACTTCTGAACCTGGGCTTTATTTTGACGGATGGGGCGGAGTCAGAATTGAAGATGATGTAGTAGTTAAAAAAGATGGAAGAGAAGTATTAAATAAGAGCAACAAGGAACTAATTATCCTATCTTAATTTCTAATATCAAATCTCAAAAATAATATTTTTTTAAAACAAGGGGTCTTAACCCCTTGCTAAATAATATTTGTAGCTATAATTTAAATTGAAATACTAGAACTAATTAATCTCTTTTCGGATGATTTTTAATTAATTAACTAAAATTCAAAATCCATAACAAATCTTTATATTACAATCTTTTTTCCAAAATAAAAATTGAAATAAAAACCAGTACAAATCCAATTAATTCAACGAAAGAAAATCTCAATCCAAAAATAACTACTGACAAGACTGCAGCAAGTACGGGCTCAAAAGCTGTTAAAATTCCCGCAAGAGAAGAAGAAATGTAGTTTAAACTGGCAATGTAAATTAAATATGCAATAGATGTTCCTAAAATTACAACAATTGCTACTTGAATGATAGATTTTAAATTTACATCCCCTTGTATTTTCCAGATTGGATGAACAATATTTGAAATTATGCTTCCCACAATCATTCCCCATCCAACTACCGTTATACTTCCATATTTTTTCAAAAGCCTTTTTGGATAAATTGAATAAAAAGCAATCATAATCGCTGAAATGAGTCCAAGCAATAATGCTTCTGGCGAAACAGACAAACTCGAGATCTTTCCCTTTGTCGCTATAAACACAACTCCTAAAACTGTCATAGAAAGTAAAAGCAATGTTGAAATCGCTGGAATTTTCCTATTTTTTATAGATTCGTAAATAAATATAAAAAATGGCGCTGTAAACTGTAAAATTGTTGAAAATGAAACATTGCTCAATTCAATTGTCTTAAAATACGTATATTGAACTAAATACATTCCTGCAGTTCCAAATAAAATTATTCCAATAAAATCCTTTTTATTTTTTAATGGCTTTAAAATAGATTTTTTCTCAATAAAAATGACCACCATAAAAAGCAATATCCCAGAAATTAATGTCCTTATTGACACTAGCCAATCTGATGAAAAATTATATTTTTTAAATAAAATTTCTCCAGAAATTCCCGATATGGACCATAGGCTTGAAGCTAATCCTGCTAGTAACATTCCTTGCAATTTCATTTTTTCTTTCATAGCAATCACCCTTCAAAATTTTTTTATACAAAAAAAATGCCTTTCCAAATAACTTGTAAAAGCATCTTTTTTATATTAAACATGTTTACTATCTTAAAGATTTAATTACTTCAAAGTTACTAATAATTTGTTGTTCTTTAGCAATTTCTTTGTCTAATTGATTTCTTAAGTTTTTATATTCAGCTGCTTTAGCTTTGAATTCTTTTCCGAAGATGCTTGTATCTTCATTTGCTTCAATTTCAGCAAGTCTTTCGTCAATTTTAGCTTGCATTGCTGTATAGTTTTCTAATCTTTGAGACGCTGCATTTGCTTGAGCTTCTTGTTCTCTGTATTTTGCATCTTCCATTTGTTGTAATTTGTTTAATTGATTTTCTAAGTTATTTAAGCTGTTTTCGATTGATGATCCACCTGCTGCTGGTTTTGGAGCTGCAAATGAAACACTGCTTAATACTAATACTCCTAATAATACTGCTAATTTCTTTTTCATATTTTACCTACGGGATTAAGTATAAATTATTTGAATTTAACTTTTACTCCTCGTATCTCCTTTCACTTTTTAATTTTGTTGATTTCCTTTTAAAGTTTCAATAGCTGCAAAATTTTCAACTGTTGTATTTAAAGATTTGATTTCTGTATCCAATGCTTTAACTACAGCTTCATATTGTTTTGCTAATTCAGCATATTGAGCTTTAAATGCTTTTGATTCTGATGCTGCTTTAATTTTTTCGATTCTTTCTTCAATTTGAGCTTTTTGAGCTTGTTTTTCAGCTAATTTAGCTGCTGCTGCATCAGCATTTGCTTTTAATTTGTTGTACTCTTGGTTTTCCATGTTTACCAATCTTTCATATTCTGCTTCCAATTGGTTAAATCTACCAGTTACAGTTTGAGCAGCTACTGTTTTTGTAGTTTTAGCTTTTGTAGTTTTTACAGTTTTTGCAGAATTAGCTGAGAATGATAAAGCACTTAAAAGTACAAATAAAATTCCAACTTTTTTCATTTTTTTTCCTCCTAATAAGTTATAAGTTTTAATTATCTCTTATATTATATATCATTTAACAATAATTGTCAATTTTTTATATAAATTAATAAAAAATTATATTAAAATATATTGAAAAGAGAACTTCCTGGGAAGTATATAATTTTAAAAATCACATATATTTACCAGGCTCTTCGGTCTGTCTCCACCCTGAAAATTTATAATAGCATAACTTTTATAATTTAAATATTAATCTATTATTTTAATCTAATGTTATAGAATGCTTTTTTACCTTCGTAAATAGCTTCATCTGCCAAATCATCTTCAATTCTTAATAATTGGTTATATTTAGCCATTCTATCTGTTCTTGAAGCAGATCCTGTTTTAATTTGTCCTGCATTTGTAGCAACTGCGATATCAGCAATTGTATCATCTTCAGTTTCTCCTGATCTGTGAGATACTACTGCAGTGTATCCTGCTTTTTTAGCCATTTCGATAGCGTCTAATGTTTCAGTTAAAGTACCAATTTGGTTAACTTTGATTAAGATTGAGTTTGCAATTCCTCTTTCAATTCCTTCAGCTAATCTCTTAGTGTTAGTAACGAATAAATCGTCTCCTACTAATTGTACTTTATCTCCAATAGCATCAGTTAATTTTTTGAATCCGTCCCAGTCATCTTCAGCTAATCCATCTTCGATTGATACGATTGGATATTTAGAAGTTAATCCTTTATACCATTCGATCATTTCATCAGAATTTCTTACAACTCCACCTTCTCTTTTGAATGTATAAGTGTAAGATCCATCTTCATTTTTAGTTGCAAATTCAGATGAAGCGGCATCCATTGCGAATGTAACATCTTCTCCTAATTTGTATCCAGCAGCTTCAACAGCTTGAGAAATTACATCTAAAGCTCCTTCAGTACCGTTAATGTTAGATGGTGCATATCCACCTTCGTTTCCTACGTTAGTAGAATCTCCATTTGCTTTTAAGATTTTTCCTAAGTGGTGGAAAATTTCAGATCCCATTCTTAAAGCTTCTTTGTAAGTTTTAGCTCCTACTGGTTGTACCATGAATTCTTGAACGTCAACAGCTGAATCTGCGTGAGATCCTCCATTTAAGATGTTCATCATAGGTACTGGTAATTCTTTAGCATTTACTCCACCTAAGTATCTGTATAAAGGTATACCTAATTGATTAGCTGCTGCTTTAGCTACTGCCAATGAAACACCTAAAATAGCGTTTGCTCCTAATTTACCTTTGTTTGGAGTTCCATCTAATTCGATCATAGCTTTATCAATTGCAACTTGATCTAATGCGTCAAATCCGATTAAGTGTTCAGCAATAATTTTGTTTACATTTTCTACTGCTTTTAAAACACCTTGTCCTAAATATCTAGATTTGTCTCCATCTCTTAATTCAACTGCTTCGTGCACTCCAGTAGATGCTCCTGATGGTACAGATGCTCTTCCCATTGCTCCACCTTCTAAGTAAACTTCAACTTCCACAGTTGGGTTTCCTCTTGAATCAAGTATCTCTCTTGCATAGATATCTTCAATTCTAGTCATTTCTAATTACCTCCATAAATTTATTTATTAATAACATTTCTCAACTCTAATTATATCACAATGTGTGCCGATTTTCAAAATAAAATTTCAATTTTTTGAAAAAAATTTAATAAATTTTATTAAATTTAGATAAATAAAAATATTTTCTCACATTCAATCTTCATAATTATAATTCGTTAAAATATTTGTCTAAATAATCCACATTTTTCACAGTTACTTTCTTTATTTCTTTAGAAATATAGGTATTTCCCGCTTTCTGCTTACTTTGTTCACATAATTTTTTATTTGCAATTTCTTCATCAATCATAAAAAATAAAAAAGAATTAACAAATTATATCATTTTTTTAATTGAATAAAAATAAGAAAAAACAATTACTTTATAAAATCTTGAAAATATGATAAAATTACTAAAAAAAGGAGGAAAATCATGAAATCAAAAAAAATAAAAGCAATTATTTTACTCGGAGCATTATCAGCTTCCTTGACATCTTTTGGATTTTTTAAAAAATCGCCAAAAGCAAAAAATGAAAATGTGAAAAAAGTTGTTAAAAAAGCAGATAACTTAAATCAAAATAAAAATATAACTAAAAATATTAATATCAACGAAGATAAAAATAAAAACTCTCAAAATTTAAGTGAAAGACCAAAATTATCGATTTCAAAAGAAGAACTTAACCGTGTGGCTAAAAGAATTTTTCAAAATGAAGCTGCTGGGAAAAAGAATGACTTGGTTGTTTGGAATAGCGGAGAGAATTTTCCGTCACTTGGAATAGGACATTTTATTTGGTATAAAAAGAATGAAAAAGGTAAATTTGAAGAAAGTTTTCCGCCACTTGTGGAATTTTATAAATCTAAAAATATTGAATTGCCAAAAATTATTAAAGATAACAAATTTGCACCTTGGAAAAGCCGAGAAGAATTTTTGAAATTAAAACAAAATAATAATCCAGAAATTACCGAACTGATTAATTTTCTTTACAGCACGCAGGATACGCAAATTGAATTTATTTTCAACCGTCTGGAAGATTCGCTGGAAAAAATGTTAAAAGTTGCAAAAAATAAAGAAAATGTCAAAAAGCAATTTTACCGTGTTGCAAACTCGCCAAATGGCTTATATCCATTAATTGACTATGTAAATTTCAAAGGTGAGGGAATTTCGCCATCAGAAACTTACAATGGACAAGGATGGGGACTTCTGCAAGTTTTGGAAAATATGAAAGGTTCTCAAACTGGAAGAGCTGCACTTGAAGAATTTAGTCAGTCGGCAAAATCTGTGCTTGAAAGAAGAGTGAAAAATTCTGGTGCTAAAAATGAGCAAAGATGGCTTAGAGGCTGGTTAAACCGTTGTGAAACCTACAACAATTAATTTTATTTTTTATTTTTAAAATTTATGATTTTAAAACGAAAAATTTAATTTATGAAATCTAATTTATGAAAAATAACGAAAAGTAAAAATAAAATCAAAAGGAGAAGAAATGAAAAAAGTATTATTTGTCTGCCTTGGAAATATATGCCGTTCTCCAATGGCTGAGGCTGTCTTTAAAAAAATGGTTGCAGATGAGAATTTGCAAGATAAAATTATAATTGACTCTGCGGCAACAAGTTCTTGGGAACACGGAAATCCTGTTCATCACGGAACTCGTGAAAGATTGAAAAAAGAAGGAATTTCTACTGCTGGAATGTACTCTCGGACTCTCGAAGATTCGGATTTGGAGTTTGACTACATCATTGGAATGGATGAAAATAATATAAAAGATATTAATTCATTTATAAATGGAAGAAAAGCAGGAGAAGTTAAAAGACTTTTGGAATATGCGAATGAAAGCCGTGATATTGCCGATCCTTGGTTTACAGGAGATTTTGAGCAGACATTTGCTGATGTCACAAAAGGCTGTCAGGCTTTGATGAAAAAATTGAAAGAAGAAATTTAATTATTTTATGGCAAGGGGTAAAAACCCCTTGTTAATTTAGAATTTATGATAAAAACTTTTTTTTTAATAGTATTAATTTTATTAATCTATTATTTTATTTTTCATTCATATATTTATAAAATTCATAAGTATCAGTAAAATCCCATTTTCCAGTTAATTTATAAGAATAATCATGTGCATAAACTTGGTTTTTTCCAGCATAAAATTCATTCTTAGGCATTTTCCCAAAATTATAATTGCTTTTTATGTGATGATAATGTTTATTTAAAAACTTATTATATTTATCATAATCTTTAAAATTATTAGTTTCAATTTTGTTGCTTTGAGTAAAATAAAAAAGTTTTGGAATATCAATCACTTTTTTCTTATTTACTTCAATATCTTCCCTATCTTCATTCACAAGCGTATATTTAGCGCTCGGACATGCTTCAATTTTCCCACCGGCAAGTACAACTTTATTTGCATTTCCACAAAGTTCAAGTGTCGCTCCTTCATAGACAACTATTGTGCTGTCAGGTATATTTCCAGTAAGTTTTAGTGTCCCTTCCAAAACCTGAGTTTCTCCGCCATAAAGCAAATCCCCAGTTATAGTCAGTTTATGTTTCCCGGCTTTTCTAAGTCCTGGCACATATTTACTAGTTTCCTTGTAAAAGTTTTCTTCACTTGACAAATAATTTTGTATTGTCACTTTTCCTGTTATACTGTTGTCATCCTTATCCAAAGCCATAATATAAGTTGATGTTCCGCTTGGCTTGTCACTTAATCCACTGTCTATATCATTAGTCCAGATCCAGTCAGTTTCAGGTTCTGCCCAAAAATAAATGTCATTACTTTTTTTATTAAAAATTTTATCATACATCCCAGTATAGAATTTATTTTCTTCAATCAGTCCCGCATTCAAATTTGTCGGACCATTAAGCGCTTTTCTAATATTCACAATTCCCCAGCCCATCTGATTGTCAAGCCTGTCTCTTTCACGATAAGCCGTAGTCAAAAGAATTTCTTTAACCTGATGATAAGTCAGTCCCTTAAATTTATTCAAAATAATTGCCGCATATCCAGCCGTTCTAGGGGTTGCAAAACTTGTTCCAAATTCACTTGAGTCATTTACCTTACTATATATATTTCCAAGTGCTACTATTGTATTACCTCGTGCATACAATGCATCTGCTCCAACTTCATCATTCTTCTGTGACATTGTACATTTATTTGAAAAATCCGATATTTTCTTACCTCTATAGCTTTCATTCAGCAAAACAAAATTAGTTACATCTTTTTTCCCATAATTAAAGCAATTTGCAGCATCAACCATTATTCGCTGGCTTCTAAATAACTTTGCTATTTCATCACTATACAAGGGAAATTTCGCAGTTGCATCATTAAGCAGCACTTCGGCATCAGAGTTATTTTTCTTTTCTTCAGCATTTGGAAAAGCTATTATTAATAAATTTCTATCATCTGTATTTGTCGTCGCAAGTCTTGACATATAATTATTTAAAAGTGTTTCATTTATTACATTTCCAAAATACCATGCATTATCTGTCAACAAATACTGTGAATAATATGGTGTACTTGTACTATATGAAAATATTCCTTCTAGCATATTCCATTCATTTTCAGCACCGTAGTTTATCACTTGACTTGCATCAAGCCCTGTAGTTTCAAGAAAAGTTTTTGTTGCAAGTGTCGTATGATCCTCGCCTTCCTGATCTTTTAACGGATGTTTCCCTATTTTTTTCCAATTTTCAGGAAGATATGTTCTTGGCATTACACCCCCAACTTCTTCCTCCCAATTGTCGTATCCTGTCGTATTATCAGTTATAGCGTAATAAGTTTTACCTTTTTTATACTCATTCTTTTGATATTTTACTAAACTTTCTTTTACATCATAATCAGATACCTCTGTTTTTTTATCAGTATAAACCAGCTTTGCCCCAAATACATTTATATTCAAAATCATACTCGCAAGAATTATTAAAAACTTTATCTTCTTCACTTATTGCTCCTTTTTATTCTATTCCATAAATTTTCTTCGCATTTTCCGTAGTTACTCTTATAACTTCTTCCACTGAAATTTCCTTAATTCTAGCAATTTCTTCCGCCACATATTTTGTATAAATCGGCTCATTTCTTTTCCCTCTAAAAGGAACTGGTGTCAAATATGGACAATCTGTTTCTAGGACAATCTTTTCCAAAGGAAGTTCTCTCACAAGTTCTTTCGTCTTTTTATTATTCTTGAATGTCAAAGTCCCACCAATTCCGATATAATATCTATCTAAAAGTGGTTTTGCCGCCTCAAGCGATCCTGGATAACAATGCAAAATCCCACCAACATTCGGATATTCCTTCAAAACATTAATCGTATCCTGCAATGCTTCCCTCGTATGAATCACAACAGGCTTTTTCACTCTTTCAGCAAGTTCTATCTGCTTTCTAAATCCAGCAATCTGAACATCCTTCGGATCTTCCATCCAGTGATAATCCAGTCCGATTTCCCCAATCGCAACAACCTTTTTCTCAGTCAATGCCAATCTTTCGAGTTCTTTTTCTACTTCATCATTATATTTTTTTATATCCACAGGATGAACTCCAATTACCGCATAAATAAACGGATATTTATTCGCAAGAGCCACACTCGTAAGCGAAGTTTCCAAATCACACCCAATAACAACAGCACTTTCCAATTGCTCCTCAATCCGTTCCACAACTTCATCAAAATCTTCTGCAAATTGCTCGTCGTAAATGTGTGTATGTGTGTCTATTATTTTTGCCATTTCAATCCTTCCTTTGTTACAAAAAATTTTTAATTTTTATATTAAAAAATTCTAATCTTATTAATTTTCTAAAATGTTCTATTTTAAATTATTCATTATAATATTCCATTTTCCATTAATTTTTGTTGCTTCTACAGTTCCTTCTTTTTCATCAAATTCTTTTATATTTTTAATTTTATCTGAAACCGTTTTTGATACTATATCTATCAAGGTTGGCATCCATTTCTTTTGAAAATCTTCCCCTGAAACATTTGACAAATATTTTATTGATTTTCCAGTTTTTTGCTCAAATGTTTTATTTATTTTTTCTTGGTCTTCATCTCCCAAAAGAGAATTAAAATTTAATTTTGGTGCTTTTAAAACAAATTTTAAATCTGCACTTGAACTAGAATTATAATTTATCTCCTTAATACGATATTCCATATTTCTCATATATTCTTTCAAAATTTCGCCAAAAAATCTTGCTCCTAATTCATCTTTTTGTTCTGCAATCTGATTGTCAACCTCTTTTATTCCTTCAAGAGTATCTCGTTTTGTATTTTCCAAAAAAACTTTTTCAATTTCCAAATTATTCTTTTCAATTTCTGACTGTTGAATTTTTACATTTGGCTTAACTTCCACCTTATAATTCGCAGAAAATCCAAGACTTGCTGTTAGTAAAAATAACATTAACATCTTCTTCATTTACTCATACCTCATCCTCATTTATTCAAATTATTTTCCAAAATTTCAAACATAGAATCAAAAATATCAAAACCATCACTTTCTAATGTTTCTTCATCTTTATATTCCCATCCTTTTTTCTTTCTTTCCAAAATCATCTTATTTTTATTAGTCATATACTCAAACTGATTATTATCCAATATCTTTATCATTTCATTTTGATATTCAGACAAAATTATTGCATTTGCTTTCAGTCTTTCTTCATTGGACAATTTTTGAATTTTTTCATTATCCAATTTATATCCCAATTCTTTTGAAACTTTATCTTCCAGTTTTTTATTAAATTCTTCAGAGAAGATAATTTCAAAAATATTTGGAGATTTTTCAGTATAAATTACTTCCACTTTATTTTTTGAAATAAAGTTAATCTTTTCAATTTTATAAATTGTTTTTTCATAAACTTTATTATTCATCAAAACATCAGGTACATTCACTTTAAAATTTTTTTCACCTGTTTCCAAATTAGTATTTTCCGAATATTCAATACCCTTATTTTTACTTTCTATCCTATCTGAAATTTCCTTATTAAAAACTTCAACAACTTTTTCACTTTGATTTTTCATTTCCTCTTCTGATAATTTTAAACTCTTATTTTTCGTAATTTTAAAATTTTCTTTTTTTAATTCAAATGAAAAACTTAACGAAAAAACAACCAAAAATAACATCAGTATTTTTTTCATAAAAAATCTCTCCTTTTTACTTTCTAATTGTCATTTTCAAAAATATAGAAATTCAAATAAATATTAATATCTTTACAATTTGTTTTTTTTTAATTTTATTTACTCTCTAACAAGAAGTCTTGACTCTTGCTAAGATAAAAATTTATAATAATCTATTATGCAACATAAGATGTGCCTAAAAACTATCAAATAAATTATTCAATATATTTTAGAACACATCCAAATGTTTATATTCTACTCAGGATAAACCAAATTCGCTTCCGTCAAATTCTCCAAAGTTTCTTCCAAAAACTTTTTCGATTCAAAATTAGCCATCGCCAAGTTTTGATCTAAATAGTTTCCACATTCAATTGCAGTTGCTCCTGGGATTTCTCCTTTAAATTCTGCCATAAATTTGTAAAGTTCTTTCATTAAGTCAATGATGTCCTTTGATTCTAATTTTCCTTTCAAAATTACATAAAATCCTGTTCTGCAACCCATTGGTCCAAAATATACAACTTCATCTTTCCAAGTTGGATGATTTCTTAAAAATGTTGCTCCTAAATGTTCCATTGTGTGAAGTTCTGCAATATTTATAACTGGTTCTCTGTTTGGCAGCTTCATTCTCACATCAAAAGTTGTGATGTAATTTCCATTAATTTCGTCAATTCTTGATACATAAATTCCTCTGTTTAATTTTTTATGATCTACTGTAAAACTTGCTATTCTTTCCATATTTTCCTCCATATTTTGATATATTTGATAACAAGGGGTTTTGTCCCCTTGCTTTATGAATATTTACTTTTGTTTATCTTTCCACTTTTAATGAAGATTCAATTAATAAATCTAATGTTTCTGAGTAGCTGTATCCTTTTGAAGCTGTACTTTTTGGCAATAAACTTGCAGCTGTCATTCCTGGTGATGTGTTTACTTCCATGAAATATGGTGTTTCTTCGTTTACTACCATAAAGTCAATTCTTGCGAATCCTTCACATTTTAATCCATAATAACTATCTTGTGCAAATTTGTTAATTTCAGCTTGTACTTTTTCTGGGAATTCAAACACATATTCTTTTGCTCCACCTTTTGCATATTTTGATTCGTAGTCAAAGTAATCTCCAGCAAGAGCTTCGATTCTTATTGTTGGGAAAACTTTTCCACCAATTACTGGCACACTTATTTCCACTCCATGTAATACTTCTTCAATTAAAGCCTCTTTATCCATTCCAAATACAAGTTCTAACCCTTTTTTCAATTCTTCTTCTGTTTCTACAAAACTTACTCCAATACTTGAACCACCGTTATTTGGTTTTACGATAAGATGATCTCCTAATTCTTTTTTTACTGTTTCAAAATCAACTGTTTCTCCTACACGAACACTTTTCCATTTTGCAATTCTAACTCCGTATTCAGACACAATTCTTTTTGAAAATTCCTTATCCATACAAACTGCACTTGACATCACTCCAGGCCCACTGTAAGCAATTCCAAAACTTTGTAAAATTGCTTGTATTCTTCCATCTTCTCCAAATACACCATGTAAAGCAATGTAAGCAAAATCTAGATTCAAGTCTTTTATTTTTTCATAAACTTCCTTTTCAGTATCAATTACAATATCAAAAACTTCATATTTATCTCTATTTAAATTTGCTACAATTTCACTTCCTGTTTTTAGCGACACTTCTCTTTCCGTCGAAACTCCCCCACGTATTACACCTACTCTTAATTTTGACATTCTTTTCATCTCCTTATTATTTTATAATTAATCCCAATTAAAATCATCTTTTGTAAACTCATATTTTTTTCTGCAAAAATGACATTCAGTCTCAATTTTTCCTTCTTCTTCCAAAATTTTATTAATTTCATCTTTTCCAAGCGTAATTAATCCTCTGTAAAACTTATCCCTTGTACAGTTACACTTGTATTCCAAATCTGATTTTTCCAAAATTTCAAAATCTTCCACATAAACTTTTTTATGGGCACCATCAACATCTGTTTCATCTTCAAATACTGAAATATCCTCGTAAAGCAGCTCCACAATCTGTTCAAGGCTCATTCCACCTTCTAAAAGTTCAGTAATTGTTCTAATTTGCAGCAATTTATTTTCTAATTTGTCAATAAATCCGTCTTCTACTCCTGGCAGCAGCTGGATTAAATAACCACCAGCCCTTTTTACTTCGCCATTTTCATTCAATTTCACTCCTAGTGCAACAACGGATTTTATTTGTTCAGACAAAAGAAAATAATGGGCGACAATATCAGCAATATCCTCTTCATTTATTTGAGTAACGCCAGAAAACGGATCACGTAATCCCAAGTCCTTTATAACCTGCATTGTTCCATTTCCAATAAATCTTATTTGCCCCGTTTCGTCCTTTATAAAATTACCATTTTCATCCACAATCTGATGAAATTTTTCCTCAGGATTTGCAATATAACCTTTTACTTCTCCATTCATATTCCCAGTTGCAAGCATATTTCCATAAGGCCCGTCCCCATTAATTCTAACCGACACCAAATCCTTTTCATTTTTCAGATCTTTCCCCATCATAGCAGTCGCAGTCAGCAATTTCCCAAAAATCGTAGTTGCTATCGGATCAAGATCGTGTATTTTTTTTGCTTCCCTCACGATTTCTGTCGTATCACAAACAAAAAATCTTGCACATTTGCTTGTTCCTCTAATTATTTTTGATTTTTCCATATTTTTTACATCCCTCTTCTATTTTAACACTACGCTATAGTATTAATTTTTATCAATTTGATTTTAAATAAATTTAATTATGCTTTCAAAATCATATTACTAGAATATCATATTCTATACAAAAAAACAAGGCAATTCAATTTTTACTTTTTCTTCAGTTTTATCAAAAAAAAATCTATGAAAATTAAAAAGAATATGCTATACTAAATAAAGGAAAGTATAATTCAAATATGTTTATACTTTTTTATTTAGTTATATAATTGTAAAAATTTAGATTTTAAAAAATATATTATAATAAAAAAGGAAGAGAGGTCTAATATGGAAAAAAAATCAAAAATAACTGCAATGTTATCTGTATTATTAGTTTCTGCTCCAACTACAGCAAAAAAAATTACAACATCAAATCTTCGTGATAATGCGATGAGAACTACTGCAGTTGAAGTTGACGGAGAAAACAATATAGATGATCTTGAAGTATCAAAAAGCAAAGATGAATCTGATGTTGTCGTACTGGATACAAGTAAATTAAAGTTTGATTTTAATAGTGCCACAATAAAGGAAGAATACAATCCTATACTGGAAAAATTAACAAATTATATTGAATCTAAAAATTATAAAGTTTCTATAATCGGATATACTGATTCCAAAGGGACTAAACAATATAACAAAGAATTATCTTTAAGAAGAGCTGAAAGTGTTGAAGAAAAATTAATTGAACTTGGACTTGCTCCTGAAAAAATAATTGAAACAAAAGGAAATGGTGATCTTAACCCAGTCGCTTCAAATGATACAGAAGAAGGAAGAGCAGCAAATAGACGGATTGAAGTTCAATTTGTAAATTAATAATTTTTTATTCACATAAAAACTTATAATTTTTTTTAAATTACGCCAGAATTTCCATTTATAAAGTGGTGACTGGCGTTTTTTAATATCTCGTGCTTCTCCTTATTCTAATACTAAACCCAATTTGAATAATGGATATGTTGTAAATCTTTTTAGCAGATTAAACCTGATATTTATTTTCAAATAATAAATAAGTGAACTACTCCCGCTTTTAGAAGCAGGAGCTTCTTGGGAAGTACCTGCTTTTGCTAGCCAAATATATTTACCAAGCTCTTTGGGTAGTTCCTACCCTGTCTTCTTTTATTTTTTAATATTTCAACATTGCTTTTCCAATGTTTTTTATATTCAATGCCGCATTGTAATCTCTATCAATTTCAATCCCACAACACTCACATTTATAACTTCTTTCTGATAATTTCAGTTCCTCTTTAATATTTCCACATTTACTGCAAATTTTCGATGATGGAAACCACTTATCTATCTTCAAAAATTGTTTCCCTAAAAACATCAGTTTATACTCAAGCATCCTCAAAAACATTCCCCATCCATTATCTCCTATACTTTTTCCAAAATTTAATGCCTGACTCATCCCTCTCATATTCAAATTTTCAACAACCACAGCATTATATGTTTCAGACAATTTTTTCGATAATTTATGTAGAAAATCTCTTCGGCAATTTTTGATATACTCATGCAATTTTGATATTTTCATTTTTTGTTTATACCAATTTTTAGAAAATTTCACTTTTCTTGACAATGATTTTTGTAATTTTTTCAATTTTTCTTCCAACATCCTAAAATATCTTGGATAATCAGCCCTTTGGTTTTCAGAACTAATAAATAATTCAGACATTGAAAAATCAAGTCCAATCACTTTATCACTATTTGGCATTTTTTGAATTTCTTTTTCAAATTCCGTCAAAATAGAAACATAGTAATTTCCATTACTGTTTGTCAATGTTACCGACTTTATTCTATAATTCTTTGGTATTTCTCTATGATATTTTAATTTTATTCTTTTCAATTTTGGCAAAACTAAATATTTTTTTTCCTCAATTCGTATCGAATTGTTCACACAATTTGTTGTATAACTTTTAACATTATTCTTTTTAGATTTGAACCTTGGAAATTTCGCTCTCTTCTGAAAAAAGTTCGTAAACGATCGTCTTACATTTAATTAAGCATTTGAAAGTGCCAGACTATCTACTTCTTTTAAAAATTGATTTTCACTTTTCAAACTGGCAGGTGTAACTATTTTATTTTTTCCAGTTTCTTCATAAATTTTATTAGCGATATATAAAATCGTATTGTAAACAAAACGAACACATCCAAAAGTCTTGTTTATCAACAATTCTTGATCTTTATTTGGATAAATTCTGTATTTGAATGCCAAATTATATTTCATAAAATTACACCTCCTTTTGATTTTGAATATTATTTTTAATTATTTCTTTAGAGATTTTATCATTATTTATACAAAAATTGTATCATAAGAGTATCCTTTTTTCAATTTTTTTTACAAAAAAAGCAATTCATCTCCCACTTATAGAAGTCGGAGACTTCTTGCTATCTTTTTGTTAAAACAAATATTCGCTTTTTAAACGGGGAATAGTATAACAAGAAATAAAAATAAAAAAACAAGGGATCAAAATCCCTTGATAAATAATATTCAAAATAAGTATAATTTTTATAATCCTGCTCCAAATTCAAATCCTTTTCCAGAATAGTTAAATTGAACATTCTTTTCCGGGAATGGAGTTACTCCAAATTTTAGTGAAACTACTGGATAATATCCTAATTTTTTATTATTCGGTTTATCCCATTTCATTCCTGCTCCAATTTCCCATTCGACATTTTCAAATCTATGTGTCAGTGTTGCCATTCCTAAAGTTAATTTATTAACTTTCTTAGCATACCATGAACTTTCATAAATTTCAGGATCAGAAGATTTTGGTGCTCCATTTTGCACATATTGGATCTTTCCTCCAACCCACCATGGCTTATCTGGATCTCGCGAAAACATATATTTTCCTTCAAATTCATGTTTTCTAAAGTCAAAAGTACTGTTACGAGTCGAATCTCTACGGTATATTCTATCTGGTCTTTCCATTATAAAAGCATATCTCACAAACATTTTTTCCAAATATCCAGCCTCAACTTTAAAAGTCAAATCATTAATTTTGTCAAATCCCTTCATTCCGCTAGGATTAGTCGCATCAGAACCATCTATTTGCATATCCATCCCAACTTGGAAATATTTTTTATGACTTCTCAAATTTTGAAGTTTAGCATTAAAATCATTTAAGCTGAACTTATTTTGACGATAATTTTCCTCTTCCACATAACTTTTATACGCTTCTTCCTCATCACTGCTCAAAAATAGCCTATTATCACTATTTACAACAATATTATCTATATTAGATTTATTGGCATTGTTAATAGAAAATTCCTGTGTATTTGAATTTTTTACCATATTTACATCTTTAATTTGATTTTCAGATTTTATAATTTCTGCTTCCCTGTCTTTTTCCTTTTTGTCCAGATCAGCAGCATATCTAGGTTTAGCATTATTTTCATATTTATATAAAAATCCAATTGTAGTATAATCATTTCCACGTATATATTTGTCATCTGAAGTAATAATTGGAGTATTTTTCAAATCTCTGTATATTTTTTTACCAAATCCAAGATTTACTCTAAAATAATGATCCGATTCAAATTTCTTATTTTTCATTTTTGAAGTATCATAAACAAATCCTAATTTGTGATAGTTTGTCTTTAATTTTAATGCCGGATATCCAAATGTAGCAACATTTCCATAAATATCATTTGCCTTATTCAATGTATTTGTATACTCAAATCCCCATTCATTAAAATTGATTCCAAAACTTCTTTCCTTTAGAGATTCCTTGTATATCTTCTGATTCCATCCAAGACTGGTATTATATGGAAATAACTGTTTATTTTTATCAGAAAACTTATACAGGAAGTTATCTCCAGCATCTGATACATATCCATATTGAATTTCTCTATTAAAATCCCTTTCAGATTTAAAATCTTTAAATTCATACTCATCATTATTTTCAAAATTAAGGCTTACAAAACGTTTATTTGCAATATCAGCTTTAAAATAGTTTTTAACATATCTATTTTTTAACCAGTGATCCATAAAATGTCTGTCATCTCTCATTGCTAAATTATAATTAAACGTTACATTTCCTATATGATAGTTAAAATCATTTCTAAGTCCAATAGCATTTGTTGGAACTTCTACAATGTCATACCCTCCATAAGTTGCACTATCAGCAGTTGTCCGTTGAAAACTTACTGTTGCATCATTTGTAACTTTTACATCGTATTTATTATTATTCTTGGAAGTATTGTCAAAAATTGTTGTAAATAATCTTGTATCCAATGTAAAAATTTTCATTGATGGACTTTGCTTTATAGTATCTCCGCTTGCATCTCTTGCAACTTTATATCCTGTTTTTGAATTCAGATCTTCTACTTTTTTTCCATTTCTAAATTCAGGCACTGGTAAACTGCTATAATCACGGTTTTCAAAAGCTAAGTTATACCCGACAAAAGATTCTCTCAATGGAATATCAATTCTATCATTACCCATATTAAATCTTTGTGATCTATATTTTTCATAAATGATTTTCTTAGGACGGCGTATTATCTCATTATCTTCATAAACTTTATAAATACGGCTTTCATCAGTTGTTGATGGATTTAAGAATAATGCATTATAATTTTCATTATCTCTTGTATAATCATATTCATATTCTTTTTTTATTATCTCAACTTGCTTTGCCTGTGCTCCAAAATACAGCGTATTTGTTAAATTCTGATAGCCAGTACGAGGCTGATATCCAAAAAAGTCACTTTCCCTGAATGGATAATAATTTCCAAATGTCAATCCCCATTCCTTTCTCTTGTCATAAGCAACATTCTGAACCCAATGAATCGTCTTGTCATCACCACGATCTCGCATTCCTAAAAGTTCTCCATATTCATCCTTATCCGAATTAAGATAATCAAATTTTATTTTTGGCCCCCTAAAGTCAATTCCATAATTTCTTTTTTTTCTATATGAGTTCAAATCTCCGACATATCCAGGATTAATATCCCGAAAATCCTCATTATCCACTGTTATTTCCACATCTTTATTACCATTTGTATACTTTATGCTCTTATACAAATCAACGTCTGTTCTACGTGGATCAAGATCATCATCCTTCATAATCTTGTCATTTATATCAGTCAATGCCTTTAATGCATGCTTATCCTGTGTCCAATAATATTTTGCATTAAATTCTCCATTTTGACCAAGCTCCTGATTAATATTCATATCCCAGAAACCAATATGTCTATATTTATCTACAAATGCAGTATAATCATCCTTTAATTTTGCACCGTCGACTGCATACATTAAATTAGTTGTAATATTTTGATAATTTAAATTCCAGATTCCATAACCTGCATCGTAAAATTTTCTATCTTCCTTGGCTTTTTTCGGAACATTTGTAACTTTATGATTCCATTTAAAATCCCATTCCTGCTTATGATTTCCGATTGGAACAACAACCCTGTTTACAAATATATTTCCAGAATTATTTCCCCAGAAGGAATAATCATTTGAAACTTTTAAAGCCAGTTTTTGCTTTGTACTTAATTCAAAATCAACAAATCCTTGTGCAAGCGGACCTAAATCATAGTCAAACCCCATAATTCCAAAAAGCCCTCTGTCGCTATCCATCCCAATGTAAGGAAATAATGTAGCCCTTTGAGTTGACGGCTTTAGAGAAGTTACATAATATGGCAGCTTAAACCAAGTTTTTCCTCCAGCAAAAAAGCCAATATTTCTTGCAATAGCCTTTTTATTTGGATAAATTTCCAGCTCTTCTGCATTTATTTTATAATTAGGTTTTTCATAAGGACTCGTAGTAAACCATCCATTTTTTATAAAAATTGCCTTATTCCCTAAACTTAAAGTTTCCTCTCCACCATAACGTAATTTTAAGTTAGAATCATAACTTTCTGAATTAAATATTTTTGCCAGCTTTGTATCCATATCAAAAATAAAATTATCAGCCTTTATAATTTGAGAACCTTGAGAAAATTCAACGTTTCCAGAACCTGAAAGAATATTTTTATTAGCAATTTTTTTTAATTTGTCAGCATTTATCGTATAATCTTCATATTTTACAGTAACATTACCTTCTGTTTCTATTTCTTCCGTTTCCAGATTTATTTTAGACTTTTCTGTTTCCAAATCTATTACTTCCCCAGCAGCATTCAGCTTGCCACAAAGTATGATATAAAACAGCAAAATAAACAATACTTTATATTTCTTCATCCTTTTCATTTCTTCAACCTTTTATTTTTTATTATATAATACCTTATCAATCACTAAAATTATATCACACCTCTATGTTTTGAACTTTCCCCAATTAAATCACAACTTTTTTAAGCCCCTTTTTATTTTTCTAGACATTCTCAATTTCCTTACTGTTCCAGTTCAAAATCATCCGTATTTGACATACTTAATTATTGTTTTTATTATATCATAAGTGACCAAATGTTTCAAATTTTTTGTCTTTGAAGACAGAGTAAAAAATGTAGCAATACTAAAAATAGCATTTAAAGAAAAAAACTGTTTCAAGCCATCGTTACATAGCCAAAACAGTTTTTTATAAAATTAAATATTTTTTTTATTAATTATTTTCATCATCTTTTTTTTCTTCTGTTAAAGTTTTATTTTCTATTTTTTTATTTTCATCTGCAGCTTTATTCGCTTTATTTTTATAATTTCCTTTTGCAAAAGAAAACTCATCAGGAATTTCAGTATTATATTCTACATTTAAATAAATTATTGAAACTATTATTACTTGAAACAAATTAATAACCGAACTTATAAGCGCTCCTATAATAGTTCCTACAGTTCCAAAAAATCCAAATACAACTCCTAATACAAATCCTGAAACAAGCAAGATAATTACAGGTAAAAACATTCTCATTCTATCATTTTTACAAAGGAAAAGATTATATTTAAATGTTTCACCAATACTCCCATTTCTAGACATGTATGCAGGTATAAAATACAATATAAATAGCAGCACAACAATAAAGACCACTATAAGAATAATAATTGGAATGATTATGGCTGCTAAAATTCCAATTCCTCCTCCGCCATACAATGTCATCCCTATTATTCCACTTATATACGGAAGCATAAGAAGGCCTACCAAAAGTCCTGCCAACAAGCTAATTCCAAGCAATACAAATGATTTTACAGTTGCATCACCTGTTTCATATCTTTTCCCTTCAATTTTAAAAATAACTTTTCTATAGAAAAACCATATTCTAATCAACATAGCAAATGATACCAAAGTTCCAATGATATTTCTTAATAGCACTGAAATCAATGATAAAAACATAATAATCATTATATCTTTATTATCATCTCTAATCATTTCATTAAAAAGTTTATACGCTTCCTCAAAATATTGAGATAAACTTAACTTTTCACTTTTTAATAAATTTCTTAATCTATTCATTCCAGTCTCCCTTTCATTATTTTAATTTATATCAAATATTTTAACATTTTTTTCTTAATATATCAATAACTTTTTACTATAGGCTTAAATTTCCCTAATAAATTTTTCATTTAAAAATTAAAAGTCTTAATATTTTTATTGATTTGATGGTTTTTTCAGTTTTGATTCCCATTCACTGACTTCATCAGGGAAATAATTCAAGAAATTGTCAACTTTTTTTCCTTTAATGTCAACACTCAATATTTTGTCATTTTCCCTTAAAGTTCTTATTACTCTCAAGTCTTCACGAGATTTTATTCCACCAATAATTGTATACTTTCCATTTAGCTCCTTCATTGCCTCCATAGTAATAAAAAACTGGCTGCTGTTAGTATCAGGCCCTGAATTTGACATTGCCAATATTCCTTCAACATCAAAATTTAGCCATTTCTTTTTCTCATCTGGAATAATGTATCCTGTCGTTCCAGTTCCATTTTCAGCAGGATCTCCCCCCTGAACAAGTCCATTTGGAACAACTCTAAAAAACTTTAATCCATTATAGAAATCATTTTTTGCCAAAAATACAAAATTCGCAACATTTTTTGGAGCTGCTTCAGGATATAAAAAAAATGTAATATCCCCTTTTGTAGTTTTCATTACAGCTTCCATTTGAAAATCCTTCATTATTTTCTCAAATTTTTTATTTTCTTTCTTTTGATGATTTTTACTTCCTTTGGCTTCAGCAATGCTAACCATCATAATCATTAACATGCTAACCAATATCGCTATTTTCTTCATTATTCTCCCTCACTTTTTTATATCATAGACCGATTTTATTTGCTTTATAACAAGGGGAACTTCCCCTTGCCAAAGTATTTTCAAAATTCATATAATTATCAGAAAAGCTAATATGTCCTTTTTATATATTTTATAGTTTCTTCAACTTCAATTTTATTATTAAAGTCAAATTCCAAAATTCTAAAGTTAATTTCCTCAACATCCAGATTATATTTTAAAAGCTCCTTTTCCTCCATAATATTATCGTAAATGACAAGGACGGAAAACTGGTTTCCAAATCCGTCAACCAGCTCCAATGTGTTAATTACTCTATTTTTTTTCATATTAAAGGCATTTCTTATTATTTCATTCGCTTCCCTTTTATTTCTAGACTGTTTGTAAAGCTCAGAAATTATCATAGGCAGTTTTACCGCAAATAAAATTTTCAGCTCTTCCCTTTTTTTAAATTTTATTATTGCCATTTTTAAAATCCTTATTTTTTTATTTTTGTAATATTATCCTTGAATTGCTTTTGTCAATGGCGGAATAATTTGTTTCTTTCTTGAAACTACACCCTTCAAAGTTACTAAATTACTGTCAACTTTTTCTCCAAATGCTTTTTCAATAACATCATTTCCATTTCCAGAAACTAATGCTGTAGAATCATTTGTTAAAATATTTGTAATTGCAAGCATAAAGAATTTTAGCCCTTCTTTTGCAATAATATTATCAATTTCAGCCAATAATTTTTCTTTTCTTTCTAAAACTTCCGCTTCATTTACAGTATTGACTTGTGCTACACCAATTTTTTCACCATCAATTTCAAATATTTTCATGTCCATATTAAGAAGTTCTGCTTCAGATTTATCTCCAAGCGCAGTTCCAGCCTTTAACATTTCAAGTCCATATTCCTTCAAATCTACTCCAGCAATTTCAGCCAATTCCTTTCCAGCCTTTGCGTCACATTGTGTACAAGTTGGAGATTTAAACAATAATGTATCTGAAATAATTGCGCTTAACATAAGTCCAGCAGTTTCTTTACTTGGTGCAAGACCATTTTCCTTAAATAATTTTAAAATAATAGTCGCAGTACATCCAACAGGCTCTACTCTTGCATACAATGGCTCATCTACATTGAAATTTGAAATTCTGTGATGATCAATCAATTCCAAAACTTTTGCTTCTTCAAATCCATCAGCAGTTTGAGTTCTTTCATTATGGTCTACTAAAATAATTTCCTTTCCAGCCACATTTTCCACCAATTCAGGCTTTTCAACTTTAAAATAGTTCAAGGCATACTTAGTTTCTTCATTAACTTCTCCAAGTCTTACAGCCTTTACATCTTTTCCCAATTTATTTTTTAGTTCCGCATAAGCAATTGCCGAACAAATTGTATCTGTATCTGGATTTTTGTGTCCAAAAACTAATATTGACATATTTTTTCCTCCTAAATTTTAATCATTTTATATTATTATAACCTATTAATCTTATTTTTGAAATAGAAAAAACCATTTTTTGAAAAAAACTTAAAATAAATGTTTTGAAACACGGGATCAAAACTCCTTGCTAATTTAGTTCATCAAATACTCTTAATAATTTATTCTTAAACTTCCAGCAATTTTACTTCGATTTCATAATCCTCCGAAACTTTTCCCCTTAAAATATTCTTATATTCCTCAATTTGCTCCTGATATTCTTTTTTCGTTTCAGGCTCAAATCCAGTCTTATAATCATAAATATAGATTTTCCTGTTATTCTCATCAATATTTATTCTGTCAATAATACGCTTCTTCCCTTCAGAATCATAAACTTCAAATTCATTATAAACTTTATATTTCTTATCATAAATATTGATATTTTTTTCAATAAATTTATCCATTCTGACAATCAGTTCTTCCACAATTTTTTTCCCCAGCATATTCCCATATCGGCTCAAAAGTGCAGATTTTGCTATCTTTTTCTCATTTTCCAAATCATTTAAAATATGCTCAAAATAGTAGTGCATTGCAAGACCTTTTTTACGCTTAAACTCATTTTCCAACGTATTTGAAGATTTTTCCATTCTTAATTTATCATCGTTAAAATATGTTTTAAATAAACTATCGCTAATTTTTACATCTGAAGTATCTGTTGTTTCTTCTGGAATTTCCGATTCTATAATTTGACCCGTTTCATATTCATATTCATATTCATTTTCATTTTTATTTTCATTTTCATTTTTGTAAACATCAATTATTCTCTTTGCCAAAGGATCTGTATACCCTTTTTCCTTCGTAACCTCGGCATCAAAAAGTAATATCAAATTTTTCTTAGCACGAGTCAACGCAACATAATCATTATTAATTTCTTCCATTTCTTCTTTTTGAATATTTTTATCTATTAATTTACTCAAGTCATTTCCAATCATTTTTTTATCATAACCTGAAAATAATAGCATAAATTTTTTCACATCAACAAATTTTTCATCAAAATCTAAATAGCTTTTTAAATTGCTCTTGTCAGTATTTCCTTTATTCGATTTACGCTTATAATAAAATACTGTGTCAAATTCCAATCCCTTCGAAGCATGAATTGTCATCAAATTTATCGCATTAACATCCCTACTGCTAACCTGTCTCAAATTTTCCTTTTCTTCCTCAATAAACGTAATAAATTCGTACAAATTATTGTATTTTTTCAAAATATTAAAAAATATAAAAATATTTTTCAAATCACTGTTTGTCGAATAATATTTTGTTATTTCAAAATTTTCTACAAGTTTTCTCGAAAAATTTTCATTTTCATATTTATTATTCAAGTCTTTCGACAACCTTTTCAATTCCCTAACTTTCTCAAGAATTTCCTCAAAAATCAAATTATTTCTCTCTAAAACATTAATTTCTTTATATTTCAAAAGTTCTTCTTTTACATTTTCATCCTTTTGCATATCAATAAATTCTTTAAAACTAATTGCTTTTGAATCTTTATTATCATTTTTTTTCTTTTTATTAGCCTTTTTAGAATCTTCTATTTTTTGATATCCATTAATAAATCTCATAATCTCATTTTTATTCTCAAGCAAATATTTCACATGACTATTCAATCCACCAATCAAATCACTTCTCATAAATTCCAACAAATATTTGAAATTACCAAATGCAAAAAATTTAATTAACTGATACATTGGAACAATTGGCTTATACTCTAAAATTGTCGTTTTACTTTCAAGCGTATATGGAATTTTCGCTTCATTCAGTACTTCTGCAATCTCCTTCAAATGTGTATTTGTACGGCAGATAATCGCACTTTTTCCTAAATTTTTTACTTGACCATTTTCTATCATTTCAATAATTTTTGTATAAATTTTCGGTGTTTCTTCTTTTGTATTTCGTATAAAATATCCAAAATATCCTTTCTGATACTCTTCGTCATCTCTATAACCTGAATCAACATAATTCCATTTCGTATCATAACCTTTAAAGATTTTATTAACATTTTCAATAATAGCCTTATAACTTCTATACGATTTATCCAAATTCTGAACATTTCCTTCAATCATCGTTTCCAATTTTTCAAATAATTCCTTTTCACCACCACGCCAGTTATAAATACTCTGTTTCTCATCACCAACGCAAATAATATTTTCCGAAGTATTCATTAGCAATTTCAAAATTTTCCATTGTAAAATACTCGTATCTTGGAACTCATCAATCATAATCGTGTCTATTTTCCCACCAATCAACTCAAGAAATTCTTCTGTAACTCTATCATTTTCCACAAATTTTAAATCTTTATTGAAAATAAATTCGTATGTATACACTAAAATATCATTGTGAGTAAGTCTTTTTGAAGAAATTTTTATTTTTTTAGCAATATCAAATATTTTTTGAGCTATATTTTTTAATTTTTTATCTAATGGTAAAACTTTTTCGATGAAAATATATTCTGATAACTTTTCTTTTAGCTCTTCAGATTTTGTTTCCAATTCTTCCCTGTCATCTTTATTTTTTTCCCCTTTAGTTTGAGTTCCATTCCAAAGTTTTTTTTCAAAAAACAAATCAATTTCAGGAACGATTAACTCCAATTTCTCTTTTATTTTTTGATTTTCATTTTTACTTTCATCCTTCGACAGATTGCTATACTTTTCATAAATATTATAAAATGCTTTTGTCAAAACATCTGTAACATTTTTATTTTTTTTATTAGCAACTTCCTCAATCTTTTCAAATATTCCATCCAATTCATCTATAAATTTGTAAGACACCTTCTTAACTTCCGACATTTTAAACCCTTTAGTCAATACAAACTTCGGACGCATATCCAATACTTCCTTAATTATTTCCATATACCTTTTAATATTTTTCTTCTCTTTTTTCTCATCAAAAATAAATTTAAAATCTTCAAAATTATCCTTATTTTCAATAATTTTAATCAAAATTTTTGAATAAAATTCATCAGTTTCCTCATCTAAAGTTTCATAATTATAAATATTAAAATATGGTGCAATTGCATTTTTAAAGATTTTATTTGTAAATCCGTCAATTGTAGAAATTCTAATATCCTCTTTATTTCTTATCATCTCAAAATAAATATTTTGCAATTCCTTTTTATTCAAATCATCAAATTTATAAATTTCTTTTAAGTTTTTCTCTAATTCTGCCCCATTTCCTTCATCGAAAGCAATTTGATGTAAAAAATCATAAATTCTTTCTTTAATTTCAGCAGTCGCCTTTTTCGTAAATGTCATTACAACTATATTTTTGTAATTAACACCTCTTATTAAATTAGCTATGAATTCTAGCGATAATCTATACGTTTTCCCCGTTCCTGCACTAGCCTTCAAAATTATATTATTCTTCTTCATCGCCTAATTCATCCTCCCCTCTACAAATATTTTTATACTCTTTGTAAAAATAATTTTTTGGATCTTTATAATTTCCTAAATCATAAAATTGAGAATTTCGATAGTTACTAACCACTTCTTCAACAGCCTTTTTAGTCAATATTTTATCCTCACTTCTATTATCTGGCACCAATTTACCTTCCCAAGTGTCAACAACAATCTTCTTAATATTTTCTTTGCCATCATTCTCCAACATTATCGAATAATAATCCAACTGTTCCATCGCTTTATAAACCTTATCATTTTTATAACTATTGTAACTATCTTTCAATTTTCCAGACTTATAATCAAATAAATAATCCTTGTCACTAGTTTTTATATGTAAATCCGTAACCCCATTGATAAACACATTTTCAAACAATTCTTTTTCTGAAGATAATTTTATTCTCTCCTCAAAATGAATTTCGATATTCTTTTCTGCTTCCAATTTTTCAATCAATTCTTTAAAATATTTCTCTGCCGAATTCAAAATCTCTTCAAACGAAACTTTTCTATAAAATTCCAAATATTCCTTAGGAACCTTATAATCAAATGAATTTAGCACTTTTTTCAAAATTTCTGATAATTGATCTCGATCAATTTTAAAAGTTTTATTCTCCAAAGCAACCTTATTTTCCATTACAACATTTTCATAAAAAGCATGAATTATCGTTCCAAAAATCTTAACATTTATTTCATCCTCGATTTCTTCGACTTCCTGCTCACCAATCGCTTTTTCCAAATAATATCCATACTCAAAATCTCTCATTTTCTCAAACGAATAATATCCTAAACTCAATTTTTCATTTTTTATTTTCTCAAAATTTTTCTCCAATTTCGATGGAATAAACTCTCCAATTTCCTTTTTCTCCCATTTCTCTTTTCTATCCTTCAAGAAATATTTTTTTACAAAATAAAGCTCTTCCGCTTCACTTATTTCACCTTTCGTAACTTCAATTCCATACTTCAACTTCAATTCTTCAATAACACTCGCTGAATCAATATTCTTCTCCAAATCCTTGACATACGCCAAATACACATTTTTTGCCGCAAGAATATTTTGATAAATTTTAAACAATTCAATCAATTTTTTATCATCACTTGTAGGAAGCCCCATTTTTGCACGCTGAACTTTTGAGAATAAAAAATTATGAATTTTTACTTTTGGAAATGAATCCTGTAAATTCAAAATAATTACATTTTCCTTCGTATTTTCAGAAATATTTTCAAATGAATTTATCGAAAAGCTGTCTTCAGACTCATCTTCAGCACTATCTTCCAAAGTCAATCCAATCGACTTTTTATCCAAATATTTCAAAAATAATTTCAACAAATTAGCCGAAACATTCTCATTAAAAAATTTATCCCACAGATTATCAAAACTAAAATCTTCAAGCACAACCATTTCTGACAAAGCCTCAAAATATTTGTCTTTTACATTCTTGTCCTGTTTCACTTTCTTCTCATTATCCAAATAAATTTTTTCCAAGTAATCGCTATATTCTTTCAACGTAGTATATCCATAAATTTCTTCCAACTTTTCAACAAATTTAATAATTTTACAAACAGCTGTCATTCTTTGATTGTAAATTTCCTTAAATTTTTCCTTTTGGTTCTCTTTTTCTAATTTTTCTAAAACTTCTTGATTTATTCGCTCCAATTCCTCTTTTGAAATGTACTTATAATCCTTTGAAACCAAATCTTGAAAAATATAATAACTTTCCTTCAAGTTAAAAATCTCCAATAAATCATTTGATTTATAGGCGTCATAAAAATCTTTCACTCGAAATAAAAGTAATTTCTCCTTATCTTTCCTATCAATTTCCTTCACGTTATCTAGCAAATTGTAAATCAAATTCAAAATTCGATAGATTTTCGTATCCTTCATCGTTATTTCCAAATTTGAAGAAATCTTTTTCTGTCTCAAAAGCTGATAATCACTTTTTGCCTCTTCAGCATTTTCCTGTGCCTCAAAAATCCGATAATTTTCTTTCAAATTATCATTTTCCTTGCTCACTTTTCTATTCTCTTTCTCAACTTCCTCCAACTTTCTAACTAGCCCCAACAATTCTCCAAATTTACTACTAAATTCATGAATTTCCACATTTATATTCTTTTTATCAAAAATTTCCTTCGCTGGCAATGAAAAATTTTCAGATATTTTCAATTCTTTTTCATTAAAATCATTTTCTGATAATTGCAAGATATTTTCCACAATCAGACCTTTTTCCTCAAATTTTTCCACAATTTCCTTTTCAAACGGAGAAAATTTCACTTTATTCACAAAATAAATTTTTTTGTATCTTTTCAAAAAATTATTTGAAATATTTTCCACATTTCTAAGCATATATGGCAAAATCAGTCCTTTTAACTGACAAGTTTCTTTTACCTTTTCATCCACCATTTTCAGCGTTTCAAACAATTCTTCCTGCCATTTTTCCAACTCAACTTTTTCCAAATCAATCTTATATTCTTGTAATTCTGCAAACAAGTTGTAATAATTATAGGCAATGTCGATAATATCGTAATAACTCGACACCTCCAATTTTTTTTTCAACTTCTCGTTCAACGAATTGTAAAATAATACAACTTGCTTTTCCTCTTTTATCACAATTTTGTCTGTCACAAACAAATTTTCATAAAAATCATAATTATTCATCATCTTAAAATTCTGAAAAATCCCTAATTCCCTCTGCATTTCCTCATCTCGTAAAAATTCCCTTTTAATCTCAAAAAATGAAGCCGAATTTTCAAACACAAAAAGAACATCTTCATTTTTCCTAAATTCTTCAAATAATATCTCTTTTAAATTAGATCCAATTTCTTTATAACTAATTTTCATAATATTCTTCCCTCCCTAATGTTAAAATTTTTCTTTTAAATTTTAATTCTATAATCAAATTAAAATTGTTGTGATTTTTTTAGAACAAAATTGACTGTTTGAACTTTTTCCAAACCTTTAATTATAATCAATTTAAAAATTTTAAAAAAATCCTTATTAAAAAGCGAGTTTCAATTCTATTTCAAAAAAACGCTTAGACAAGCGGGGATTGTAAAAGGGATGACAACTGATCACCTTTACATTAAAAAATGAAAAAACAAAAAACTACAGAAAAAATTTTTATTGACAAAAATTCACTTTATAAATTATCTTTTATTATTATAACATTTTTCTGAAAAAAACTGAAAAAAATCACAGCCAATATTCTTAACTGTGATTCTAATATCTTTACAAAAAATCAAAAAAACTTACTTTTTAAAATTTCTATTCAAAATTATTTATCTTACAATTTGGAATAAAATTGCAACGACTAGAAATAATGTTGCAACTATTTCTGTAAATTTTTCAATTCCTTCTTTTTCTTCATCCAAGATATTTGCAGAACTTTTTGCTAAACCTTGGCTTCTGTCTGGCTGTAGTAAAATTACGCTTATCATGATGATTGATAAAATTACTAAAGCTATAATTAATAAATTTTCTAACACTTTATTAGTTCCTCCTATAATCTAAAAAACAAGAGAATAGCTAATTATTTTTTATTTTCAAAACAATTATTTAGCTGCTGCATCTCCAGCTTTTATTATTACAGCGAATTTTTCAGGAATTAAACTTGCTCCTCCTACTAATCCACCGTCAATGTCTGTTTGTGCAATTAAGTCAGCTGCATTTCCATCGTTCATTGAACCACCGTATTGAACTGTTACATTTTCTGCAACTTCTTTTCCGTATAAGTCAGTCAATAATCCTCTGATGAATGCATGAACTTCTTGAGCTTGATCTGGAGTGGCAGTTTTACCTGTTCCAATTGCCCATACTGGTTCATAAGCAAGTACAACATTTGCCATTTGTTCAGCTGTAACGTCTTTTAATCCACCAACAATTTGAGTTTTTACAACGTCGTTAGTTGTTCCAGCTTCTCTTTGTTCTAATTTTTCTCCAATACATAAAATTGGTTTTAAGTCGTGAGCTAATGCTGATTTTACTTTTTCATTGATAATTTCATCATTTTCATGGTAATATTCTCTTCTTTCAGAATGTCCTAAAATTACATATTCCACACCTAAATCTTTTAACATTAATGGTGAAACTTCTCCAGTATATGCTCCACTTTCTTTAGCGTTCATATTTTCAGCGGCAATTTTAATGTTGCTTCCTGCAGTTTCTCTAGTTGCTGTTTCCAATGCAGTAAAAGGTGCTCCAATTATAATTCCTGCATTTTTAACATCTGCTACTAAAGGTTTCAATTCATTAAAGAATTTTGCTGCTTCTTTCGCAGTTTTGTTCATTTTCCAGTTTCCAGCTACTATTACTTTTCTCATAGTTTTTTCCTCCATTATTTATTTAATACATTTTCTTTTATTTTACCATATATTACCTTTTTTATCAATGCTGATACATCGAATTTTTTTCTTGAATATTTTATACTATTTCCCATTTAAATAGCAGGCTTACAAGAATCCAAAAACTCTTAATAGCAAATAATATAAAATATAACTTCTATCTTTAAACAGAGTTTAAATTAATTTATATAATCCAAAAATCAAAATCTTCACTTATTTGATCATATTTTTTATCTTTTCCAAGAATATCTGCAAATTCCTTAAAATCTTCGCCAGTTTTTCTCAAGTACTCTTCATTTCCTACAACTTCTTCTATTTTTTCTGAAATTCCATCCCACGATTTGTAAATGTCAGGTATTATTTTCAGACCTTCTTCAGTTATTTTCGTAATTGAATTTTTTCCAGACTTTTCCCTTTTCACATATCCTTTGGAAATTAATCTATCCACAAAGCGTGTAACTGTCGATGGAGCTATTGCCAATGTTTCAGATATTTGATTTACTGTAAGCCCATTTTCTTCTTCCTTCAATATAATCATCAAAAATCCGTGCGTTGGATAAATATCTATCTTTTCAAATGATTCTTCCGCTATTTTATTAACTATTCTAAACATCTTTGAAATTGAAAAATAAATACATTTTTGAATTTCCATTTTTCCTTTATTATCCATAAATTTTCACTCCCTTTTCTCATTTTCTGTTTTTATTTAATTTATTATCTACAGTATATTTTTCCCAAAAAAACAGGAAAGCTAATTTAATAATGATATATGCAGGAATTGCAATAAATGCTCCTCCAATTCCAAATAAAGCTCCTCCAATAAGAACTACCAGAAGCGTCGTAATTGGATGCATTTCTACAGATTTTCCAGTAAGCCACGGTTTTACAATATTTGCTTCTATTGTTTGTACAATCGTAATTAGCACTACAATAAAAATCACTAATTTAAATGATTTTGTAAAAGCATAAAGTATAGCCGGAATCAGTCCAATAAACGGACCAATAAACGGAATCACATTCCCAAAACCTATAATTACTGAAAAAAGCATACTGTAATCCATTTTCAAAAAATAAAATATTATAAATGATACAACTCCAACTATCATACTGTCAAGTGCTGTTACAAGAATATATTTCCCAATTGTTTCATCCATATTTTTTATAAGAACAATCAAGTCTTCCCTATCCATATTCTGCAATGCTCTCTTAACCCCATTTTCCATATTATCATAACTGAAAATAAGCATTATTGTAAAAATAGGAGTCATAAACAGCAGGCTGAATGTGCTGCTTATCAGCGAAAAACTTGAACTTAATACTTTTATGACATTAGATACAATTATATCCTTAGAACTCATCAGAGAACTTTTAAGGTCGATATTATTACTTTTAAGAAATCCAAAAAAATTATTTTGAAGCTTTTCCTGATTTTTTAGCAAGAAATCAATAAGACTCGATACCTGCTTTGTAAATATCGGCACAATTGTCAAAACAATGTAAAGAAAAATCACAAAAAATATAGTCAGTACAAGTAAAATTGCAAATGTACGATTTAATTTAATTCTTTTTTTCTTCTTGCTCTGCGAAATATCATTAAACAACTCTATTTTTTTTCTTTTTTCTGAATCGCTTATATTCATCTTTTCCACTTTTTCCAGCTCATTAAGTTTATCATTTTTTAAAAAAATGTCATTTTTGTTTTTTTCACTTATCATATCAATAAAAGGCATAAGACAGTATACGATTATAAACGATAAAATAAATGGAAAAATTGTACTTGTAACAAGTTTTATTTGTTTTGCGAAATTATCGTAAACTCTAAAAAATAACAAAAGTGCCAAAAGTGCCAATACCGTTACAATTAAAATATTTCTTAATTTTAACAGCTTTTCCTCATTGTAAAATTTCATTCACTTTTCCTTTCTATAACACCAGTTTCTAAAATATAGAAAATTTTTATTAAACAGTAATTCTAAATTTATAAATCTATCCAAAAGACTTTTCACTCTTCTTATTAAATACAATATCAATCGGACATCCTTCAAATCCAAAATATTCCCTCAATTTATTTTCAATATATCTTTGATAAGAAAAATGTATTAATTCTGGATTATTTGCAAAAAATACAAATTTCGGCGGTGCTTGGCTTACTTGTGTTGCATAATTTATTTTTACTGCTCGACCTTTTCTCGTTGGAACCGGATTTTGCGCTATTATTTCTGACAAAATCTGATTCAAAAGACCAGTAGTTATCTTTTTATGATATTCCTCATTAATAAATCTAGCCTGCTCTAAAATATTCAAAGTTCTTTTTCCAGTCAATGCCGAAATTGTAACAATCGGCGCATAATCCAAGAACGCCAGATCAGCCTTCACAAGCTCAGTAAATTCCTTTACGCTATTATTATCCTTTTCAATTAAATCCCATTTATTTATGGCAATAATAATCGGCTTTCTCTCCTCATAAATCATTCCAGCGATTCTCTTATCCTGATCTGTCAAAAGTTCTGTCGCATCCAGCATAAGCACACATACATCCGCCCTTTTTATAGATTTCATTGCACGTAATACACTGTAATACTCAATATCATCTTCCACTTTTGACTTTCTACGGATTCCCGCTGTATCAATTAAAGTATAAGTTTCTCCATCATATTTCAAGCTGGAATCAATCGTATCCCTTGTTGTCCCTGCAATATCACTTACAATAGAACGCTCTTCATTCAAAAGTTTATTTACAAGCGAAGATTTCCCGGCATTCGGTCTTCCCAAAATGGCAATACTAAGTCCATCTTCAGTTTGCTTTATCTTTTTATCCTCAAATTTTTCAATTACAGCATCCAGCAAATCTCCCAAGTTTGTCTTATGCTCTCCGGAAATTCCAATAACTTCCTCAAATCCTAGTCCATAAAACTCAAAAATATTTTCCTGATCACGCATATAATTATCAATTTTATTTACAGCTACAACAACTTTTTTATCCTGCTTTCTAAGTACAGTTGCTACATCTTCATCAAGTCCTGTAATACCAGCCTTCCCATCAACCAAAAATATAATTACATCCGCTTCATCAATTGCAACTTGTGCCTGCTGCTTAATTTTCCCCATCATAAAATCCTCAGTTCGTGGCTCAAGCCCACCAGTATCCACCAGTATAAATTCTTTCCCGCTCCATTCCATCTCACGATACAGCCTATCTCTAGTAACTCCAGGCTCATCCTTCACAATTGACAGCCTGTCCCCCACTAATTTATTAAATAACGTTGATTTCCCCACATTGGGCCTACCAACAATTGCTACCGTATGTTTCATTTTTCCCTCCATTTTTTATTTTTATAATTTTATAATAAAAAAATATATTATTTAAACAAAAATCGCATTAAATCAGTTCAATTTCAAACAAATTCATTTATATTTCAAATTAAATTTGAATATACAATATATTTTATCATATTTTTTACATTTTTATTAGTCTTTTTTTTATAATATTACAAAAATATATCTATAAAATAAATAGGAATTGCTAAAATTAACTAAAGAAGTGGAAAAGATATTGAAAAAGTCTTTAGAGAAAGAATAAATAAAACATTGATTATAATACTAAATCCCATTTAAAAAACAGAAATTATATTTTATATTACTGGCAAAAAGGCTTACCCTCTTATAAAAAATTCATAATTAATCCGTTATTTAAATGGGAAATAGTATAAAGTATTATTTAATTAAAATCCAAAAATAATTTCTAAAAATTACATATTTTTCAAAACTAATTCTACGATATTTTCAGCTCTTAATCCATAATTTGTAAGCATAGTTTCTCCATCTGCACTTTGTCCAAAAATATCTTGTATTCCATGTTTTATCACTTTTGTGGGATGAACTTCAGATAAATATTCTGAAACTGCGCTTCCCAATCCTCCAATTACCGAATGTTCTTCACTTGTTACAATAAATTTACATTCTTTCGCAGCTTTTAAAATAGTTTCTGTATCTAGCGGCTTTATTGTTGAAACATTGATTACTCTTGCTTTTATTCCTTTTTCTTCCAATAGTTTTTCAGCTTTTAAAGCCTCTGAAACCATAAGTCCTGTAGCTAATATTGCTACATCATCACCTTGTGTCAAAGTTACGGCTTTTCCTATTTCAAATGTATAATCTTCATCGAATAATACTGGAATATTCAATCTTCCAAGTCTTACATAGACAGGCCCTTCATATTCAGCCGCTGCAAAAATCATTTTTTCTGTTTCAACCGCATCTGCTGGCGATAATACAACCATTCCTGGAATTGCACGCATTAAAGCCACATCTTCAACTGATTGGTGCGAACCTCCATCTTCTCCTAACGAAACTCCTGCATGAGTTGGACAGATTTTCACATTTAATTGAGTATATGCTACCGAATTTCTAATTTGATCAAAAGCACGTCCTGCTGCAAAATGTGCAAAAGTCGAAGCAAATGCTATTTTACCAGTTGTTGCAATTCCTGCTGCGGTTGCAATCATGTCAGCTTCTGCAATTCCAATGTTTATATGTCTTTCTGGAAATTCCTTTTGAAAATATGCAGTCATTGTCGATTTTGACAAATCAGCTTCCAGAACCACTACATCTTTATTTATTTTCCCTAATTTAACCAATGTTTCCCCGTAAGCTACTCTAGTTGATTTTTTTTCCATTCTCATATTCTCCTATTTTTTTTATTTTGGTCATTTTTAAAGTTTATAAAATCCAATTAATGCAATACTTTAAATTTTTATATTCGCATATTGAATCAAAAAAATTATAACTTTAAATATTCATATTCTTTATTGCAAACCTTAAATTTTTCCTTCAGCACCAGTCTTTCAGCTTAATTCTTCCATCGCTTTTTTATATTCTTCCTCATTTGGAGCAGCTCCGTGAAATCCTGCATTATTTTCCATAAATGAAACGCCTTTACCTTTTACAGTATTTGCAACGATAACTGTCGGCTGACCTTTAACTGTTCTCGCTGTATCAAGGGCATTTATGATTTCTTCATAATTATGTCCGTCAATTTCAATTACATTCCAGTTAAATGCCTTAAATTTTTCTCCGACTGGAGCAACATCCATTACATCCGAAACTTTTCCATCAATTTGCAAATTATTATAATCAACTATCGCAACTAAATTATCAAGTTTATAATGCGCAGCCGTCATTACAGCTTCCCAAACTTGTCCTTCCTGCAATTCTCCATCTCCCAAAATCGCATAAACTCTATAGTCATTTTTATAAATTTTTGCACTCAAAGCCATTCCATTTGCAGCAGAAAGCCCTTGCCCAAGTGAACCAGTTGACATTTCAACTCCAGCCAATTTTTTCATATCAGGATGTCCTTGAAGCGGAGAATGCCATTTTCTCAATGTTGGAATAAGATCTCTTCCTTCTTTTCCTAAAAATCCCTTTTCAATTAAAGCCGCATAAAGTGCAGGAGCTGCATGCCCTTTACTAAGCACAAGCCTGTCACGGTTTTCCATTTCTGGATTTTCTGGGTCAACATTCATTTCCTTCCAGTAAAGCACAGCCAAAATATCGGCAATGGAAAGCGAACCACCTGGATGCCCTGACTTTGCCCCATAAATCATTTCAATAATGTCTTTTCTCAATGTTTTTGACTTTTTTTGCAAATCTTCAATTTTCATAAAAACCTCCGTTATCATATTTATATTGATTATTAATTTTTTGATTTTATTATTAAAACAACCATAAACTCGATTTTTAAAAGAACTTCTACTATCGTAATTTTCAATATTTCTTATTCTAATCTTCCTTTTTCAAATTATAAAAAAACAAAGAAACACCAAACAATGACAATGCCACAACAAGCGTTACCTTAACTCCCAGTTCAGTTGCACCCTTTACACCATTTTGAACATTTTGATTTCCAGCAACTAGCAAAGTTGACTGAACAACCTGCTGAACTAGAAATGCCAATTTTAAAAACATTCCCTGTATTCCAAACATAAATCCTTCCAGACTAATTTTTTTAATTTCAGACAATTTTGCCGAAATTTCACTAAGCATTGCCTGCGGAAAAATAAATGCCGCACCACTTAATCCTGCTCCACAAATTACAAAAAACACATAAGCAAAAATCGAATTATTTTTATTAATAAACAGCAGCCCAAAAGTTCCAGCTATTAAAAGCAGCATATCCACAATCAATATTTTCTTATATGAATATTTTTTCCCAAACTTATTCGTAATCGGAAAAAACAGCCCAGCCATCCCAAACAGCACAACTGATATTACAGTCAAATACTTAATGTCCTTTTGCATTACAGTGCTCAAATAATATGTTAAATCCCCACGAAGTATGTTAAATCCGCAAAAGAAAAAGAAATATCCTAAAAAGTACAAAATAATTTCCTTATCCTTCAAATGTGAAATTGATTTCATAAATCCTAGCGATTCAGTCTTAGGACGATTTTGTGTAAGCTGTTTTTCCTTTAGAAAAAATACGCATGCATAAATTCCCAAAACTGATAATATTGTAATCAAAATTACTGTTTTACGTATTCCAACTTCCGTATTCAGCACTCCATTTACCATACCTAATTTTGAAATCAAAATACCTGGCAATACCATCGCAATTCCAGTAAATATAAGCCTGAAAGTCGATTGCATTGTGGAAAGATTAAGCCTCTCCTCCTTATTTGAAGCCAAGTCAGGAATTAAAGCGTTATACGGGGCTGCAACTAGAGTATAAGCTGTAAAATACAGCCCTCCAACGATTGACAAATAAATAAGTGTCGCCAGCTGTGAACTTTTAACTGGATAAAAATACATAATCGTAAGAATCCCAAGCGGCAATCCTCCAATTAGCATAAATATTGACCTTTTTCCAAAACGAGATTTGGAATTATCTGATAAAAATCCTACTACAGGATCTGAGATTGCATCAATAATCCTCGAAAAAATAAAGGCCAAAACCAAATATTGCGGCTTTAACAACGGAACTAGGTTTTTTTCCGTTTCAGGCGGTAAATAATAATACGACAGCCATTGATTATAGATCTGGTCAATCATAAAATATGAAACACCAAGCCCGTAAATTATATAACTTTTCTTCGTTAATCTTGAATTCATTAATTTTTTTACCTTTCTACTTTTAATTTATATTAATTTACCAAAAATTCCTTTACTGCCTTGGCATATTCATCCTTACAATCAGGATCAGCATAAATTCTAGTATGTGAACCCTTTTCAAAAACTTTTAATCTAATATGTTCATTTTGCGCCAATTCATTATATTCTTCCATAAGCATTCCGTAAGTTGTCGCTTTGTCATTTTTAGACTGAATAATTAAAGTCGGTATTCTTTTTAGCAAATACGACAGCTTCAATTTATCAAGATGGCTTCCAACTCTAAAATTAAAGATTCTCACAATAACACTTACAATAAATTTTGGAACACGACGTTTTTTGGCATCTTCCTTGATTCTCTTTCTTATATTTGAAATTGAACTGTCCAATATTAATTTCTCAATAACTATCCCTTTTTTTCTGAGTACCTTTACATACATTTTAGAAGCAATGGCAGATCCCATTCCCCCTTGTGAAAACCCATACAACGTAAAATTATTCTTTCCAAATCTTTCTTTTAACATTTCCATAGTATGAAAAATATCCTGCCCAAAACAATATCCCATCTTAGTTCTAGCCACATCAGACTTTCCAGAATTTCTCAAATCTGGAATAAAAAAATTATACTCCTTATCAAGCCCAATATCCTTAAACATCCCCAAATACTGCAATGCCGCCAGTCTATTCACACCACGCCCATGAGAAATAATCATAGTCTTCGTAGCATCCTTATTTTCAATAAGCCATCCATAAAGCTGAATTTTCCCCGATTTATACTCAATTTCCTTAAAATTGTACCCGTAATCATAAGGATTTGCCTTATTATTCTCAATATTATACTTCTGTCTTAACTTTTTACTATTATACACCTCTTCAAATGTAATTCTCGGATACTTCTCAATTTGATTAATAAAATACCTTATTGACAAATACGCAATCACAAAGAAAAATATCATAAACAGCACATTAACTGCTATTAACAACTCCGTTCCCATAATTCACTCCCATTCTACTTTAATTTTTAGATATTTATAAAAGTTTATAAAATCTCATCAAACAATATTTTTTCACTTTTTTATTAATTTTTAACAGGGAATCTTAACCCCTTACTGTTATAAATATTACTGTTGCTTAATTTTTAAAGATTTTACTTTTACAATTGACTATATTTTAATTATTTAAATAAACAATTGGATTTAATTTTTCTTTTTTCTCCAAAAATAATTCTTTTAACAGAAATCCATTTTTTTCAATTTTTATTTTTTCAAAAAAATTTTCTTGAATTTTAAAATTTTTTATATTTTCTTTTTTTTCTATATTTTCTGAATTTCCCATATTTCCATTATTTTCAAAAAACTTTCCAAATTTTTCTATATCTTTCCAATTTACAAAAATATTTTTTTTCTCAAAACCATTTTTTCCCTCAATATCTTCAAAATTATTATTTTCTCGAATTTCCCTCAAATATTCCTGTCCCTTTTTATCAAATCCCAAAATTCTGACATAATTTATCTCAAAATCCATCATTCCAGCCTTTATGTTTAACAAAATATTTAAAATAATCCGCTCCACACGCCTGTTTGATAAGTTTCTTGACTTCGTATTTTCCAAAAATTCCCTATAATTTTTTGAAATTTCCGCTCCCTTATATATTCTAGCATAAATTTCACAATTAATGTCATAAATTTCCATTATTTTTTCTTTTTTTTCAGTCAAAATCTTATATTTTACGATTTTAAAGATTTCTTCCTTTAGTTTTTGAAAATTAATTCCATTTTTTATTTTAAATTCTAAATTTTCAAGAATTATTTCAAAAGATTTTTCTGGTACAAATTTCTGAATTTTTTCCAGTTTTTTCAAAATAAGTTTTTTTGATTTTAAATTTTTATCACCACAAAATTCTTCCAAAATTTTTTCCAGTTCATTCCGTAAAAACGAAGCACTGGCAAACTCTTTCCTCTCTTTTTCAACTTTTTCTTCATTATATTCTGAAATTTCCCTTTTTACAATAAACGGCTTTATTCCAAGATTACTTTTCTCAATCTCACGCATATATTCTAAAGCCAAAATATTATTCGACTTCACAATTCCATCCAGTTCATATTCCTTCAATGCCAACCTTTGAGAAGTGCTGTAACTATTGCCTTTTTTCATATATCCCATAAGTTTGTCCTTGTAATCCTGCCTTTTCTGCAAATCAAGCACCTTTTGCAAAACCTCAATATTTTCCTCCTCCGCTCCAAAAACCTGAATATCCATTCCCAAATAATCCAAAATTCGTGTCGCCATCTTTGAAAAAATCTCAGCATTTTGAATCGAATAGTAAAGTGGAAGTTCTGCAACTAAATTAACACCACACTCTAAATTAACCTGCGTTTTTTCCCATTTATCAAAAAACGAAATTTCTCCCCGCTGAACAAAATCCCCACTTCCTACAACAGCAATAAAGACATCTTTACCAAATATTTCCCTAATTTTCCTGATTTGATACAAATGACCGTTGTGAAATGGATTATATTCAGCAACAATTCCTATTTTTAACAATTTTTTCTCCTAAAAACTTTTCTTATTGTTACACATATTATATCATATATCCAACTAATTTTTATAAGTTTTTTTAATTTCTTTAAAAAATTTCTTATTTAAATCACAAAGCAAGACAAAGCAAACTCATTTAAATTTTTTACTGATAACGCTGCTTGTCACCGAAATTTCAGGCAGCTAAACAGGAGCAAAACAAATAATCCAGCAATGGAAAATTTTATTCAAGATAATGCTCTTTTTAACGTTTAAAACTGTTCATAATAAGACTAGGTCATCGTGAATGCCATATAACGTAAGATAATGATTATTTTTACAAAATTTAGAATAATAAAAATTAGTACTTATCAACTCTCATAAGAAAAATTATCTCAAAATACTGTATTATTTGGTCTCATGATAGATATGTAAAAAAAATACGCCACCCTTGTGATGACGTATTTAAAAAGGAGTTTTGAAGAATCAACATCCTTTTTAAAGAAAACCTAGTAAAATAAGGGCTAAATTTAAAAAATAGTCCAACGTTAGTCCAGTAAGAAATTTTAAGAAAAAATCTCTAATTTTATAAAAAAATTCGACATTATCTGTAAATTTTAAAAATAGAAAATCCAACTAGAAACAATATTAAATTTAGTTATTGTATCATTTTTTCTCACTATGTTAATTTAGATAGTGAGTTTTTTTCTTGTAAGAGCTGATTTAAGAGTTTATTTTTGTTATTCAAGGGAAATATCAAAAATAAGTTTAAACGTTCTCTATGGGGCTTATACAGAGTTATCCGAGATTGTATTTTTGACATAGTCTGTGAGATAAAGTTCCAGTATTTTGCAAAGCCATCCCTATAAGTATGGCACTATTTTCTTGATTCTAATTAGTGTGGCTTTGAAATACAAATAATTTTTTTTGAGAAAATTAGCAACCATTAATTTAATTTGTATAAATTGTTGTAAAAATTATGAAATAAAAAATCTTGACTTATTATTTTTTTATTAAATAATAATTGATTTTCAAATATTTTAGATGTATAATATACATATATTATAAATTTTAAGGAGTGATAAAAATGAGTGCAACAACTATAAATATAGATGATAACACTAAAAAAGAAGCTCAAGAATTGTTAAAAGATATGGGAATGAATTTGAGTACAGCAGTAAATGTATTTTTAAAACAATTAGTAAAGGAGCAAAGAATACCTTTTGAGATTGGAAATCCACGTCCAAGTCAAGAATTATTAGAAGCATTAAGGGAAGTAGAGAAAATGAAGAAAAATCCCAATATGGGCAAAAGATATTCTTCTTCAAAAGAAATGATAAAGGACATACTGGAAAATGATGAATAACGATAAAGTGATATACTCGATACGGGCAACAAAGCAATTTCGTAAGAGTTTGAAACGTGTAGAAAGACGTGGATATAATATAGATTTATTAGATGAAGTTGTGGATATGCTATCAAAAGGAAAAAAATTACCTGAAAAGAACAAAGACCATAAATTGCAAGGGAAATTTACTAACAGTAGAGAGTGCCATATCACTCCAGACTGGTTATTAATATACGAAATAGAAAATGATGAACTTTTGTTATATTTGACAGATACAGGAACTCACAGCGATTTATTTGGATAAACTGATTGAATCACGGCTATTAATTCAGCTGTGATTTTTTCTTAAAATTATTTTATACAAATTAAAAAAATTAAGTAGTATCGTTCTAGTAGACTTTTTCGTTTCAAGGCAAGGTATTCCAAAAAATTTTTTAACGAACGCTACAAGGCTGTTACACGGATATACGAGCGAATAACAAAAGGGCCTCACTCAAAAAAGAAGGCCCAAATTTAAAATCTATTTTTATAAAATACATCACTATTTTCTTAATTTTATTTTATAGCTTTAAATGTAATAAATTTTATTTAAATTTTTCTTTAAAAAATGCATTTTGAATCTTATTGAACAATTCCTCTTTTTCTTTAAAATCTATATTTTCATTATTAAAAAACGATAGAATGGATGATTCTAAATTATTGGAATCTTTATTTATACCGTATAATATGTATTCAGGCGAAACATTGTATAAATTTGATAGTCTAATCAAACTCTCACTATTTATTTTCCTCTCGTTATTTTCATATCGTGAAATAGCACCAGCAGATGATTTTATTTTTCTAGCCACTTCTTCCAAAGAAAATTTGTACTTTTCTCTCAAACTCTTTAATCTTTTTCCTACATTTTCCATAGTAATTCTCCTTTAAAATCAATAAATTTTACCATAAAATTGATATTTTATCAATTTAATTGAAATAATAATGATAAATTTTATTTTTATGGTACAATTATTTTACTAATTACCAAATAAATAAAAGATATAAAATTTGAACAAAATCTTGATAATTATTCTTTAAAATATTAAAATTAAAGTGTAATAGTAAAGGTAGTGATAATTATGTTAAAAATTACAAATGATAAATTAAATAATTTTTTTGAAAATAATACTATAATAACAGTTAAAGAAGCAGAAAAAATCGGTATAAAAAGACAGATTCTTTCTAATTTATGTAAAAAAGGAATTTTAGAAAGAGTAAAGCAAGGAGTTTATCAGAAAAATGATACAATTACAGATGAATTTGTAAAAATACAAAAAAATAATAATGTGATTTTTTCAAATACGACTGCTCTATATTTTCATAATTTAACAGATAGAGTACCAAATACAATTTCAATAACAGTTCCACAAGGTTATAATGTTTTGCATATTACAAAAAAATCTGAAAATTTGAAAATTCATTATGTGAAAAAGGAAATATTTGAAAGTGGGAAAATTGAAACTTTGAGTAAAATGGGGGCTAAAATTTATATCTATGATAAAGAGAGAACGATATGTGATATTATAAAAAATAAAGAAAAAATTGATGTGGATGTATTTTCAAAGGCATTAAAATTATTTTTTAAAAATAAGGATATAAAAGTAAGAAAATTGATAAAATATAGTAAAGAATTGAAAATTGATAAAAAAGTAAGAGAATATTTGGAGGTTTTGATATGACATCAGAAAAGTTAAAAGGGAAAATAAAAAGTTTTTCAGAAAAAAGTAATTTGAAAGCACAGGAAGTGTTGCAAATGTATTTTTTTGAAAGATTTTTGACTCGATTAGAAAAATCAAAATACAGAGCGAAATTTATAATAAAAGGTGGATTTTTAATTTCATCAATTATTGGTATACAAAATAGAACAACGATGGATTATGATATTTATATGATTTTTAAATTGAAAAATGATAAAATAAATGTAAATAATTTGAAACAAGCAATTTTGGAAACGGCAAAAAATAGAAATTCAATGGAAGAAATATTAGAAAGCAAGGAAATTTTAGAAGATATTAAAAATAATGAATATTTGAATAAACAATGGAATATTTATTAAAATGAAAATAAATATGTTGATAATATACAATTTTCTGAAATTTTGAAATTATTAAATAAAATATCAGATATTATACAAGTTGATCTCCTTTAAAATCAACAAACTTTACCACAAAATTGATACTTTATCAATTTAATTGAAGTTGTCTTGACAAACTTTTAATTTATGGTATAATTATTTTACCAATTAGCAAAAAGGAGAATAGAGATGAAAAAGAATCTTTTAAAATCAAAAATGAGTTTACACGAAGACAACAATAAAACACTTGCACATAAATTAAAAATAACTCCTTCAGCATTTTCAAGAAAAATAAATGGAACTAGTAATTTTACTATTGAAGAAATGAAATTTATTAGGAAAGAATATGAATTGAGTGATGTTGAGTTTTTGGATATTTTTTTTGATAATTAATTTGCTATTTGGTAAATTTTAAAAAAGGAGATGATAATTTAATCGAAACATATTTTTATATCAAATAGAAAATTAAATTAGAATAGGAGTGAAAAAAATGGATAAAAGAAAAATTTGGGAGCAATACTATAACGATAATGATGAGAATAATAAAAATAATGGAGAAGAAAATAGCACTCAATCAGATGTTAAAAGAAAAGAGATATTAGAACAGTATTATGATAAAAATAAGGACTTAAGCGATGAGAATGTAGGGCTAAAATATATAGGATTAGTTTATGTTGATGTTATATTATTAAATATTATGACTGCTCTTGGTTTTGGAATATTTGCGAGTCTAACTGGTTATGATAGTCATTGGTTTATTGCTATTATTTTGTGGGTAATTGATGTGTTTGTATTAGCATTATTTTTAAAAACTGTAAGTCAAACTATAAGATATTTAAAAAAAATATAATTAAAAGGATAACTTTAAAGAAAGGAACTTTTTATGGATCTGAATTTAGATTTTTACTTTTTATTCACTATTGTATTTTTTATTGTTTGGTTTTTTATAATTAAAAAAATTGAAATGGAAAAAGAAAACAATCTTAATGAGTTAAATAATTTTATTATGAAAAAGATGAGAGAAGTTAATAAAAGTAACTATTATGAATTAAAATATATCGAGGGATTAGAATTTCAAAAAGAAGAAAAAGTTTATGCTAAAATTTTAAATAACAGATTAGAAATTGGAAATTCGGATAAAAAAGAATTTTTAGATTTTGATAAAATTAAAATGATTGATTTTAATATAAGAGAAGAAGAATATGAAGATGTCATTTCAAATACTCTTGTAAAACATATATTTTTATGGAGTGAATTGAAAATATCGTATTTAGACAATAATGAAAATATTCAAAAAATAATATTTGAAGACAGAAATTTTACAATTGAAAATTCTGAAAAATTATAGAAAAAAGTTTTTTCTATTGTGAATATTTAGAAAACTTTAAAAAAGAGGATTCCTCATTTGAAATAAAATTAATCAAAAAATTAATTATAAATTTAAGGAGAAATTATGAAAAATGATTTTTTTATCAAATTGGCTAAAAAAGATGAGAAAATGACTTTATTGAAAATAGCAACACTTCTATGTTTTATTGTACATACGATGATGTTGGTAAATTCGGAATCTATTCATCTTGTTCATTATTATATCGGTGAATATGAAATTTTCTATTTAATGGATTATCCAATGTATTTTCTATCATATTTTTTAGTGTACTTTTTATTTGAAAACACATTAATAATCATCTATTTAAAATTTAAAGTGAATGGAGAAATAGATAAATTTTTTAAACTAAATTACATACTATTAATTCTAACAATGGGATTTTATTCATTAAGCACAATATTTATGGTTTCTTTTATCATAAGTATTTATAAATGTTTTGAATTTGCTAAAACATTTTCAAAAAATAAAGAAAACTTGTTATTTTCAATATTAGGTTTTTTTACTATTTTCTTTACTTCAATGTTATTATCTAAGATTGATAACTCTTTTTTTAAAATTTTAGTTTTATTACTAGGAATTTTAGCAATATCAAGTATTTATCTATATAGTAAAAAAATAAATAAAGTTCCAAGTTTAAATTATGTTTTTTACTTTTAACCGAAATATGCTTTTTAACTAAAATTTTAGATTATGAATATGAATTAGTTAGTTTTACAGGATTGTGTCTATTAATTATTACAATAATTGTGAATTTAAGAGTTATTTCCCCTAAAATAAAATCTTATACAGATTTTAGTAAAATTCAAAAAATCATAATAATTATAGGTATTTTATTTAGTTTGTTTTCTAAAGTATACACAATCAAAAAACAAGAACAAATTGAAACTATTTCAAAACAGGAATCTGATACTAACAATTCAAATGAAAATAATACTTCGGAATAAAAATATGGAGAAAAGGAATAAAAAATATGAATAATAAAACAAATATTCGTAATTTAATATTTGGAATTATAATGGGATTGATTGCTATATTTAATATTTTTGAGTGGACTAATTTTATAATTAAGTATAACAAGCAAAATCCAAAAGTTTCAAAAGTTAAAAACTTAAAAAATAAAACTAATAAGCATAATAACAATAATACAGAAAATGATATTGAATATGAAGTAAAATCAGGATATAAATACAAAAAATCTAATGGAGAAAGTTCAACCTTTACTCCGAGAAATCTTGGATATGCTGAAAGCCTACTTAATAATCAAGTTTCATACGACAGTTTAAGAGAAGAATACTGTAGAACAGTAAACGAAATTGTTAAGGTAGATAATGGAATAATGCCAGGTACAACTAAACCTTTTGAAGAAGTAACCTATACTCAAGTAGATGACGCTTATAGAGAACATTTACAAAAAATAGCACAAATTAGACAAGTATTTAATACAATTTATGGAAATGATAATAATTTGGAAAATGGAGCAGGTTGTCATTATACTGGTACTCATTGGAATAATGCAAATTCACAGTATAAAGCAAAACAATTTTACGATCGTTCTATAATTAAATACCTTAATAATCACGGTTATGGTATAAAAAATAATGCTAGTTCCACTCTTAAAAGAAAAGAAAAAAATCTAAATAATGAAAGAGAAATTGAAATTGAAAGAACAATTGACGAAACAATAAATCAAATTGATGGAACAACAAATCAAATTGACCAAACTCAAAATAATAGTTCAACAAATTCAGATGAAAGCGATGATGAATATTCAGAATAGAAAACAAAAGAGAAAATTTTTTATTGTAACAGCTGATTTAAGAGTTTATTTTTGTTATTCAAGGGGGGAAAATCAAAAATGAGTTTAAACGTTCTCTACGGGGCTTATACGGAGTTAAAAGTGCATATTTTAATCAAACAGGGCCTCTAAAAAATGAAAGGCCCTGTATTTTGTTGCAAATTTATTTGTTTTTAGTTTTCTCATTCAATTTTTCAATAATTTCTTTAAAAATACTTGGTTTTTTCAAAGGTACTTTTTTAAATATTTTTTCCATTCTTTCTATTTCTTCATCATCATATCCTGTATCACTTCTATCTAAGTGATATACTTCAAGATAATTTATAAAATCATTTATATTATTTTCTGAACGAAGACTTATAAATGAAAGAAAATCCTTGATTCCAATATAAAATATATATTTTTTATTTGGACTTCGCACAGCTATCACTTTAGGGTTTCTTATAGCGTCTTCTACATCTCCATAAATCAATCCGTTTTCTTCATCTATCGAATTTATCACATTGAATGAAAATCCTAAATTTTCTAAATAATCAATAAAACATATTATAGCTGTTATTCTCTTGTTTTCTTTAAATAAATTACTTAAAATTTCTCTTATTTCTGATTTTTCTTCTTTTTTAAAAAATTTTTCCAATTCATTTAAAGGTATCTCAAGTATTCTAAAAAAATCAAGCAAAGTATTAAATGGTATTGTTCTTTTCCCAACTTCATATTTTTGTATACTTAATTTTGTTATATCCATTTGCTTGGCAAGATTTTCCAAACTCAATCCTTTTCTTTTTCTATAATTTCTTATTATCTCTCCCAAAATTTTATTATTTAATTCTTTATTATTTTCTTCCATAATTTTTCTCCAATCTTTGTTAGTACCATAATTATATAATAAATTTTACAAAATTTCAATAACTTTTTTAATCAAAAAGATACATTTTTTAAAAAATATGTCAAAAAGATATTGACAAATTTAAAAAATAATGGTACAACTATATCGTAATACAAAAGTATAATTTATTTTAAAATACATCTTTTTGAATATAAATTTTATTCTTCTATTATTAATTAGTATTAAACAAAATAAAAAAAAATTATAAAAAAATAACAATAAAAAAATGTAGTTTATTCCAAAAGAAAAGGTAGAAATTTTAAAAGGAGTGAATTTTATGAAAAATAAAAGTTTAGAAAAAGAGGCAATTGAAAAACATTGTCTTGAATGCTGGGATGATGATAAGGAAAAAGTTTTAAACTGTCCCTATAATAAATGTCCTTTGTGGAAATTTAGATTAAAAGAAGAGAAGAAAGGAGAAAAGAATTGATGAAAACAGATACAGAAAAAGTGATAGAAGAGAAGGAAAATTATTATTTAAAGGCTCTTGAATGGTATTCTGAATACGAAATAATATCAAAATCTGAATACAGCAGTATTAATACCTGTTTTAATAATTATATTGAATGCCACGAAAACTCAATGAAATTTACTAAAAATTTAAGATGTAAACGGAGAAGCTGTCCTATATGTGATGAAATAGACAGAAGTGCCAAATATTTTGAAATAATGAAGAAAATAGAAAATTTTAAAAATAGATATTTGATATTTATACTGACAATAAATGGAAAAAATGTTGAAATTGATGATAAAAGTAGATTACAAAATGAATTAAATGTAGTAAGGACAAACTTTAATAAATTAGTCAAAAGTCCTTTTTTGAAAAAGACTGTAAAAGGATATTTAAGAGTAACGGAAATAGCTTATAATCCTGAAAGAAATTCTTTTCTTCCTCATTTACATATCCTGCTATTTACAATAAAAGGGATATACAAACATTTTAAAATGAAAGAATTAAAAGAAATGATACAGACTAAATGGAATATTCTAAATGGATTTAAAACCAATGTTCGTTTAGAAAAATTAGGTACAGAAGAAAAAGTACAGAAAACAGTATCTTATTTAACTCATTCTAAAAAGAAAAGATTGAAAAATTTTTTTGATAATGATGAAAATAAGACAATTCTTTCTATTTATTTAAATATTATAAAAAGGAAAAGAATATATTATTGGAGTAAATTTAAAGAATAAGAATATTTCCTGTCAGACTTATCCCCTTTGATTGATAATAACGAATCAAAAAAACAATTTTATGAAATAAATTTTTAAATTATTGAAAACTATAAACAGAAAATATATCTAAAATACAAGTTAAAAATCAAAAAATGTAATATATAAAAACTTGCAACTTATTTTAACTTATTTTATCTAAAAATATACTAATAAAAATAGAGAAAGTAGAGTGGTAAATATGAATTTAGAAGATAAGAGACTAATATACTATACATTGAAAAGTAGAATTAGAAAAAAGAAATTGAACTATAAAGAAATATCAAAAAAAATGAATATATCAGAAAGTGGACTTAATAAAAAAATGAATGGAAAAAATTTTTTTACACAATCAGAAATATATGAATTAAAAGAATTGTTAGAATTGAGTAATGATGAATTGGTACAGATATTTTTTTAAATAAATATATTGCAATAAAAGAAAAATAATATTAAAATTATAAAGCAGATAATGCTTTTTAGTTGGATTTTCAGAATGGAGAAAATATGAAAAAGTATAAAAATGCAAACGGTACAGGGAGTATAACAAAAGTTAAAATAAATAGAACGAATCCTTTTAGAGTTAGAGTTACTAACCCTGTAACTAAAAAAAGACATTCTTTGGGATATTTCAGCACTAAAAAGGAAGCAACAGAAGTATTAAACAAATATTTTAATAATCCTTACAATTTAGAAAATCATAGAATTAAATTTAAAGATTTGTTTGAGTTATTTAAAAACAGTAAAAAAGATATTGTTGCTAAAAATACTTTGAACAGTTACATCAATAGTTTTAAACGATGTAAAGAGTTACATAATCTGGTTTTTAAAGATATTAGCACTCCAGTATTGCAAAATCTAATAAATGATTTAAATTGTAGTATTTCAACTAAAAGTATAACAAAAGGATTTTTAAAAATTTTTTGGGACTATGCGAGAGAAATAGACATATTGGAAAAAAATAGAGCAGAATTTATAAATTTACCAAAAGAAACTGAAATCAAAGAAAAAAAACCTTTTAATTATGATGAAATAGAAAAATTATGGGAAAACACGGATATAATATGGGTAAAATATATTTTAATTATGATTTATACAGGTATGAGAATCGAAGAAACTGTAGAATTGAAAAAGGAAAATGTAGATTTACAGCAGGAATTTATACACGGTGGAAATAAAACTAGAAAAGGAAAAAATAGAAGCATACCTATTCATAAAGATATAGTTGAAATTATAAAAGAGCTTTATGAAAACAGTCCAACAGATTATTTAATATACAATGATAAATGGATATTCAGTAAAAAAAAGAATGAGAATAAGCCTTTAAGAAAAAATTATTTTCGTGAGAAATTTTATAAAACATTGGAAACTTTAAAAATTAATAAACATAAACCTCACGATTGTAGAAAAACACTAGCAACACTTATGAGTAATCAAAAAATAAATAATATTGTGATAACAGATATAATGGGACACGAAAATATTGCGACAACAAAACAATATTATATTCAGACAGATAAACAAAAACTAAAGTTATCAATGAATAGTTTAAATTTTAGAAAAACTTCATAGAAAGCCTTAATTATAGGCTTTTTTCTTGACATTAGTTTTAGTCCAACGTTAGTCCAACGGATAAGGTAAATGAGTACCTTTTTATGAAAAATTACAAATAAATAAAAAAACCAAAAAAATGAAAAAGATAACTGAATACCTTTTTGGTACTGTATTATCTTGTTTTGTAAGAAATGGCAAAAAAAATACGCCACCCTTGTGATGACGTATTTAAAAAGGAGTTTTGAAGAAAAAAGTTTTCACTTTTTCTATTGGTCAAGTATTATTATACAGGAATATTCTTATAATAAATTTTTTATTTTCTTTGTTTTTTGTTTGTAGAATAAAAATAATGAAAATCAATTAAGCCCCATAAATACTAGAGTCATACGACTAAATATTACTGGAGCTTGAAAAAAATTATAAAATTTTTTGAATTTTTTTACTACTTAGCATGATTTTCTTTATGTGGACTGCAAGTTGAACCAGTTGAACAATGACAGCAGTCTGTTCCACAAAGATTTTTATTTTTTTTGTAGTCCTTGTATATTTTTCTAAATACTGCAAATACGATTGCAGCTGCAATTATAGCGATGATAACTGTTTTTATTATCATTTTCTGCACTTCCTTTCAAAATTTTATTTCATATCTATATAAATAGCCTTGCGATATTGAAGAATAAGGTTGATACTACGTAAGGCAGAATTAACAGCATTGACACTTGAAATGCTAATAATTTCCATCCAAATTCTTGTTTTAAAGCTCCCATTGCTACGGCACATGGCACTACCAAAAGGACATACAGCATAAATGAGTATGCTCTTAGTTGACCATATTTGTCATTCCACAAGCTTCTAATTGCTGGAATGATGTTTCCACCTGCATCTTGGTCAAGCTCCTCCTGACTTTTCATTTCCAATGTCGTAATTTTGAAGGTTGCAATATGTCCTAATGATTTTACTGACTCTACTGCTGCTCCTCCCAATCCAACTACTTGATCTTTTAAATCTGATACAAAATTATATTCTTTTTTCTCATCATCTCCTTGAGATAATAAAATTTGTCCTAAAAATCCAACTACTGTTTCTTTTGCAATGATACTTGGCACAATAGAAGCTACAGGTTCCCATCTATCACCAAAACCAGTTGGCTTGAATACAGGCTGAACAACTTTTGCTGCTTGACCTATATATGAACTTTCAGCATCTCCTTTATTTGGGAAATATTGGAAGAACCAGATAATTAACAGGATTCCTAAAACTATTGTAGTTGCTTTTTTTATGTAAGAGAAAGTTCTTGATCTCATATTACTCCAGACAGCTTTTGCACCTGGAAGTCTATATGGCGGTAATTCTATAAGTAATTCTGTGTTGTTTCCTTTAAAGTATTTAAATCTTTTTAATATAAAAGCTACTAAAAGGGCCATAAATACACCAAAAACATAGATTGAAACTACTACTAAAGCTGCATTTTTACTGAAAAACGCCGCTGCAAGTAATGAATAAACCGGCAGTCTTGCTCCACATGACATAAATGTTGCGATAACTCCTGTCAATCTTCTTGTTTTTTCATCTTCCAATGTTCTTGTTGAATAAATTGCTGGAACTGTACATCCAAATCCGATTAGCATTGGGATGAATGCTTTTCCTGAAAGTCCAACTTTTGTCATCATTTTATTTAAAATAAATGCAACACGAGCCATATATCCGCTTTCTTCAAGAATTGCCATGAAGAAGTAAATAAAGAACATAAGTGGAACGAATGTCAATACTGAACCTACACCAGCCAAAATTCCATCAAGTATAAAACTGCTTAACCAATCTGGCACCCCTTCAATGGCGTGACCCACATATTTTATGACAAAGTTACTAAAGAACCCATCAATCCAGTCGATAAACGGCGAACTTCCATCAAATACGATTACGAAAACAGCATAAATTATAGCAAGAAATGCTATTCCACCAAAAAACTTATTCAAAAGAACTTTGTCAATTTTATCAGTTAATGCAAATTTATCTCCAGTACCTCTTTTTAGGTTCATCGAGATAATTCCACGAACGATTCCATATCTCTCTCTTGCCAAAGCATCTTGAGGTTCGATTCCGTAACGATTTTCAATATTTTTCTTTTCAGTTTCTCCGATATTTGAAACACTTACTCCAAATTCAGTTTTTACTCTTGCCGCTACATTGGTATCATCTTCCAAAATTTTAATTGCTAGCCATTCTACTGGATATTTTTCTAAAACTTTTTCATATGATTTATCATTTTCCAATTTATCCTTCAAACTTTTAATATTATCTTCGATTTCCTTTTCAAATGGCAATCTATGCTGTATTTTTTTATCTGAAGAATTTTTTTTGTAAAGTTCTACAGCTTTTTCCATAAGTTTGTCTACTCCAGCTCCAGATCTTCCACTTGTGAACATAACTGGAACTCCCAATTGCTTTTCAAATTTTTCTATATCCAATTGATAGCCAATTCTTTTAAATTCATCCTCAAAGTTAAGTGCCATCACAACTGGAATATCAAGTTCCTTTAATAAAGCAGTCAAATAAATATTTTTTTCAAGCGATGTCGAATCTAGCACATTAATTATCACATCAACTTTTTCATCCAGCAAAAAATCTCGTGAAACTCTTTCTTCTGCCGTACTCATTGATAAATTGTAAATTCCTGGCAAATCAATTAATTTTACATCTTCATCTCCGACCTTAAAAAATACTTCTTTTTTTTCAATTGTTACCCCTGGCCAGTTCCCCATTTTTAAACTTGCATGTGAAATTTGATTAATTAAAGCGGTTTTCCCAACATTAGGATTTCCGACAAATGCCACATTTATCATTTTACCACCTCAATTTGAATGTGATTTGCTAAATTTGTACTAATGACAATTTTAGTTTCAACTGTCTTTATAAGGACATTTCCATTTGCAATATTTTCAATTGTGCATGCATCTCCTCTACAAACTCCTAGACTTAACAACCGTGTGTCTAATTTTTTTTGATCAATGTCCTTTAACAAAAACTTGTCTCCGACTTTTCCTTCTACTAACGTCATGTCAGATCATCTCCTCCCATTATTTAATATTTATTAATTTCGATTCACAAATAACACTTATACATTCAAACTAATAAGAAAACTTCCTGTATAATAAAGTACTTTATAATGATTTCAAAACTGAAACAAATGCTGTGAAAATCGAACATTTTAATTACCAAACTAATTTTATACCTTTTTAGAAAATAATGCAAGTTTTTTTTCTAAATAAAAAATTAATCCTAGACTCCGTTTAAAAATAAAAGTTATATTTTCCTATTATTTACTAATAAAAAGTTTTGACCTCTTGCAAAGAAATTTATAACCAGTCTGCTTTTTAAATAAAAAATAGCATGAAAATTTTTAATTTGTTTTTTTTTAAAAATAAAAAAAGAAACCCTTGAATTAAAGCAGTTTCTTTTTTATTAACTATTCATTTTTTTCAAAAGTTTTCATTTCTTCACCAATAATCAATTCCACAACATCTGGACTGCAACCATAAATTTTAGCCTTTTCCCTGACCTTTTTTATTATTTTCTCAACTCTATCAGCTGCTTTTACATCTGTTTTTGACTTTTTAAAATATGCTGCCTGTCTTACATAATCTGAACGCTCTGCAATTAATTTTATAATTTTATCATCATACTATCGATATTTTCTCTTACTTCTTCCAAACTATTGCATTTCATAATATTATCTCCAAAATTTTAAAATTTAAAACGCCCAATTTCCTTTTCTAAATACAGGAATTTTCGTTCCATCTTCCAAAATTCCGTCAATATCCATTTCAGCATCACCAATCATAAAATCAACATGTGAAATTGATTGATTAATATGAGCTTTTATTAATTCTTCTTCTGTCATTTTTGTTCCATTTTTTACATTAGTCGGGTATGCAGCACCTAATGCTAAGTGGTTTGAGGCATTTTCGTCAAATAATGTTTGATAATAAAGAAGTCCTGAATTTGAAATAGGCGAATCATTTGGCACAAGAGCAACTTCTCCTATTCTTTTCGAACCTTCATCAGTGTCAAGCAACTGTTTCAAAATGTCATAACCTTCTTCTGCTTCAAAATCTACAACTTTTCCATCTTTAAAAGTCAATTTGAATTTGTCAATAATATTTCCTTGATACGAAAGTGGTTTTTTATTAGAAACATAACCATCTACACGATCTCGGTCTCCAGCTGTAAACACTTCCTCTGTCGGCATATTAGGCAAGAAATCAGCTCCTTTCGCATTAACACTTCCAGCTGCCACCCAAATATGATTTTTAGGAAGCCCAACTGTCAAATCAGTTCCTTTAGAAGTATAGTGAAGTGCCACGAAATTTTTGCTATTCAAAAATTCAGCTTTTTCATTCAAATTCTTTCTATGTTCTTCCCAAGCCTTAACTGGATCATCTTTGTCAACTCTTACAGTTTTCAATATTGCATCAAGCAATTTTTCCTGTGCAATATCGGTATTTGTTTCGTTTGGGAACACAAGTTTTGCCCAATCTGCTGAAGGATAACTTGCAATCGTCCATGAATTTACATCCGTCATAATACATGTTCTGTAATGTTTATAGGCTTCCCCCGCATTTTTTGCCAATGCTCCTAATTTTTCTGGATCAATTCCTGCAAATAAATTTGGAGAACTGCTTAAAATGTGGATAAACACTACATTATTGTCAAGATAATCATTTCTCTCGTCAATCGCCCATTGAGGAATGTGAGAATAATCTTCTTTTGACTGGTATTCAGCATGAAGTCTTGACAATTTATCATCTGTCAATTTAACATGAACATCACTTGCCCCCTCTTTATAAGCTAATTCTGTAACTTTGTAAACCAATGGCAACGCATCAGTCGTACAATTTACCCAAACTTTCTGACCTTTTTGCACATTTGCTCCAATTTTTACGATTACTTCTGCATATTTATTTAATTTTTCTTCAAAGTTGTTCATTTTTTGTCCTTTCAAATTAAAATTTTTAATCTTTATAATTAGGTTGATATCCAAATTCTAGTGAAACTACACTATCTGAAAATTTATCATTATATCTTTTAGTAGAACTAGAATATTGTCTTTTAAGTCTTGGTGTTACAATACCATTTATTCCAAATGAAAATCTGTTTTTTTGAACTCCGATACCAATGGCTCCATATCCATTTAACGGCATAGCTTTTATTTTCCCGCTACCACCATTTTTATCAGTCCATTTTACACTCCCATTTGCAACTGAAAAACCAAATGAGAATTTAGTATAGATTCCATTATCTGTTCCTGTTCCTACCGTAAGATAAATTGGAATTGAAATTAAACTTCCTGAATTACTGTTTATATCTTTCCCTTTAACTTTTAGAGAATTGTACATCAACCCCATTCCAAGCCCCATTACAACATCACTATCGACTCCGCTTTTTCCTTCAAGTGAAATTTTAATTCCGCTTCCTGTAACACCTTTGACAGGAGCATTTTTATCATTATTGTTTTTTTGCTTACCATAAATAGGGCTTATGATAATTTCATTTCTTTCTCCATATGCCATAGTGAATGGTGTTAGCAACATAAACATTAAAAATAATTTTTTCATTTTAAATTCTCCTTATTGTATAAATATTTAGTTTTTGAAAATTCCTAATTTTATAATTTTTTTATTATTCGTATTTAAGAGCATATCCAAAATCTAGCGATATTGCAGCACCACTTAGCATAATGTTATCTCTGTAATGTTTAGTAGGGCTGGAGTATGTTCTTTTTGCTTTTGTTGATGTGCTGGCACTTACTCCAATTGAAAATCTGTCTTTTCTGACTCCGATACCAAAAGCGGCATATCCAGTTAGCGGTCTAGCCTTTATTTCCCCATAACCTCCACTATTGTCAGTCCATTTTACACTTCCGTTTCTAACGGCAAGACCGGCTGAAATTTTTGTGTATATTCCATTATCTGTTCCTATTCCAAATATCAAATAAAGTGGAACTGAAACTAAATTTCCTGAATCACTCTTTACGCCATTTCCTTTAACTTTCAAAGAATTATATGAAATTCCTATTCCTGCCCCTATTACAGTATTACTTCCATCACCAAATGAAGCTATTTCTTCTTTTGAAACTTTAACACCACTTCCAAGTGCATATTTCCCAACTTTAGAGCCATTCTCCTTTTTTTGGGTAACGTAAGTTGGACTTACAACAATTTCCGATCTATCTCCATATGTTAATGGTGTTAATAACATAAATACTAAAAATAATTTTTTCATAAAATACTCCTTTAATAAACTTTTTATACAATATATATTTTAACTAAAAGTTGAAATTCTTTATTTTATATTACACCTAAACCCTATAAAAGTCAAATTAAGTAAGCTCTAAACCCAAATAATATCAAACAAGTGTATTATTTTTAATCCTTAAATCCATTTGGATTTTTCTTTTGCCAATTCCAAGAATCACGGCACATATCTTCAATTGTATATTTTGCTTCCCAATTTAATAATTTTTTAGCTTTTGAAGCATCTGCATAACAAACTGCAATATCTCCAGCTCTTCTGCCATCAATTACATAAGGAATTTCTTTTCCAACAGCTTTTTCAAAATTACTTAAAATTTCAAGAACGCTGTAACCTTTTTCGCTTCCTAAATTTATCGCATCAAAACCAAGATTTTCATTATTAAATAAATAATTTAATGCTGCTGAATGTCCTGCCGCCAAATCATTTACATGAATGAAATCTCTTATACAAGTTCCATCTGGAGTATCATAATCATTTCCAAAAATATGTAATTTTTCCAATTTTCCAACTGCAACTTGAGTTATATAAGGTGAAAGATTATTTGGAATTCCGTTTGGATCTTCTCCAATTCTTCCGCTTTCATGAGCACCTAATGGATTGAAATATCTAAGAGCAATTATATTCCAAGTATTGTCAGATTTTGCCAAATCCATTAAAATATGTTCGATTATTACTTTTGTACGTCCATAAGGATTTGTAACTTCTCCCATTGGATCAGTTTCTACAAAAGGTACTTTTTCAGAAACACCGTAAACAGTAGCTGATGAACTAAATACGATATTTTTTACATTAAATTCTTTCATTACTTCAAGTAAAGTAATCATTCCAAATAAATTGTTTTCATAATACATAAGCGGTTTTTCCACAGATTCTCCCACCGCCTTAAATCCTGCAAAATTAATAACAGCGTCAATTTTATTTTCTCTAAAAATTTTTCTCAAACCTTCTTTATTCTTTATATCCATTTCATAAAAATTTATTTTTTCTCCAGAAAGTTCTTCTAAAATTGTAATAACTTTTTTGCTAGAATTACTAAAATCATCCACTATAATAGGATTAAATCCTTTTTTAATCAAGTCTAAAACTGTGTGAGAACCGATATATCCTGCTCCCCCTGGAACTAAAATAGTTTTCATAAAAATATCCCTTCCTTCTAAAAATTTTTATTTCCATATACAAAAAAATTTAAAATACTACATTAATACTAAACTCTATTTAAAAAATAAAAATTATATTTTATATTATTTGCCAACAAAGGGTTTTGACCCCTTGCAAAGAAATTTATAACTACTTTGCTGTTTAAATGTAAAATAGTATAAATTTTATAAAAAATAATATCTTAATTTGTGACAAAGAGCCTTCCTTCTTAAAATAAAAACGAGTTTAAAATTAACTATGTAAATTAATTTTTTCCATAATTTCATCAAAAGTCTGAAAACCATTCAAAGTTTCCACAATTTGTCCATCTTTAAAAAGTAAAAGCAAAGGCAGTCCTCTTATTTTAAACTTCGCTCCAAATTCTGGATAATCATCAACATCAACTTTGACAATTTTACATTCCGAAGCATTAACCACTTCCGACAGAACCTTTTCCAACATTTGGCAAGGCCCGCACCAGATGGCAAAAAAGTCAACAAGTGTAAGCCCATTTTGCAAAACTATTTCATTATCAAAATCTTCTCCGGCATAATTTATGATTCTACTCATAATTTCACTCCCTCTATAATTTATATTTTCTTTTATTTTATATCTTTTGAAATATTCAAATTGTTTTGTTAAATTTTAAATTCAAATAGTTTTTGAATATGTCTATTATACTAATTCTAATCAATTTATGCAATTTTTATCTTCCAAAATTTTTCTGTAATTTTTTCATATCTCTTTCAATATCTTTTCTTTTCAACGATTCTCTTTTATCATGCATTTTCTTTCCTTTTGCAAGTCCTATTTCCATTTTTACAAGTCTTTGCTTTGTATAAATTGAAATTGGAACAATGGTATAACCTTGCTCTTTAATCTTTTCACTCCACTTTTTTATTTCACGTCTATTCAAAAGCAATTTTCTCACACGAGATTCTGCCACATTGTTAATATTCCCAAATTCATAAGGTGTAATATGCATATTCATCACAAAAATTTCATTTCGTATAATTCTTATAAAACTTTCTTTTATGCTGACTTTTCCAGCCTTTACCGACTTCACTTCCGTTCCCACAAGCTCAATCCCCGCTTCCAGCTTATCTTCTATAAAGTAATCATGGAAAGCCTTTTTATTTCTAGCTAATACTGGCATTTTCCCTCCTTCCAATGTTTTCTTTTATTCTTCTTCCATTTCCTCAATCTTTACTTTTTCTTCTACATAAGGTATGACCTCAATTTCCATTTTAGCATAACTTGCACTTACAATGCTCACTTTCATTGTACTTCCCATAGTGTAGGATTCATTATTTCTTTTATCCACAATTTTAAAGTTTTCCTCATCGTAAATGAAGTTATCACGTGCTGTTGTAACATTGTAGACCACTTCTACGTGATTTTCCAGCTCCATAAATATTTTATTTTTATTCATTCCGCTAAGTCTGGCAACATAAACCTGTCCAATTTTATCCTGCATATACTCAATTAACTTGATTTTTACGCTATCTTCTTCCAGTTTGTCCGCCACTCGCTCAGTTCTTGAAATACTTGAGGCAATCGCTTCAAAATTAGCACCATATTTTGCCTTTTCCTTTTCGCTCATAAATTTTTCAATTGAACGTCCCAACATTCTGTGAACGATTAAATCAGAATATCTCCGAATTGGTGATGTAAAGTGCAAATAATATTTTGAAGCCAGTCCAAAATGCCCTAAATTCTTATTGGCATATCTTGCACGCTGCATTGCCCGTAAAATTAATTTATGAATTAGGTAGCCTTCTGGCAGTCCTGTCGTTCTTTCAATAATATTCTGGAATTTTCCAGGATGAATTTCCTCCAATCCCTTCAGAGAATATCCAAATTTTATCAAAGTTTCATTCAATGCCTGAACTTTCGCCTTGTCAGGATCTTCGTGAACCCTGTAAATCGCAGGAATTTCCTCCCAGAAAAGTTTTTCCGCCACAGTTTCGTTTGCAATAACCATAAAGTCTTCAATGATTCTTTCTGCTTCCCCTCTGGAACGTAATACAATATCCTTCACGGCCTTATTTTCATCCAAGACTACCTTTATCTCAGGCAATTCAAAATCAATGCTCCCACGTCTTTTTTTATTGCTTCTGATGATTTTAGAAAGTTCCAGCATATTTTTTAACATTTCATCAATTTTTCTATATTTGTCGTAAAGATTTCTGTATTCTTCTGATTCTTCATTTTTTTCCAAAATTATATTTACATTTTCGTAAGTCATTCTGTATTTTGATTTTATAACTGATTTATAAAAATCATTTTTTATAACTTTACCCCTTTTATCCAAATCCATTTCCACAGTAAAAGTCAGCTTATCTTCATTTGGATTAAGCGAACATAAATTATTTGACAATTTTCTTGGCAGCATAGGAATTACCCTGTCTACAAGATAAATTGAATTTCCACGTTTTAATGCTTCTGTATCAAGTTCGGTATTTTCCTTTACATAACAGGAAACATCGGCAATGCTTACAAAAAGTTTATATCCGTCTTCCGTTTTTTCCACATAAACTGCATCATCTAAATCCTTTGCATCAGAGCCGTCAATTGTGATAATGTCAAGATGCCGTAAATCCTTACGATTTTCAAGTTCATCTGAAAAATCCTCATCTATTTTATCCAATTCCTGCAAAACTTCATTTGGAAATTTCTCCTCAATTCCCTCATTTAAAAGCAGTGATGAAATAAGTGCTTCTGTATCCTTAGGACTTCCTAAAATGCTCACAATCCCGCCTTCAGGCTTTCTTTCCTCATCTCCCCAGAAATCTACTTTTACAGCCACTAAATCTCCAGTTTTAGCCCCTCTTATTAATTTTTTTGGAATATAGATATCCTTTGGAGAATTTCTTGGACGTACAAATCCAAAGCTCAAGTTATGTTCAAAAATTCCGACAATAACATCCCGATTTCTTTTTATGACTTTATAAACTTCACCTTCCCGCTTCTTATTATCTGAACTTTCCTTTAAAATACGAACTAAAACAGTATCTCCATTCATAGCCGTATTTAAATAAGTTCCAGGAATAAAGACGCTAGCCTGCCCATTAATATCAAGAAATCCAAAATTCCCGCTGGAAATAGAAATTTCACCTTTTACAAATCCTTCCTTTTCAGGCAAAGTATATTTCCCATTTCTTTTCAAATAAATTTCTCCGCTTTCTTCCCAAGCATTTAAAAGCTGCTTATACATTTTCCGTTTTTTCTGGCTCCATTCCAAAAGCTGCAATATTTCCTGAAAAGTAAATTCATATTCTGACAGAACTTGCTTTAAATATTTCAATTCCCGTTCTTCTTTAAGTTCCATTTTGGGAGTTTTCTGATTTTCCTTTTTAGGATTATAATTTTTTTTGCCAAATCTTTTTTCCTTATGAAAATCTTTATCACTATTTTCAATATTTCTATGTCTTTCTTTCTTTTTTTTATTTCCCATATTTTACCTCTATTTTTTTATTCTAAATTTTATTAGCTATTATCGAATTTCTAAATTTTATAACATTTGGATGAATGATAGAATCCTTCGCAAGCAAATATTTTAATTTTTCCTCAATTTCAAATTTTATTGCCTCGTCTAAATCTGTTTTTGCCAATTCTCTAGCCTTTTCCACACCTTCCCAGCTTCTCTTTTCCTCTATCGCATCAGCAAGATAAATAATTTTCGCAAGTGTACTCATATTTTCACACCCAATAGTATGATATTTAATCCCATCCAGAATTTCCTCATCATCAACTCCAAACAAGTCATAATTTTGCCGTACAAATTCAGCCCCTGCAAATCCATGCAGCACAGCCGTAGATTGTGACATCTTATCCGCCACTTCAGGATATTTCCCTCTTGTCAAGTCAATCATAACCGACAAATTAAAAAATTTTGCCACATCGTGAAGCCAAGCTGAAGCTTCCACTTTTTCCACAGGAACTCCATAAATTCTTGCCAGTTCCACAGCACATTTTGCCACTCTTTTCACGTGTTCATATCTTTTTTCATCTAAAAAATTTCTTACATTTGCTTTAATTACTTCCATATTCATTTTAATTTCCCCTTTACATAAATAATATTTTCAAAAATTATACTTAAATCCAAAAATTATTCAATTTTCCAATTCGATTCAAATATATTATATTTTATATTTCATTTATATGTTACCACAAAAATAAAACCCAGACAACTTATTTTTCTTTAAAATTTTTCTTGAAATCATAAATCAAAAATGATAATATATACAAAATATTTTATATACAAACTAAAAAAATTTAAAATAACAGAAGGTAAAAAATGAAAATAGAAGATCTGTCACTTTTTTTGACAAAAGTTTCACTGTTTAAAGGATTAAACCCTGATAAAATCGCAAAATATCTAACAGAAGTTGACTTTAAAATAAAAGAATATAAAAAGAATGAAATTGTATTTTTTCGTGGAGATATTTTAAAAAAAATTATTATTATTGTAAAAGGCACAGCACGTGGAGAAATGCAGAAATTTAACGGAGATACAATTGTTATAAATCAAATGAAGGCTGGTGAAGTGCTGGCTTCTGCATTTTTATTCGGAAAAAATAATGTTTTCCCTGTTGATTTGATAGCTTTGGAAAATTCTGAATTTCTTTTTTTGGATAAGGAAAAATATCTGGATCTAATCCAGTCAGATAAAAGGCTTTTACTTAACTTTATAAGGGAAATTTCAAATAAAAGCCAATATTTGTCAAAACGTATCTGGTTTAATTTTACACATAAGACAATTGAAGAAAAGATTCTTAGCTATATAAAAGAAAATGCTCAAGATGATAAAATAAAGTTTTTGCCCAGTATTTCAGCTCTAGCAAAAAAATTTGAAGTAACAAGGCCCGCCTTATCAAGGGAAATTTCAAGTTTATGCAAAAGAAAAATTTTAAAAAAAATAGAAAATAACGTTTATCTTATAAATTTTTCCAACTTTTTTTAAAAGAATGTTTGACATTTTTTCGTATAACAGTTATAATATTGAAGAAGTGAAAAGCAATAAATATTTTTGCTTAAATAAGAAATTCAAATATGTATAATATTTCTGGTCTATACGCCACTAACACCGAATTTTTGGGCTTTACTCTTTTTTAATGGGGTTATCCCTTTATAAATTGTCTCAGGAAAATCACGACTACTTTAAGTTTTGTACGGATTCTGTACAATTTATAAATATGACTACCACCTGTAACATTTTGCAGGCAACCAAAAATTAAGTTAGAACGGTAGATCGGATTTTTTTTATTTAAAATATTAAAGTTATTGCGAGCAAAATATCGGTTATTCTTTCTGCTCTTTCAAATTATTTCATAAAAATCTCTTTATTCCATATAAAATTTTAAAAAAATTGCAAGGTTTTTATCCCCTGCAGTTTTTTTATTTTATATTGACTTTGGCTTTATCCAATCACTTTCCTTCCCCATTGCATAATTTTTCAGCACTTCTTCCTTATATTCTTTAAATCTTCCATCAATAATCGCCTCACGTGCATTATCCATAAGTTTCAGCAAAAAATGCAAATTATGATATGTTGCAAGCCTTTGCCCCAAAATTTCTCCAGCCTTGAATAAATGCCTAATATATGCCCTCGTATAATTTCTGCAGGCATAACAGTCGCAATCTTCATCCAGAGGTCTGTCATCTCTTGAGTAAACAGCATTTTTAATGACAAGTCTTCCATATTTTGTAAAAACAGTCCCGTGTCTTCCAATTCTTGTAGGCTGAACGCAATCCATCATATCAATTCCATGTTCCACAGCCTCAAGCATATCTGCTGGCTCTCCAACTCCCATTAAATATCGTGGTTTATTTTCAGGCAATTTGGGCGTAATATATTTTAAAATCCTATACATATCCTCACGTGGCTCTCCAACTGCAAGCCCTCCTAAAGCATATCCCGCAAATCCATAGTCAGCCTCATACAATTCTTCAAGGCTTTTATCCCGCAAATCCTCATAAATTCCACCTTGGACAATTGCAAAAAGACCCTGCCTGTCCTTATTTCTATTTGCTTCAATACAACGTTTTGCCCATCTTGAGGTTCTTTCAATAGACGGAATCAAATATTCACGTGTTGATAATCCTGGCGGGCATTCATCCAGCACCATCATAATATCGCTTCCCAAATTATTTTGAATTGAAATAGATTTTTCAGGCGATAAAAAGTGCTTTGATCCATCCAGATGCGAACAGAAATAAACACCTTCTTCCTTTATTTTTCTCAAATCTCCCAGACTAAATACCTGAAATCCGCCACTATCAGTTAATATCGGTCTATCCCATCTCATAAATCCGTGAAGCCCGCCAAAATCATTTACTAATTCATCTCCTGGACGCAAATACAAATGATACGTATTCCCAAGAATAATTTGAGAATTAATTTCTTCCAGTTCCTCCTTAGTCATAGCCTTCACAGTTGCCTGTGTTCCAACTGGCATAAATACTGGAGTTTTTATTTCTCCATGTGGAGTTGTTATAACTCCCGCACGTGCATTTCCATCACTTTTTTCCAATTTATATTTTATTGGATTGTTAAAATCCTGATTTTCCTTTTCTATGCTCATTATTTGTTTTTTCTCCTAAATTTATTTTTTTTATTCAATCATTTATAAAAGTCTAAATTTCTAATAATCACAATGATTTTACAGCTTTAATTTCCATTATTTTTTTCTAGTGTTTTTGCAATAAAATTTTTATATTTTAGACAGAAAAACTGTATTTAGTTGATTTTCTATGCTGTTACTTTTACAATCGACTATTATTTTTTATTATTAATTTGTAAATTTTATAAAACATAATTTACACTCAAACCTATTTAAAATTAAACTACTAAAAATTATATAAATTTAGGGCTTGAGTAAAATAGTCATAACTTTTGAGTCTGGTTTTAAAGCAGTTTTACTATAGTATAATATTTTAATTTCTCATATTTTTATCAGAAATTTTTTTATATTTTTATATATAACTTTCAAAAAATCATTACAGCCCTATAATTTCCCAATTATTATGACTTTTCCCTTCTATTATGCCATTTTTCACATTTTTTATATAATCAATCATCATATTTTGAATAGTTCCATCAATTTCCCCAATTGCCTCCTTAGATGCCCATAACACTGGAATTTCCTGCCCATCAAAAATTCCGCCCTTTCTTGCCAGCTGCTCAAATCTGTAAGCATTCATTCCAACTTTAAGTTCCATTTCAGAAGTTATCTTTTTTCCATTTACAAGCATTAAATTGGTAATTTTTTTACCTTTCTCATTTCTCAAGTCAATTTTATACTTCACTCCACCAAAAATATCAAAAGTCACATATTTTCTTCCAGCACGTTCATCATTATACCGATATTCCGTATCTCCAGGCTGTATCGTGTCAAAATAGTCAGCAGCCCATTCCATATAATCTTTCAGCTGCTTTCCTGTCATTTTATAAATTGTAACATCTCCGCCTGCATATCTGTAATTGTAAACTATGTCTTTTCTCCTAATTTCCCCCTTATTAAGCCTTACATTTTCATAATTATATGCAAATGAAACCACGTCTGCCCCACTGTAATAAAGTTCTACATCCGTTATAAACGAAGACAGCCCAGTATCTTTGGCAAAAGCTGCCGACACACCGTGAAATTTCCCTTTTGGCACCATATCATTTAAAGTTTCTCCCACTTTTTCATTTGCAATTTTACAAAGTCTGTTATGAAAAGGCTTGTAAATTTTTTCTATTTCTGGATCAGGCTCCTCATCTTTTACAGGAACAGTTGTCGAATCCTTGCTTATTAAACTGATTTTTCCATTTTCAATTTCAAATTTTAAATCGACTTCTGAAACAAAAGTGCCGTATCTATGAGGCTCTGTAATTAAAACACCGTTAATTATTTCCTTTGGAACATTCTGATGCATGTGCCCTGCAACAATTACATCTATTTCAGATACAGCATTTGCCAAATCCCTTACTCCAGTTTCTGGAATGTTATTTTCGTTTTCAATTCCCATGTGAGCCACTACGACAATCGCATTTGCCCCTTCAGATTTTAATTTTTCTATTTGCCTTCTAGTTTCATTTATAGGCGATACAAAGTAAAAATCCTTCAAGTAGCCTGTATCTTCTTCAAACTGTGCCGACATTGGAGTTGACAATCCAATAACTCCTATTTTTATGCCATCTCTTTCAATGATTACAGAAGCATTTAAATATCTTTTTTTATTTTTTGAAAAATTAGTGTCATTTTCGGCATTTTCATTGTAATATAAATTAGCTGCCAATTTATTAAATTTCATATCCCTTAAAATATTTGACAAAGTTGGCATTCCAAAGTTAAATTCGTGATTTCCAGGTACAAAGACATCATATCCCATGTAATTTAAAATTTGTGGTACAGGATGCTTTGGAACCATCGCAAATTTTTCTATCCAGTTATCCTGTATCGCATCCCCAACTTCCACTAAAATCACATTTTTATTTTCTTTCCTAATTTTTTTTACCAATGTTGAAATCTGTGCATAAGAACCTGACCTGTCTTCCTCATCTGCTCCATAGTTCCAAGCCAACACTCTTCCATGCACATCACTCGTTCCAAGTATTTTTATATTCACTTCCCTTTTATTTTCTTTTTTTCCTAAGCAAGCATCAATATTTTTCATTGACATAATTTTTATTTTCCCTCTTCTTTTTTATTTTTTTTATTTTCCATCATATTTTTCCATTTTTCCCGAGCTTCATAAATTGAAAATTCCCTTCCATATTTCACTTTATTCAATTCATCTTTTATGTAAAAGATTTTTTCCAAATCAATCCCATAGTCATTCGCAATCGCAATAACATAGTAAAAAACATCAAACACTTCCTCTTCAATTGTCCCTTTTATATTTTCCCCATCAAATCTCACATTTTTCCTAATATTTTCAGCCAGTTCCCCAAACTCTTCAATTAATTTTAAAACTAATCTTTGTCCATTTTCTCTTTTTTGCTGTAAATTTTCCTTATCCCTGCTTTCATCCAAAGTTCCTTTTTCTATTCTTTTAATCAGATACTGGACTTCCTTAAGCGTCATATCTTCAGCATTACGTTTCATAAAAATTTATCCCCTTTCTTTCTTATTCTATATACCTCAAATTTTTTAGACTTAAATCTAAAATTTTAGCTGAATGTGTTATAGCTCCACTTGAAACATAATCAATCTCCAATCCTTTAAAGCGATTTATATTATTAATGTCTATATTTCCAGAACATTCTATTATAGCTTTCTTTCCTATAACTTTTATGGCCTTTTTGATAGTTTCTATATCCATATTGTCAAGCATAATTATATCTGCTCCAGCTCTAACTGCCTCTTCTACCCCTTCTAAATCTTCAACTTCTATTTCAATTTTTTTAATAAAAGGAGAATATTCTCTAGCAAGTTTTATAGCTTTTGTTATTGAACCAGCGGCACTTATATGATTGTCTTTTAACATTATCGCATCAGAAAGATTATATCTGTGGTTATACCCTCCACCAGCTACAACTGCGTACTTTTCAAATATTCTCATATTCGGAACAGTTTTTCTTGTATCTAGTAAATATATATTCTTATCGTCCAGTGCTTCTATCATTTTTTTTGTATAAGTTGCAATTCCACTCATTCTTTGCAAATAATTTAAAGCTACTCTTTCAGAAGAAAGCAATGCTTTTACATCATCTCTTATCTTTAGTATCAGATCTTTTTTAAAAACTTCATCCCCATCCTTTTTATATTCAGTAAAAACAGGAGAACCATTTAACTCAAAAACTCTTCTAAATACATCAAGTCCCGCCAAAATACCTTCTCCCTTGGAATATAAAGAAATTTCCGCCAGTCTATCATCCTTATAAATTGCATTTGTACTTACATCTTCTGAAGTAATATCCTCTTTTAATGCTAATTTGATTGAATTATCCATTTGAAATTTATCTATTTTTCTCAAACTCATCTTCTTTTATCCTTTGCTCTATAATATTTTTATTTTCTTTTATTTTATTTTCTATTTCAAAAACTTCTTTTTCAATATTTTTAAATGCATTATCTACTGTCACATTATTATAATTAGAGACGTTATTTTCAACATTAATCGAATGGGCTGCTCTTTTTCCAAACACAACACTTTCTAATAACGAGTTGCTTGCAAGCCTGTTTTGCCCATGAACACCCGTACAGGCAACTTCACCAACAGCATACAAATTTTTCATTGAAGTTTTTGAATCCATATTAACCTTGATTCCTCCCATTGTATAATGCTGAGCAGGAACTACTGGAACTTTATCTTTCAATACATTTATATCTTTTTTTATTAATTGTTTATAAATATTTGGAAATCTTTTTTCAATGTCTAATTTTATTGTGCTAAAATCCAACCATTCATATTCAGATTTGTCTTTTTTCATTTCTTCCAGTATTGCTCTCGTAACTTCATCCCTAGGTTTTAACTCATCTGTAAATCTTTGCAATTTCTGATTTAAAAGTACCGCTCCTTCCCCTCTTACTGATTCCGAAATCAAAAATTTCCTTTCATTATCTTTTGTATAAAATGTCGTTGGATGTATTTGAACATATGAAATATCCTTTAATTCTATATTATGTCTGATAGCTGCCGCTATTCCATCTCCTCTTATATGAGAAAAATTTGTAGTATTCTTATATATTCCGCCTATCCCTCCTGTTGCTAAAACTGTGAATTTAGATCTTATGGAAAATATTTCTTTATTTTTGGCTACAATACCAAGACAAGTATTATTTTCTTCAACTATATCTAAAAATTCACAATTTTCTATTGTTTTTATGTTCTTTTTTTCCAAAACTTTTTTTATAAGGCTTTCCATTATGTACTTACCAGTTCGATCTTCACAATATAAAATTCTAAATTTTCTATGTCCTCCTTCTCTTGTATAAAAAAGACCTTTTTTATCACCTGTAAATTTTACTCCCATTTCAATCAAAGTCTTTACAGCTTCTTCTGATTCATCAACTAATATTTCGACTGCTTTTCTGTCATTTTTATAATGACCTGCAATTAAAGTATCTTCAATATAGTCTTCTCTATCCTCTTTTCCCCTGCAAACAGATATTCCACCCTGTGCAAGATAAGAATTGCTGTCTCTAAGTTTCTTTTTTGTTATTAAGCATATATTTATACTGTCATCTAATGTCAAAGCACAAATCAATGCTGCAACTCCAGAACCAATTATAACTACATCGTAATTTTCAGCTTTCATTTCAATCCCCTGCCAATTCTAACATTCTTTCCAAAGGAATTAGAGCTTTTTTAGCTATTTCATCATCAACTTTCAGTTCATCTCCACCTTCCGTCAAAATTTTTTCAATTTTCTCCAAGGTATTTTTCTTCATACTTCTGCATATCAAAGTATCTGCAAAATGCAATTTCTTATCAGGAGCTTTCTTATATATTTCAAATCTAATTCCTCTTTCAGTTACAATTATAAATTCATCTCCCTCTTTTAAAGCCTCGGCGATTATTCCGCTTGTACTCCCGATATAGTCTGCTAATTTTAAAATTTCTTCCTTACATTCTGGATGAGCCAAAACTTTTGCATTGGGATATTCTTCTTTTAATTTCTTTACATTTTCCAAATGCACTAAATTATGTACACAACAATAACCTTCATTTAAAATAATATTTTTATTTTTTACTTGTTTTGCAATATATGAGGCTAAATTTCCATCAGGAACTATGAAGATATTTTTTTCTTTTAATTTACTTACAATTTTAAGTGCATTGGATGAAGTTATACAGACATCACAATGTGCTTTAATTTCAGCTGTTGAATTTATATAGCATACTACCGACAAATCGCTATACTTTTCTCTCATTTCTTTTATTTTTTTTATAGTTATCATATGTGCCATAGGACAGTCAGCATAAATATCAACCATATACACTGTTTTTTCTGGATTTAAAATTTTTATACTTTCACCCATAAAATATACTCCTGCCATTATTATTGTCTTATTTTTCAGCTTTGTCGCAGTCTTAGCTAAATAAAAAGAATCTCCAACATAGTCAGCAATCTCCTGTACATCTCCATCTACATAATAATGAGCTAAAATCGCCACATCTTTTTCTTTTTGTAATTTTTTTATTCTCTCTTTCATTGCTCTTGCTACCAAAAATGTGTCAAAATATAGTCAACACACTAGAATATTACTGCTTCATCGAGCATACTTTTGATCAAAACATACTTTTTTGCTCTCCACAGTCGTAAATTCCCGACTAGCTATCGGTACATATAATATATTCTCTTTTGCTATTAATCTATATAGTAGCATTTCTCCTTTTTTTATTTAGAATATATTATTTATGCTAAAACAGTATAATTTTTAAGATTAAAGCTCCTAAAATATTTCATAAAATTTTTTAATACTGTCAACCCCCTCTGCTTAAAAAGCTAAATTATTCAGAAGTTTTAATATTTAAAAATTACATTTGTAGATTTTGGTTTTCCAAGCTCTTTTTTCTCCTTCAAATAATCAATAAACATCTTTGTATCGCTTAAATGAGTATCGTTTCCTCTTTTTTGAGCCGTGATTTTTCCTAATGTTGTATATCCGTCTTTTCCTTTGGCAATATACGAATTTACGGCTAGCATATAAGTTTTTTTAGCATCAATTGGTATCCATTTATTTGCTTTAAAGTCAAATACTTCTATTTTTTTAACTCTTGTTCCAAGAGTCCCTTCCTTTGTTGCTTCATATCTAATTCCCGCACCATAAGGGAAAGCTCCTGTTGATCCGCCATTTAATACATAATCAATCGCATCTTCCAAAATTTGCTTTACTTCTGCACCTGTAACATCTGTTATAAATACTGTGTTTGAAGTAAACGGCAATAATGAATATGCCAAATCGTATGAAAAATCTCCAGGATTTAGCGTAATTCTTACATTTCCTGCATTTCCAATTACAAAATCAACATTTCCAGTCCCTGTATTTCTTAATTTATGCAAAACAGATTCTGCTACAAGAGTTGTTGCAAATGAACCGTCTTTATTATGTTCGCTTGGCACTCTGTTATCTGAACCTCCTGGAATTTCTTCAGTAATTTTACCAATTGTACGTTTTCCAAGTTCTGTTTTTTCCTTTTGGTATCTTTCCAGAAGTTTTGACAAAGCTGGATCATTTTTTATGGCAACTATATTTTTATTATTTTTTATTGAATTTAAAATCTTGCTTTTTTCCTTTTCATCAAGCTGAACAGCTTTACCATCGGCATCCTTCACTTCAAAAAAGTCATCTCCAATTAGCAGTTTTGGTGCAGGGGTTAGTTCTGTAATCACTCCATTCTTATCAAATTTTGCCTTCATTTCACCAAGCAAATATGAATAATTCCACGCTTCTGCAATGTAGACAGGATTTCCATTAGGTGAATTTACTTTTTTCGGATAACTGTCAGCTTCAGGAACTAGTCCAAACTGCTCAAATTCCTTTCCTAGCAAGTAATGCGTATCTCCTGATATAATCAAGTCAATTCCATCAACTTTTTGCCCAATTTCCACATTTTTTTCATATCCTGCGTGAGATAACAGCACTATTTTATTTATTCCCTTATCTTGAAGTTCCTTTGCATATTTTTTGGCTGTTTCAACTTCATCTAAAAATTTAATATCTTCTCCTGGACTAGAAGACTCCTTCGTTTTTTTCACAACATCTATCCCAATAATTCCCACATTTTGTCCACCAATATTTTTTATAATATAAGGCTTCCATTTACCTTCCAGTATGCTTCCCTTATCAGGCACAACATTAGATGAAACTACTGGTATTTTTAAAGCATCCAAAAATGATCTCAAAAATTTATTCCCATCATCAAATTCATGATTTCCCAAAGTATAGGCATCAAAATTAATCGCATTCATAAGTTCGGCATCTGCTTTCCCCTCAAATAACGTATAATAGAGAGTTCCTGTCACAGCATCACCTGCATGAACCACAAGAGTATTTTTATTATTTTTCCTAAAATTCTTAATTTCCTGTCCTACTCTAGGTAATCCACCAATATGCACCGTAACTGTTTTTCCATCCAGCTTAATTGGCATTTTTTCTTCTTCCAGATGTGAGTGATGGTCATTAATATGAGCAACATTTAACTCAAATGTACTTTGAGAATTTTTCCCAGCTGCTTTTTTAATAGTTTTTGCCTCTAAATTTGCCGCTGGCAGTAATGCCAATACTAAACCTAATAAAAGTAACTTTTTCATAATTTTTACCTCCTGCATTATATAATTTCTATTTTTCAAATTTTATATTTCCAGTTTAATTATAACTTGATTTTCAAAAAAAATCACTAAAAAAAATAATTTTTTTTAAACATAGATTTCAAATAAATTTGACAATATTTTTTAATAAACATGTGCTATAATTCAAAAGACAATTTTTTCATTGTTAAAAAATAATTTTTAAAGAAGGGAAGATGATAAAATGAACATCAGAAATCTTATTAAAAAAATGATTCTAATTTTTGGAGTTATTGGAATCTCACTTACAGCTTTTGCTGCACCTAGAAGAAATAACAAAGTCGTATATGTAAAAAAAGAACCTACACGTAAAATCGTAAGAAGAAGATACATTTTCGTGAAAGTTCCTAAAAAGAAAAATTCAAAAGTAGTATATGTGAAAAAAGAACCTACACGTAGACAAAGAGCTGCCGCTAGAGCAAGAGCTGCCAGAAGAAGATAATTTAATAACGTAAGATATTTTGAAAGCTGTTTTAGTAAACATTAAGCATAAATAATTATATAACAAAAATTTTATTTATTAATTGATTTATTTTTACAGCAAGATTCTTACTATAAGAAAAAATAATAATTTTAAATAATCGTTGTTGTAAAAGACAGCGGTTATTTTTTATTTCCAAATTAAATTCATTATTTTTTTAAAAAATTAAAAAAGAAAATTGAAAAATAACTATTAAAATGTTAAAATTAAGTATAGATAAATAATTTAGAAAGGAGCGATATTTTAAATATCGGATATAATTATGAATATAGTATTATTTGGAGCACCTGGAGCAGGAAAAGGGACTCAAGCAAAAGAATTAATTAAAAAATATGAAATTCCTCAAATTTCAACTGGAGACATTTTAAGAGCGGCAATCGCTAATAAAACTCCACTTGGACTGGAAGCAAAAAAATTGATGGATGAAGGAAAATTGGTTTCAGACAACATCGTAAATGGACTTGTAGAAGCAAGACTTAAAGAAGATGACTGTAAAAAAGGGTTCATTTTGGATGGATTTCCAAGAACTGTGGCTCAGGCTGAAGAACTTGATAAAATTTTAGCAAAATCAAATAGAGAAATTGAAAAAGTAATTGCACTTGAAGTAAGTGATGAAGAAATAATCGAAAGAATTACAGGAAGAAGAGTTTCTAAAAAAACTGGTAAAATCTATCACATAAAATATAATCCGCCAGTTGACGAAAATCCAGAAGATTTGGAACAAAGAGCAGATGATAACGAAGAAACAGTTAAAAAAAGATTGGCAGTTTATAACGAACAAACAGCGCCAGTATTGGATTTTTACAAAAAGCAAAATAAAGTTTACAGCGTAGATGGTGCAAAAAAACTGGAAGAAATCACAAAAGATATAATTGATATTTTGGAAAAATAAGAAAAAATATTATTTAGTAAAATTAACTTTTAACAAATAAAAAAAGAAAAAGAAATTTAGAAAGAAGAAGAAGAAGAAATGATAATTTACAAAACATTAGATGAAATAAAAAAAATAAAAAAAGCTAATGAAATAATCGCAAGACTTTTTGAAGATGTATTGCCGAAATATGTAAAGGCTGGAATAAGCACTTATGAACTTGATCAAATAGCAGAAGATTATATTAGAAGCCAAGGGGCAATCCCAGGAACAAAGGGATATGACATAGGAAGTCCATATCCTCCATATCCAGCTGCAACTTGTATTTCTGTAAATGAAGTTGTGGTACACGGTATTCCTAGCAAAAAGCAAATTTTAAAAGAAGGGGATATTTTGACAATTGACACAGTAACAGTGCTTGATGGATATTTTGGAGATTCTGCAATTACTTATGCTGTTGGAGAAATTGATGAAACTTCTAAAAAATTGATGGAAGTTACTGAAAAGGCAAGAGCTATTGGAATTGAAGCTGCACATGCTGGAAATAGAATTGGCGACATTGGGCATGCTATTCAAGAATATGTGGAAAGTTTTGGATTCTCACTTGTAAGGGATTTTGCAGGACACGGAGTTGGAAAGGAAATGCACGAAGATCCAATTATTCCAAATTATGGAAGAGCTGGAACTGGAGCTAAAATTGAAAACGGAATGGTAATTACAGTTGAGCCAATGGTAAACGTTGGAACTTATAAAGTGAAGATATTGCCTGATATGTGGACTGCCGTTACAAAAGATGGAAAACGTTCAGCCCAATATGAACACAGTTTTGCCATTATTGATGGAAAGCCTGTAATTTTAAGTGTAAGAGATTAACAAAAAATATAATGAAGGGAGAGAATTAAATTGAGCATACTGGCATTCATATTAATATTATTCGTGGCAATGGAGCATTATTACATATTAATTCTTGAAATGTACCTGAACGAAAGCAAATCCATCCAAAAAAACTTTGGATTGGAACTAGACTTTCTAAAAGATGAACGTGTAAAAAAAATGCTGGCAAATCAAGGGCTGTACAACGGTTTTCTTGCCTCAGGATTAATGTGGAGTTTAACCGAAAGCGGAGAATTTCAATTTCAAATTGCAATTTTCTTCCTGATTTGTATTATCTGTGCAGCAATCTACGGTTCTGTAACAGTTTCAAAAAAAATCTTTTTATTGCAGGGAATACCTGCATTAATGGCTTTTATTTTATTATTATTGCCATTGATAATTTCATAATTTTATAAATGCACCTAAACTGAAGAAAAGTTTTAGGTGTATTTTTTTGCAAATAATAACAAGGGGTTAATAACCCCCTGCTACAAGTTTATTCACAAAATCTAATTTTAAAAATTAACCTTTTATATGTTTTTTACTATTTTTATCAGGATTTTCAATTTTATCCTTCTCTTTTTTTCTTTCATTTTCCAAAACTTCATCTAAAAGTTTAATTACTCTTGTATTTTCAAATTCCTTTCTGTATTTGTTTATTACACTTTCATCAGCAGCTGCGAGCATTTGAGCAATAGACAGATAAAGTGCCAGTTCCGACTGCTCGTTAAAATATACATCTTCATAACTCACATCCTTTGTTGAAACGTTATCCAAATAATATTTTACTGCGCTTCCCACTCCATAATTCAACATATTTTTAGATATTTCTATTTCTGCAAATTTTAACTCAAATCCCCTTACATAGTCATCTGGAATACCAAATTCCTTTTGATTTTTATCAATTTTAAAATAATCTGCTATTCGTCGATATTTATCAGCTTCCTCCTTTTGACTTTTCAATGTTTCTTTTCCATCATCAAGGATTTCCTTTATGCTTTCAGAATAAGTCTGATTGTCCTCTTCATCATTTTCCGCTTCATCAGAATCATCATTTTCATCTTCATCTTTATTTTGTATGATCCCATTTTTTTCATCGTATAAAAATCCATCTGGAAGATCATTCGCTTCATTATTAATATTGTTATCTTCTTCATTTAAATAATCTCCCAATGTATTAAGAAACGAAATCATCTCTAAATTATCATTTAATATTTCAACCAAATCCATAACTGGAGTTCCCTTATAACTTCTTTTCAAAAGGTTGTAATACTTTTTAGAATTTTTTTCATCGCCCTTTAGTTTATAATAACTCAATTCATTTGATAATCTGTCAAATTTTGACAAATATTTTGAAATTTTGTCCATATATTGTCTTGCTTTTTTAAAATCCTTCTGTTCCCCAACCATATACGCACCAGCAATAGTTGCTCCTAATGTTTCATTTCTCTCGTCTTTTTCATAAATTTCCTTCAGTTTTTGAAAATCATCACTTTCCTTCCCCTCTTCTGTAAAAAAATTTTTTTCATCTTTAATATCGTATTGAAATTTTATAGTTTCATCAATAATATCCTGTTTTATCCCAATTTTAGAAAGCCTATCCTGTATAAGCTCTGCCCGTGTATATGCCAGTGATTTTGAATTTAAACTAAAAAACAATGGCAATGACAATAATATAAACAATTTTTTCATAAATTTCCTCCTGTTTTTATATAAATTTTATTTAAATATATTTTGTTTATTTACTGGCAAGGAACTATTATTTCCTTATTAAGCAGTATTAATTTACCATTTTTGCCAAGAAATCCTTATCTTTTTCAGTTTCCTCCTGAATCTTCCTAGCAATCCAAGTATCTTCCAATTTTGCCCCATTACTTATTTTAAGCATAACTTCCTGTATTCCCTCATTCATTATTACAACATTAAAATAAAGTATAACTTCAGCACGAAGATTATAATTCCGTATTTCATCGCTGACATCTTCATTTACAACATTATCCAAATATTCTGCAACAGCCTGCTTCAATTCTCCACTATCAAATAACCCACGAATCTTATTTAAATAATAAGTCAATTTCATCATATGATATTCCTCATCAGAAACTCCTATTTTTCTTCTTTCGCCTTCATCCTTTAACAATTTTAAAACCTTTTCTGTCAACATCTGCTTTTCATTAAAATCCTTTGCCACAAAAATTTTTGACAATGCTATTATCGCAGGATCACTATATTTTTTAGGAATTTCATCCATGTATTTTTCAAATTCAGGCATATTTCCTTGTTCCAAGGCATACATCATTTTTGAAAAAGTTTTTGTATATTCATAGGGTGTGTATTTTTCAAATAAATCCAGATATTTTTTATAGTCTCCACTTATTTTTGATTCAAAAATAGTGATTAGCGCCTGTGCTGCAATATAATTTCTCTTATCCTTTTGAAGCAGTTTTTCCAGTTTTGCCACACGTTCTCGAATAATTTTCTCATCTTCCTCAAAATATTGCGTATCACGTATTTCATAATCCAACGCAAGTGTTTCATCAATCAATTCCTGCCTAACTCCAAGTTTTGACAACGTTTCCTGAATCTTTTCCTTTTGTGTGAATCCATATATTTCAAAATTCATCATTAAAAATATCCCTAAAATCAAGAATAATTTTCTCATCTTTACCACATCCTTAAAATTTTGATAAAAACATCCCATTTAATATCCACTATATATTATAGTATATCCCACATTTTTAATTTTTAAAAATTTTTTCTTGATTTTTTTGAAATTTAAAACATTAAATTTAACTGAATCCCTGCTAACTTCAAAAAGAACTCCACAATCGCTATAAATCCATTCATTAAAGTTCTACTTCCAAAGTAAACTATTGCAAATATAATTAAAATTCCGTATTTTTCGATTTTATTGTAAAATTTTCTCACTTTTTCACCAGAAAAAGAATAAATTATTCTTCCGCCATCCAAAGGTGTTATTGGTATTAAGTTAAACATACCAAGCAGTAAATTTATTAGATACGTATAAAGCAGAATTGTCATAAAGATATTTTCAATATCCAAATGTTTTCCAAGATATTTCAATAAAAGAAGTGAAACTGCAGCAATAATAAAGTTTACAACTATCCCAGCTATCGCAACACAAAATAATCCAAGCCGATGCGGTCTTAGATTATCAAAATTTACTGGAACAGGCTTTGCCCAGCCTACCAAAAACTTAAATCCACTCAAAAGTATTAAAATAGGCAAAAGTATTCCCGTCAAGTCAATGTGCCTTAAAGGATTCAGAGTTATTCTCCCATTCATTTTTGCCGTATTATCCCCAAATTTATAAGCCACATATCCATGTGCCACCTCATGAAAAGTCATTGATATTACAAAAACAGCAAGTGAAATTATCATATCCCTTGAAATTTCCACCACAAAAAAAATTCTTGCAATAAAATAAACAACAACTGCAACAATAATCCCCAATTTTATTCCCGAATACTGCGGATTCAAATTCTTAAACCTGTCATAATAGTCTTTTAATTTTTTCACAAAATTTCCTTTCCAAATTTGACTTTACATAATATTTTTTATTCATTACTCAAATTCATCACCCAAAATCCAATTCCTATTGCATAAATTATATCAAATTTTCCCAAAAATAACAAAACATTTTAAAAATTTGATGGATTAAAGTATTTAAATCTTTTTTTACAAATAAAAAAAACAACCTTATATAAAAGTTGTTGTTTTTAACGAATAATTTAACCCTTGTTTTGATGGATACTCTACTTTAACGAAATATAATATAGATATTTCGGCATTTATAATTGAGTTTCAATCCTTATTTTAATGGATACTCTACTTTAACATTTAGAAAAAAATAATCCTCCGATTCATCAAGATGGGGTTTCAATCCTTATTTTAATGGATACTCTATTTTAACTATTCAAACAGAAAATTAGAAAGCGAATTAAGAGAATTGTTTCAATCCTTATTTTAATGGATACTCTATTTTAACGGTTTTGAAATTTCTTTTTTCTTATTAGTAATGATTCGTTTTAATCCTTGTTTTAATGGATATTCTACTTTAACACTATTTCAAGAAAGTACAGAGAGATGCTAAAAGATGTTTCAATCCTTGTTTTAATGGATACTCTATTTTAACTTACGGTCTTCGATAGAATAATGGAGTTTGAGAATTAGTTTCAATCCTTATTTTAATGGATACTCTATTTTAACCGTCATTCTTTGTTCTTCACAATATCTCATATAACTTACAGGTTTCAATCCTTATTTTAATGGATACTCTATTTTAACTCCCGTATTTTTGAGAAAACCCTTTATTTATCGGTGTTACAGAGATTTTTTCAGATATTAAAATCGCATTTTTTGGCTTATTTTTTGTTATTTTTTGCGGTTTTTTTGGCATTTTCCGTAACTCCTAGCCTGCATTTTTACTGGCTTTTAATAGATTTTTCCCTGATTTTTTTATTTTTGGTAGTGGTAGGAATTTTTACTGCAAACTTATTTTACCACATTTTTTTGATTTTTCAAAATTTTTTTTAAAAAATGGAGTACCAAAATTGATACTCCAAATAATTTCTTTTTGCTACATTTTTGTTTTAACTATTTTTTAAACATTCCAGTAACTTTGCCAGCTAAATCCTTTGCTCCTTCTACAGTTTTATCTACTGCTTTTTCAGCACCTTTTTCCACATCTTTAACAATTTTGTTATTTGCTGCTTTATTAGCCAAGTCTTTTGCACCTTCTACTGTTTTTTCAAAAACTTCTTCAGTTCCTTTTTTTATATTTTGAGCAACTTCGCTTCCTGCAATTTCCTTTGTTTTGTCAGCAGCTTTGTCAGCCAAGTCTTTTGCTCCATCTACAGTTTTTTTCAATGCATCTTCTGCACCTTTTTTTAAATCGTCGAATTTCATAATTTTTTCCTCCATTTTTTTATTTATAATTATTAGATAACTATCTTTTTTATTCTACAGTTACTGATTTTGCCAAGTTTCTTGGTTTATCAACATCATTTCCCTTTAATTTTGATAAATAGTATGCCAATAACTGATGAATTACAATTGTAGGGAATCCTGCATAATCATCTTCCACATTTGGAATATAGAATACTTCATCTGCCACTTCTTCCACAACTGTATTTCCTTCTTTTGCAATTGCAATGACATAAGCTCCCCTTGATGTAACTTCCTTTATGTTTGATACTGATTTTTCAAATAAGTCAGATTGTGTAGCATTTACAACAACTGGTACTCCATCTGTAATTAATGCTATAGTTCCGTGCTTCAATTCCCCTGAAGCAAAGGCTTCTGAATGAATATACGAGATTTCTTTAGATTTTAGGGCACCTTCCACAGCGATTACATAATCAAGTCCACGCCCAAGGTAGAACATGCTTTCGCTATCCTTGATTTTATCTGCAACATCTTTGATTTTTTCATCATATTCCAACATTCTTTGAATACTTTGTTCCACTTCATACAATTTTTTTATATCTTCAGCTGCTTCATCTTTTGTAATTTTTCCAAATTTATATGCAAAATCAATTGCCATCAAATTTAAAATTACCATTTGAGTAGTGTATGCCTTTGTAGAGGCAACGGCAATTTCAGGTCCTGCCCAAGTGTAAATAACATGATCTGCTTCTCTTGCTACCGAAGATCCTACCACATTTGTAATGGCAACAACTCTTGCACCATGTCTTTTAGCTTCCTTCATAGCTTCAAGCGTATCCAAAGTTTCTCCAGACTGGCTTAACACTATAACCAGTGCCTTATCATCAATTACAGGATTTCTATATCTAAATTCAGAAGCAATATCAACATCTACACGTATTCTCGTTTTTTTCTCAATAATATGCTTTCCAGCAAGTCCTGCATGATAAGCAGTTCCGCAAGCCACAATATAAATATCATTGATTCCACTCAAATATTCCTTTGTAAGCCCTGCATCATCAAAATTAATGTTATAATTCTCATCAACTCTGCTGTTTAATGTTTTCACAAGGACTTCTGGCTGTTCAAAAATCTCTTTTTCCATAAAGTACTCGTATCCACCTTTAGAAGCAGCTTCCAAATCCCATTCAATATGAGTTATATCTCTTTTTATCTCATTTCCATCTATATCCATAATTTTTACAGAATCTTTTTTTATTTCCACAATTTCATTATTTTCAATCAAATAAACATCTCTTGTATATTTCAAAATAGCAGGAATATCAGATGCAATAAAGTTTTCTCCCTTTCCAATTCCAACTATTAACGGACTTTCCTTTCTAGCCGCAATAATTCTATCAGGCTCCTTAACAGACATAATTCCAAGCGCATAGGCACCTTTTATAACTTTTAGCAATTTTTTTACTGTTTCAAGAATATCTCCTGTATAAAGTTCATCCAATAAATGTGCCACAACTTCTGTATCAGTTTCTGACTTAAACTCATACCCTTTTGCAATCAAATCTCTTTTTAACTCTAAATAATTTTCAATAATTCCATTATGAACAACAACTAATGTTTTATCCTTATTAAAATGGGGATGCGAATTTTCATCAGATGGCTTTCCGTGAGTTGCCCATCTTGTATGCCCAATCGCAACTGTCCCTTTAAGTGGATGTTTTTCCAGTTCATCAGCCAAATTTTTCAATCTTCCCACTTTTTTCACAATCTCAAACTTTTCACTTCCAGTATTAACAGCAATTCCAGCCGAATCATACCCTCTGTACTCTAACTTTTCCAACCCGTCAATAACAAAATCCTGAGCATTTTTTGCTCCAATGTAACCTACAATTCCACACATAATTTTTCTCCTTTAATAATATAAAATTACTAGAAAATGTTACTATAATAATTTTGTAATCCCAATTACTTGAAATTTTTGTATATTATTAAGGCTGTAACCACCTAAAGAGCATCCGCCGATTACTTCGATAACCCTTTTCCTCGTCTTCTTTAGCCATTAATTTATTTTTATAAATTATTTCTAAAGAGCTGGCGCTTTTTTGTATCTTTATTTCCTAGTTTAAAAGATTATAACAAATTTTTTATATTTTTTCAATATATATACGAATTTTTTAATATAAATAAAAAAATTATTCTACTTTTACTTAATTAGTTTGAAATGTTTGTAATGTTGTGATATACTAAAACTATAAATTTAGAAATTTAAACAAAAAAAACAAATTGGAGGATTTTAAGATGAATAATAAATTGAAAATGGGTATTTTAACAGCACTATGCTTATTTGCATTATCTTGTGGAAACGGAAATGGACAAAGCGGAAAAGTATTATTTGAGTCATCAGATAAAAAAATAAAAGTATATGAAAATGAGGTTAACATCGAATTGGAAAAAAACTTATTTTCCAGCGGTATCTCACAAAAAGATCTTACACCTGACCAAATTAAGCAAATGAAACAATCTATTATTAAAAACATTGCTTTAAATAGAGCACTTGCAATTAAAGGTAAGGAAGAAAAACTTGACAAAGATAAAAAATATACTGAAAATCAAGATGTTATAAAAGAGCAATTATTGGCAAGCTTAACTTTAGTTAATGAAGTTAATGGTAAAGTTAATGTTACTGATGAAGAAGCAAAAAAATATTATGATGCAAACCCTGCTGCCTTCACTCTTCAGGAAGATACTGCAAAATTACAGATCATAGCTTTCAAAGCCACTGACTCTGCAACAGCAAGCCAAGTATTAAAGGATGTTCTTGCAAATCCTAATAATTTTACTACATATGCACGTAAATACAACGCAAATATTCCTGGAGTTCCTGAAAATGGAGAAACTTCTGAAATTCCAGAAAGCCGTTTAGGTGCTTTAGGTACAGCCATTAAAAATGTAGCGGCTGGACAAATTGTAAATAGTGTAGTTAAAGTTGACAATGCCCTATATATTGTAAGAGTATTGGAAAAGAATTCTAAAGGTGTAATTCCTTTTGAAAAAGTTAAGGAAACTATAAAGACTCAAATGAGAAATCAAAAAAGACAAATTGAACAACAAAATTATTTGAAATCTGTATCTGATGAATTTAAACTTTCAAATATGGATGATGCAATAAAAAATATTAAATAATATATAAAAATTAAAAGTTATAAAAATCCAGTAATAACAGCATTTCACAAAGCAAGGGGCTTTGTCCCCTTGTTAGAAAACATAAAATAATAAATGCTTTATTATCGTGATTTTATTTGCCTTTGTAAATGATAAAAAAATCACATTAAAAGGAGGGTTTTTGTGAAAATTTTAAAATACTTGCTAAGCGCTGTATTGCTAGTATTAGTCATATTTCTTTTTGGTATTATGTTTTCAAGCAATATTGTCTCATTTATGGCAAGATCTAAACATTCTGAATTTGAAAATGTAAAATATTCTGTAAAAAATAGCCAGATGGTTTTTGATAATTTTGCAGTTAATGGAAAAAATCTTGGAAAAGGACGTGCCACAGTTGGAATAGTACGAACTGGACTGTTTAAACTTGTGCCAAAATTGACAATTTCCAATCTAAAGCTGGAAGATGTAAATTTAGAAAGCATCTATAAAGAAAAAAATTCTCAAATTGATACTTTTACAGAAAAAATAGATTCTCTCAGCGCTCAAGAAAAATCAGATAAAACAACTGCTGACTTTATTAAAGAAACAACAGATAAAGTTGCATCTTTAACAACTAATACTGATAATCTTATTAACAGCAAATGGAGAGAAAATATTGAAAAGACCAATATTTTGAAAAAAAATTATGCAGAACTTACTGATTTGAAGAGCAAGGCTCAAAAAATTGTAGAATTAAATAATGAAATTAAGCCACTTGTGAAGTCTATAAATTCTGAAAAGGAAAATATTGAAAAAAATATTTCTGAAATTGAGCTGGAAAGGGATATTGCCCTTGCAAATGTTTCTGACAATTTGACTAAACTTGAAAAGGAAATTTCATTAAACGACTTTAACAATAATTCCAGCAGCAGTGTTCAAAATATGAATCTTTATATATTCCTAGATAAAGGGAAAGATTTAGAAACTTCATTAAATACAGCTTTAAAGGCTACTGCTCTTGTAAAGGAAATAAAAGATTTAAATATTAGAATTTCAGATGTGGATATTAACGAAGGAAAAATTGTGGCTAAAGGATTAAATGGAAATTTTTCGCAAGTAAGCGGAGAAATTTTATTGCAGAATAATTCAAAGGCTTTAATAAAAGGTCAAAATAATGGCTACGAAATTACTTATAACAAAGATAACTTTACTTCTAAAACTTTATTTGCAGCTAATAAAATAGGTTCACTTATTGAATATTCCAAAAATGATCTAATCGCAGGAAAAACTGTAAAACTTTCTTCAGAACTTGTTATGGAAAATAATAATTTTAAAAACTTGAATCATACTGTCTTGACTGATGAAGAAAAAACATTGCTAACTCAAAAAATTGAAAACTTGAGAAATAACAATTATCAGCAAATTATGACAAAATATGAGGAAGACAATAAAAATATTGAAACATTAATTGATACTGTTTATGCTCAAAAGGACAAGCTTGACAAATTACAAAGGGATTTACTGTCACTTGGAACTATTATTGCAGTTGAACAGCCTGCTGTAACTAATAATGAAAACACTCCACAAAGTAACAATCAAAATAACAGTTCAGCAATCAATATTTTAAATAATAATGCAAGTTCCAGCAATACTAACAATAGTAACAATGATAACAATAATACCAATAGCAGCAGTAATAATGCAGAGAAGCAAAATAACAACCAGAATACTAATAAAATTAATATTGGAAACAGATAAATTTTATAATAGGCATACCGATACTGATATGCCTTATTTTTTAAAATATTATTTGTATAGTAAAACTAAACTTGAATTTTAGAAAGGAATTTTTTTATGTTATTAAGTGTAAAAAATATTTCAAAGGAATATAACAATGGAACAACTGCCTTAAAAAATGTCTCATTCGATGTGGAAAAGGGGGAGTTTATTTCTATCATTGGACCATCGGGTTCTGGAAAATCGACATTGCTTAGAAGTATTAATAAAATGATTGATATTTCCCAAGGTTCGATTTTATTTGAAAATAGGAATATTGAAAAATTGAAGAAAAAAGAAATCGAGCTTGTAAGGCGTGAAATCGGTATGATTTTTCAAAACTATAATCTTGTGGAAAGACTGACTGTTATTGAAAATGTGCTTCATGGGCGGCTTGGATATAAGTCGGTATTTTCTGGAATACTGGGGATTTATTCAGAAGAGGAAAAAAAAGAGGCTTTTAAATTTTTAGAAAAGCTAAACATGACTAAATATGCCTATCAGAAATGTAACGAACTTTCAGGTGGGCAAAAACAGCGTGTGGGAATTGCAAGAGCGATAATGCAAAAGCCGAAACTGCTTCTCTGTGATGAGCCAATCGCTTCACTTGACCCCAAAACTGCCGAAAATATAATGGATTATTTGAAAAAAATTGTTACAGAACTAAAAATTACATGCATTGTCAATCTTCACCAAGTTGATATTGCAAAAAAATATTCCAACAGGATTATCGCCTTAAATAAAGGTGAGAAAATTTTTGATGATAAGCCAGAATATCTTACAGATGATATAATTGAATTTATTTATAAAGATGAAGAATTGGATTAACAGGAGGATTTTATGAATTTAAACGAAAAAGATATTTTTAAACAGAGATTTTATTCTAAAATTATATTTGTGCTAATAATTATTTTACTTTACATAATATCCTCCATTATTTCAGGATTTCAAAATGGAATGGCATTCTCCTCAATTCCAGCTGGAATTTTTTGGCTAATACAAAAATTCATCCCTACACAAAATGCCCTCCAATATTTTCCAGAAATCATAAATTCTGCTTTGCAAACAGTTTTACTCGCCATAACTGCCACAACGATTTCAGCAATATTTGCCCTATTTCTCGCAATAATAGGCTCAAACTCAACTGGAATCAACATTTTTACAAAAATTATAACAAAAGTAATCGCTTCATTTTTTAGAAATATGCCAATTGTAGCCTGGTCATTAATACTTGTATTTTCCTTTAAGCAAAGCCAATTTACAGGCTTTCTGGCATTATTTCTAATAACATTTGGATATTTGACACGTGCCTTTTCTGAAACAATAGACGACATTGCAGGTGATGTAATTGAAGCGTTAAAGTCAGTAGGCGCTTCATACTTTCAAATAATATTTTGCGGAGTCATTCCAAGCATCTCTTCCCAGCTTTTATCCTGGCTTCTATTTTTCATAGAAACTGGAGTTAGGGAATCAACATTAGTTGGAATTTTAACAGGAACTGGAATAGGATTTACATTTAGCCTATATTACAAAAGTTTCCGTTATGATGCCGCCGGACTTGTAATTTTAGTCGTTACAATTATCGTAGTTGGCGTAGAAATGCTTTCAAACAAACTTAGAAGTGAATTAATGTAAAATATTTGAATAATTCTCTTTATTATAAAAATCAAAAAGAAATAAATAAAATAAAAAAGAAGGTGAATATTCTTTTGGAAAAAATAAAAATAAAAAAACTTACAAAATCAAGAATCTATTTATACACAACTTTATCCGTATTATTAATTATTACAGTTTATACTTTATCCACAATGGATTTTGGCGGTGTCAATATCATTGAAGCAACTAGACATTTTTTTAAAGACTTAAAAACAATGTTTTTTTCTCCAAATTTATCTGACAGATACACTTATGCCCAAGTATTCCAAAGTCTTGCTGTAACAATTGCGCTAGCAGTCCTTACAACAATAATTGGCTCATTTATAGCATTATTTTTATCCTTTTTTGCAGCCCAAAATCTTTCCAGTAAACATTTATCAAAAACTATAAAATTAGGTTTATCCTTCATTCGAGCAATCCCAACAATATTATGGGTTATGGTCTTTTCAGTCGTCGCAAATGTCGGAGTAGAAGCTGCAATTATAGGAATGACCTTCCACAGTATCGCCTATCTTGTAAAAGCCTATTCAGAAAGCATCGAAGAGATAGACAGCGGAATTATCGAAGCCTTGAGGGCAACAGGAGCTTCATTTTGGAAAATCATATTTCAAGGAGTTTTACCAAGCACTATAACTTCCATTTTATCCTGGACTTTTATCCGTTTTGAAATAAACTTTACAAATGCAGTTTTAGTTGGAGCTGCCGCTGGAGCTGGTGGAATTGGATACGATATGTTTATGTCTGGAACAATGTATTTTGATATACGTGAAATTGGAGTATTTGTATACTTAATATTTGGTGTAGCAATTATATTGGAATTTATTTCATATTTATTGAGAAAAAAATATTTGAAAAATTAAAATTTTTATTATATGAATAAATAAAAAAATCTCTAAAAAGAATTTTACCTAGTTAGAGATTTTTTATTTTATATAAATTCTAAATTTTAATATTAACGATGTCTTCTATTTACAAAACTCTTCATGTGTTTAACTGCCAAGAATGAATCCATTTGCAATAATATTTCTACAGCAGTCCCAACTAGAATTAGTAAACTTGTTCCCCCAAGCATTACCGGAAGATTTAAGATATATCCAAACCATATATTTGGCATAATACCTAATAATGATAAGAATATTGCACTTCCAAATGTTACTCTTGTTGCAACTTTTTCCAAATAGTCAGCAGTTTCCTTTCCAGCTCTTACTGTTGGGATTGTTCCACCACTTTGCTTTAAGTCATCTGACACTTTGTCTGGATCAAAAGCAATTGTAAGTGTATAGAAAAACGAAAATACTGTAATTAATATTGCAAATAGCAACAAGTAAAAAATTCCTTTTGGCTCAAATTGAGCTGCCAAGAAGTTTTTTAAACTTCCAGATTTCATCATTGAAACTAGAAACGGAGGCGCTGCCATCAATACTGACGCAAAGATTATTGGCATTACTCCAGACATATTTATTTTTAATGGCAAGTATGTTCTCTTTCCAACTGTACTTTGTCCACCACCAAATCCAAGACTCCCTTTTCCAGCATATTGAATAGGAATTCTTCTTTCAGCCAGCTGTACAATTACCATTAACGCAATAAATACTATAAATACTATTACTGATAATCCTAATAAAACTTTTCCCATTCCACTAGGCAATCCAGCATACATGTTACTGATAACTGATGGCAATCCTGCAACAATATTTAAGAAAATCAACATTGATGTCCCATTTCCAATACCTCTAATTGAAATTCTTTCAGAAATCCACATTAAAAATGAAGTTCCTCCTGTAATTAAAACTACTGTACTAAGTACAAATTTTGGACCTGGTTCCAATACTAACCCTTGATTTTGCATTAATATTGCAATTCCGAAAGATTGAATTATTGCAAGTACAATTGTTACATATCTTGACCACTGAGTTATTTTATCTCTTTCTTTTCCACCTTCCTTTTGCATTTCATCTATTTTAGGGAAAATTACTCCTAATAATTGAAATACAATGGAAGCATTAATGTAAGGGACAATTCCCAACGCAAAAATTGAAGCTCTTTCAACAGCTCCACCCGAAAATAAATTTAAAAATTGAGCAATCGCATTTCCTTGCTGGAAATTTTTAAAAGCTTCTGTATTAATTCCAGGAACTGCTATGTGAATTCCAACTCTTGCAACCATTATCATAAGTAATGTAAACGTTACCCTTTTTTCTAACTCAGGTATATTAAAAATAGCTTTTACCCTACTTGATACTGCTTCAGCTAGAGTCAATTCTACCACTCCTTTAGTGTATGAAGAAAAAGCAAGATATTAAATCTTACTTATCTCCATCTTCTTTTTTATTATTTCCTGCTTTAGCTGAATATGATTTGATTTCTAATAATTCTACACTTCCTCCAGCTTTTTCGATTAATTCTTTAGCTGCTTTTGAGATTCTGTGCGCTTTTACAGTTAATTTTTTATTAACTTCTGTATTCCCTATAATTTTTAATAAGCTAGTAAGTTCTTTTTCTTTTACATAAGCCTCAATATTTGAGTTTAAGTATTCTTTTACAGCTCTTCTTCCTTTTACATTTCTTAATGCTTCATCAGAATATTTTTTAATAAATTTAGGGTTTTTAACTATTCCATTTTCAACTAATGTTTCTAAGCTAACTACATCTCCATCGTTAAATCTTTCAACAATATCAGCCAATGTAATTGCTATAATATCTTTTTTAAATGGTGCATTAGAAAATCCTCTTTTAGGGATTCTTCTAATAATAGGCATTTGTCCACCTTCAAATATTGGTGATACATAAGAACCTGATCTTTGTTTTTGTCCGTTATGACCTTTACCAGCTGTTTTACCCCAACCAGTTCCGTGTCCTCTTCCTACTCTTCTTCTTTCTCTTTTCGATCCAGCAGCAGGTCTTAATTCATTAAGATTCATTTATCTTTAAACCTCCTCTACTTTAAGTAAATAAGAAACTAATTTAATTTTTCCTTCTATATCTGCAGTTTTGTTATGAACTGCGCTTTGACTGATTTTTCTTAATCCAAGTGATTTTACAGTCGCAACATGATTAGGCTTTCTTCCATTAATTCCTTTTACAAGCGTTACTTTTACTTTAGACATTAATTTTACCTCCTAACCTATTATCCTAAAATTTCTTCAACTGATTTTCCTCTAAGTCTTGCTACGTCTTCAAGAGAACGTAATTGTTTAAGACCTTCTAAAGTTGCTCTTGCAACGTTATCTTTAGTTTTTGAACCTCTAATTTTTGTAAGCACGTCAGTTACACCTGCTAACTCAAGCAATTCCCTAGTTGCTGAACCGGCAATAACTCCTGTCCCTTTTGAAGCTGGTTTTAATAATACGCTAGTTGCATTATATTTACCAATTTGCTCATGTGGTAATGTTCCACCTTTTAATGAAACATTTACTAGGTTTTTCTTAGCGTTTGCAATGGCTTTTTTAATTGCATCAGGTACACCGTTAGCTTTTCCTAAACCGATACCTACTTTTCCTTTTTCGTCTCCAACAGCTGCCAATACTGAGAATGAAATTCTTCTTCCTCCTTTAACAGTTTTAGAAACTCTGCTTATTCTTAAAAGTCTTTCTTTATATTCACTTTCTCTTTCTCTGTTATCTCTATCTCTAGCCAAAATAAATCCTCCTTATCTTTAGAATTTTAATCCTGCTTCTCTAGCAGCATCTGCCACAGCTTTAATTCTTCCTGTGTAAATATATCCACCTCTGTCGAATACAACAGCAGTAATTCCTTTATCTAATGCTTTTTTAGCAATTCTTTCTCCAACTTGTTTAGCTGCTTCAATGTTTGAACCATTTTCAATTTTAGCACCTTTTTCAATAGTTGATGCAGAAACTAAAGTGTTTCCTGTTGTATCATCAATTACTTGAACGAAGATATTTTGTAAACTTCTGTACACAGCAAGTCTAGGTCTTTCAGCAGTTCCAACGATTTTTTTTCTAATACTTCTATGTTTTTTTTGTCTTAATTTATTTCTATCAAATTTTTTTACCATTAAAATCTACCTCCTATCCTTTCTTACCTTCTTTTCTTCTAATTACTTCGTCAGCGTATTTAACTCCTTTTCCTTTGTAAGGTTCAGGCGCTCTCTTAGCTCTGATGTTTGCAGCAACTTGTCCAACTAATTGCTTGTCAATTCCTTCAACAGAAATTTTAGTATTTCCTTCAACTTTAAAAGTAATTCCATCTACTGCTTCAATTTCAACTGGATGTGAATATCCTAAAGATAAAGTCAATCCTTTTCCACTAGCCTGTACTCTATATCCTACTCCGACTAATTCCAATCCTTTAGAAAATCCTTCACTTACTCCAACAATCATATTGTTTAAATTTGCTCTTGTAGTCCCATGAAGAGCTCTAATACTTGGTAAATCATTTGGTCTTTCAAATGTAATTTCATTACCATCAATATTTACTTTAATTTCACTGCTTAATTCTCTTACTAATTGCCCTTTTGGCCCTTTTACAGTAAAAGTATGACCATCCTGCTTAACTTCAACACCAGCAGGTATAGTTATAGGTTTGTTACCTATTCTTGACATTGTTTATCCTCCTAATTTATAAAATGCGTAAATTACCACACGTAGCAAAGAACTTCTCCACCAACATTATGCTTTCTGCATTCCTTGTCTGTAATAACACCTTGTGGTGTTGAGACAATGGCAATTCCTAATCCACCTAATACTTTAGGTAAACTTTCTACAGATGTGTAAACTCTTCTTCCAGGTTTTGATATTCTTTTTAACCCTTTAATTACAGCTTCTCCATCTACAGTTTTTAAAGATACAACTATATTTTTTATAGCTCCTTCTTCTTTGATTTCGTAACCGTTTATATATCCTTCATTTTTTAATATATTTGCTATACTTTCTTTAATTTTTGAAAATGGTACTGCAACTTGTGCATGTTTAGCCATGTTTCCGTTTCTGATTCTAGTAAGCATATCAGCAATAGGATCTGTTAAATACATTAATTCTTCCTCCTCTCAAAATATTACCAACTTGATTTTTTTACTCCTGGGATAACTCCCTCTCCTGCTAATTGTCTGAACATAACTCTTGAAATACCAAATTCTCTCATGTAACCTCTTGGTCTTCCATTAATTTGACATCTGTTTCTAACTCTTGTAGGCGAAGCATTTCTAGGCAATTTAGATAATTCCAAAACTGCTTCTCTGTCACCTTTTTTAGCTCTTGCTTTTAATTCAGCTCTTTTAGCTGCATATTTATCAACTGTTTTTTCTCTTTTTAAGTTTCTTTCAACCATTGCTTTTTTAGCCATTGATTAAATTACACCTCCTTCAAAATAATACTATTTTGCAAACGGCATTCCGAATGCTTTTAATAAAGCTCTTCCTTGCTCATCATTTTCTGCTGTAGATACAATTGTGATTCCTAATCCAAAGATTTTATCTACTTTATCAATTTCGATTTCAGGGAATACGATTTGTTCTCTTAATCCCAATGTATAATTTCCTCTTCCATCAAATCCTTTAGGTGAAACACCTTCAAAATCTCTTACTCTTGGTAAAGTAATGCTGATTAATCTATCAAGAAATTCATACATTTTTTCTTTTCTTAATGTAACTTTTGCTCCGATTTTTTGTCCTTCTCTTAATTTAAATCCAGCTTCTGATTTTCTAGCTGCTCTTGCTACAGGCTGCTGCCCTGTAATTTGCGCCAATTCAACGATAGCCGCATCTATTAATTTAGGGTTGCTTGCTGCTTCTCCAATCCCCATATTAACTACTATTTTATCAAGTTTAGGTACTTGCATAATGTTAGATAGATTTAATTCTTTCATTAATGACGAAACGATTTCATCTTTATATAATTTTTGTAATCTTGGAATATATTTTTCAGCCATTTATTACATCCTCCTCTCTAAAATATTATATTTCATTACCAGATACAACTGATATTCTTACTTTTTTTCCATCTCTTATTTCTTTTCTTACTCTTGTAGGTTTTCCTGCCGCTTCATCCCAAAGCATTACTTTAGATGAGAAAATTGGCATTTCTCTTTCTACAACTTCGCCTTGTGGGTTCATCGCATTAGGTTTAATATGTCTTTTTTTGATATTTACACCCTCAACAATTATTTTTCCAGTTTTAGGGAAAACTTTTAATACTTTTCCAATTTTTCCTTTATCTCCAGTTTGTGTACTGTTTTCATTACGTAACAAATCTTTTGATCTACCGCTAATTACAATAACTGTATCTCCAGTTTTAACATGTAATTTTCTAGGTACTGATTTTAAGTTTGGTTTAGCCACGTTTAAACTCTCCTTCCTATAATACTTCTGGTGCTAGAGAAACTATTTTCATAAAGTTTTTAGCTCTTAATTCTCTTGCTACAGGTCCAAAGATTCTTGTCCCTCTTACTTCTAATGCAGTATTTAAAATAACTGCCGCATTATCATCAAATTTTATATATGAACCATCTGCTCTTTTCAATTCTTTTCTTGTTCTAACGATTACAGCTTTAACTACATCACCTTTTTTAACGTTTCCGTTTGGTATAGCTTCTTTTACAGTTGCTACTACGATGTCTCCTATTTTACCGAATCTTCTTCTTGATCCACCTAATACTCTAATAACCATGATTTTTTTAGCTCCAGTGTTATCAGCGACATTAAGCATCGTTTGTTGTTGAACCATTTAAAATTTCCTCCTCTCAAATATTAACTCATGCTATTTGCTTTTTTTTAATATTGAAAATAAAATATTATTTTTTAATTTTATTGATAAAATAGAACTATTTAGCTCTTTCTAAGATTGTAACAACTCTCCATCTTTTATCTTTACTTAATGGTCTAGTTTCCATAATTTGCACTCTATCTCCGATTCCACATTCATTGTTTTCATCGTGTGCTTTATATTTTTTAGAAGTTTTTACTCTCTTTTTATAAAGTTTATGTAATTTCATTGTTTCTTCAAGAACAACTACAGTTTTATCCATTTTATTAGAAACAACGATTCCTTCTCTTACTTTTCTTTCGTTTCTTTTATTTTCCACTCTTGATCCTCCTATTTACCAGTTTTTTCAGTTACAACAGTTTTTAATCTTGCTATTGTTCTTTTAACATCTCGTATTTTAGCAGTGTTTTGTAATTGTCCAAGAGTTTTTTGAAATTTTAAATTAAATAATTCTTGTTTCAATTCATTTACTTTAACTTCCAATTCTTCCAATGATAATTCTCTAATTTCGTTAATTGTCATTACTTATCACCACCTACTTCTTCTTTTCTAACAAATTTAACTTTTATAGGTAGTTTATGTCCAGCTTTTCTTAATGCTTCTTTGGCTTTTTCTTCAGATACTCCGCCAACTTCAAACATTACTTTATCTTTTTTAACTACTGCTACCCAACCTTCTGTATTACCTTTACCTTTACCCATTCTTGTTCCTTCAGGTCTTTTAGTATAAGGTTTATCAGGGAATATTCTAATCCAAATTTTACCTTCTCTTTTAAACGTTCTGTTGATTGTTACCCTACAAGCCTCAATTTGTCTTGAAGTAATCCAACCAAATTCTTTAGCGGCAAGTCCAAATTCACCAAAATCAACTTTGTTTCCTTTAGTTGCTACACCACCCATTTTTCCTCTGAACTGTTTTCTATATTTCGTTCTTTTAGGTATTAACATATTATTCGTTTTCTCCTTCCTTTGTAGTAGAAAGAACTTCACCATTAAATATCCATACTTTTAATCCTAAAGCACCGTATGTAGTGTGTGCAGTAGCTGTTGCGTAATCAACATCTGCTCTTAAAGTATGTAGTGGTACTCTTCCTGAAAGTGTCCATTCACTTCTTGCAATTTCGGCACCATTCAATCTTCCCGATACCATAACTTTAATTCCTTTAATCCCAGCTTTTTCTGCTCTTTGAATAGCTTGCTGAACTGCTCTTTTATAAGCAACCCTTTTTTCAATTGCTGTTGCAATGCTTTCTGCTACCAATTGAGCATCTTTATTAGGATTTTTGATTTCTTGTACTTTAATTTGAACTCTTTTACCAGTCAATTTTTCCAATTTTACTTTTAAAGCTTCGATTTCTTGACCTTTTCTACCAATTAAAATTCCAGCTTTTCCAGTTTCTATAATAACTGCTACTTCTGTAGGCGATGTTCTTTCTATTTGAATAGAAGAAATCCCTGCATGGTAATAGTTTTTCTTAATATATTTTTTTATTTTTAAATCTTCATGAAAATTATCTACGTATTCTTTCCCCTCAGCGAACCATTTTGAATCCCAAGTTCTTGTGATTCCTAATCTTATCCCCCTAGGATCTACTTTTTGTCCCACAGACTTACCTCCTTATTTGTCTAAATTAATCTACTTTTTCATCAACTTCTACTGTGATGTGAGCTGTTGGTTTTCTAATGATATCAGCTCTTCCCATTGCTCTTGGGCTGATTCTCTTTAATACTGGTCCTTTGTCAATTAATATTTTTGAAATAAATAATTTATCAGGATCCATATTATTATTGTGTTCAGCATTTGCAATTGCCGATCTTAATGTTTTTTCTATGTATAATGCCGCTTTTTTATTTGTAAATCTTAAAATGTTCAATGCTTGCAATGCATTTTTCCCTCTTACAATATCAGCAACTAATCTTGCTTTTTGAGGGCTTAATCTTTGGTATTTCAATTTAGCTACAACTGCCATTCAAAGTCCTCTCCTTTCCAATGTATATCTATTAATTCTTATCTTTTAACTCTTAATTTCTCTAATTATTTAGCTTTTTTTGCATCTTTTCCATGTCCATAGAAAGTTCTAGTTGGTGCAAATTCACCTAATTTGTGCCCAACCATTTCCTCAGTAACATATACAGGTATATGTTTTTTACCGTTATATACAGCAAAAGTATGTCCAATAAATTGAGGGAATATAGTTGATCTTCTAGACCATGTTTTAATAACTTGTTTTTTACCTCCTAATGCTTCTATTTTTTCTAATAAATATGCATCAACAAAAGGTCCTTTTTTTAATGAACGAGCCATTCTTTCCTCCTTATTTCATTTTTTAAATCGAGAAATGTTACTCAATACATTTCATTTATTTAATTCCATGTATCAAGCAATATTTTTATATTCAGCCAAACTTCTATTCAGATATTTTGACTGGCACAGTCCATTTCTACGTTTTTCATTTAAAAATTTCATTAATATATTTTTGAATATTAAACTAATTTTTAAACAATTATTTTTTTCTACCTCTAACAATGAATTTATCACTAGGTTTTTTACCTCTAGTTTTCTTACCAAGTGTAGGTTTACCCCAAGGTGTAACTGGTGATTTTCTACCTATTGGAGATCTTCCTTCTCCTCCTCCGTGTGGGTGATCCACAGGGTTCATTACAGATCCTCTAACGTGAGGTTTTCTTCCTAAGTGTCTATTTCTTCCAGCTTTTCCTAATGATACTAATGAATGTTCAGAATTTCCTACTGCTCCAACTGTTGCCATACATTCTTTGTGAATCAGTCTTAATTCTCCAGATGGTAATTCCACGTGGCAGTAAGTTCCTTCTTTCGCAACAAGTCTTGCAGCTGTTCCTGCAGATCTTGCTAACTGTCCACCTTTACCAGGCATAAGTTCTACATTGTGAATAACTGTCCCTACTGGCAAGTCTTTTAATTTCAATGCATTTCCAGGTTTAATGTCTGCACCTTCTCCTGCTAATACAACATCACCTTTTTTAAGTCCATTTGGAGCCAAGATATATCTTTTTTCTCCATCAACATAATGTAATAATGCGATATTTGCAGTTCTGTTTGGATCATATTCAAGAGTTGCAACTTTTGCAGGCACTCCAATTTTATTTCTTTTCCAGTCTATTACTCTATATAATCTTTTGTGTCCTTTATGTCTGTTTCTACCTGTTCTATGTCCATAGTTGTCAATTCCGTAAGATGAATTTAACGGTTCAACTAGAGATTTTTCAGGTCTTACTTTATCTAAGTCCTTATTAACTAATATCGACATATGCCGTGTCCCACTAGTTATCGGTTTTAATTTTTTTATTGGCATAACTTGCGTTCCCTCACTTCCTAATTTTAATATTTTATATTCTTAAAAATAATTATTATAAATTTCTATATTTTACATAACTTGTTTATTATAGCATTTTTATTAAATAATTTCCACAAAAAAATTTATTTGTTTTACTTTTTTAAAATTAAATTTCAAAATCAAAATAAATTTTATGTATTAATTATCCTTCGTAAGCTGTAATTGATTCTCCAGCCTTTAATTTAACAATTGCTTTTTTGATAGCAGATGTTTTATACATTGACATTCTGAATCTTTTGTTTTTTGGTTTGATGTTTAAAGTATTTACACCTTGAACTTTTACATTGAATAATTTTTCAACTGCTTCTTTAATTTGAAGTTTATTTGCTCTTTTATCTACGATAAAAACATATTCATTATTTTCTAGCAAAGTTCTAGCTTTTTCTGTATTAATTACAGGTTTTTTGATAATATCAGTAATATGCATTATGCCAACACCTCCTCGATAGTTGCAAGAGCTTCTTTAGTTAAGACTACTTTATCTTGTTTGATTAACCAGTAAACACTTAAATCTCTTGTATTAATTGCTGCAACTTTTTCAATATTTCTAGTAGATAAGTATAAGAAGTAATCTCTATCTACAGTATCAGTATCGTCATTTGTTACATATAATTGTTTTACACCGTCAAAATTTAATGTTTTTGCAAAATCAATAAATGTTTTTGTTTTTGGTGTTTCCAAAGCAAAATCGTCTAATACGATTACATTTCCTTCGCTAATTTTTTGAGCTAAAGCTGATCTTAAAGCTAATCTTCTAACTTTTTTATTTACTTTTTTAGCATAATTTCTAGGTTTTGGTCCGTGAACAACTCCTCCACCTACCATGTGTGGTGCTCTTGTAGAACCTTGTCTTGCTCTACCTGTTCCTTTTTGTCTAAAAGGTTTTCTTCCTCCACCTCTTACTTCTGCTCTTGTTTTTGTTGAAGCTGATCCTTGTCTTGCTTCAGCTAATTCTGCTACTAAAACTTCGTGCATTACGTGTTTATTTGGTTCAATTCCAAAAATTTCGTTATTTACTTCCACAGTTCCTGCTTGTGAACCGTCTAATTTATATATATTTAAAACTGGCATGTTATCCTCCTCTCTTTCCTATTAATATTTTTTTACCGATTTTTTGATTACTAAGAACCCGTTTTTTGGTCCTGGAACAGCACCTTTTACTAATAAAAGACTGTTTTCTACATCAAATTTAATAACTTGCAAGTTTTGAACTGTTACTTTTTCAGCTCCTAATCTTCCAGCCATTTTTTTACCTTTAGGTACGTTACTGTTTGATGCAGCTCCTCCTGCGTTAGAACCTCCAAGTCTATGGTTTCTTGAAACCCCGTGTGAAGCTCTGTTTCCACCAAAGTTATGTCTTTTCATAACTCCTGCAGTTCCTTTACCTTTTGAAGTTCCAGAAATATCAACAAATTCGATACCTTCTAATACGTCTACTTTAATTTCTTGTCCTAATGTAAAGTCAGCTGGATTAGCTACTTTAAATTCCTTAAGAAATCTTTTTGGAGTAACTCCTGCTTTTTTAAATACACCTAATAATGGTTTAGTAGTATTTTTTTCCTTTTTATCTCCATAAGCTAATGTGATAGCGTTATATCCTTCTTTTTCTTCTGTTTTAATTTGTGTAATGAAGTTAGTTCCTGCTTCGATTACTGTAACTGGAATTAATTTTTCATTTTCAAAAATTTGTGTCATTCCGATTTTTTTACCTAATATCATTTTTTATTTTTCCTCCTTAATATATTGGTTGACAATCTTTGCCAACTTGTACTAAGCCTTACGATTGCTTAATTTCAACTCCCACACCTGATGGTAAGTTTAATGATGCTAATGCATTTACGATTTGCTGATTAGAATTTTTAATTTCTACAAATCTTCTGTGAATTCTCATTTCAAATTGTTCTCTTGAATCTTTATTTACGTGAACTGATCTTAAAACTGTATACTTTTTAATTTTTGTAGGTAATGGAAGTGGTCCTGCTAATTCTGAACCATTTTTCTTAGCTACTTCTGCAATTTTTTTAGCAGATTGATCCAACAGTTTGTGATCATAAGATTGTAAATATATTCTTATTTTATCCAAAGTCTTTCCTCCTGTTTATTTTACCTTGTTTTTTTAATAATCAGAGAAATTAGATTATCAAAATCTAATCTCTCCTTTTATTTAACTTGAACTATTTCCTATTACATTTCTAAATATTATAACAAATATTTTGATTATCTGCAATATTTTTTTCCATATTTTAAAAAATTTACTGTTTAAAACTATTTAGTAATAGTTGCAACTACTCCTGAAGCTACTGTTCTTCCACCTTCTCTAATCGCAAATCTTAATCCTTCTTCCATTGCAATTGGGTGAATCAATTCTACTGTCATTTCAATGTTATCTCCAGGCATTACCATTTCTACACCTTCTGGTAAGTTTACTTCTCCTGTAATATCAGTTGTTCTGAAATAGAATTGTGGTTTGTATCCTGTAAAGAATGGAGTATGTCTTCCTCCTTCATCTTTTGTCAATACGTATACTTCTGATTTAAATCCTGTATGTGGAGTGATTGTTCCTGGTTTAGCAAGTACTTGTCCTCTTTCAACTTCTTCTTTCTTAGTTCCTCTTAACAATGCTCCTATATTATCTCCAGCTTGTCCTGAATCTAATAATTTTCTGAACATTTCTACTCCTGTTACTGTAGTTTTTGAAGTTGGTTTAATTCCTACGATTTCTACTTCTTCCCCAACTTTTACTACTCCTCTTTCTACTCTTCCTGTTACTACTGTTCCTCTTCCTGTAATTGTGAATACATCTTCAATTGGCATAAGGAATGGTTGGTCAATTGGTCTTTCTGGTGTTGGAATATATTCATCCACTGCATCCATCAATTCTACAATTGCATCTATCCATTTTTGTTCTCCATTTAATGCTCCTAATGATGATCCTTTGATTACTGGTACGTCATCTCCTGGGAATCCGTACTCGTTTAATAATTCTCTTACTTCCATTTCTACTAATTCTAATAATTCTTCGTCGTCTACCATATCTACTTTATTCAAGTATACTACGATGTAAGGTACACCTACTTGTCTTGCCAACAAGATATGTTCTCTTGTTTGAGGCATTGGACCATCTGCTGCTGATACTACTAAGATAGCTCCATCCATTTGAGCTGCTCCTGTAATCATATTTTTTACATAGTCAGCATGTCCTGGACAGTCTACGTGAGCGTAGTGTCTTTTTTCTGTTTCATACTCAATGTGAGCTGTGTTAATTGTAATTCCTCTTTCTCTTTCTTCAGGAGCTTGGTCAATGTTTTCAAAATCAACTTTTTCAGCCAGCCCTTTTTCAGCTAATACTTTTGAAATTGCTGCTGTTGTTGTTGTTTTACCGTGGTCAACGTGACCGATTGTTCCTATGTTTACGTGTGGTTTACTTCTCTCGAATTTAGCTTTTGCCATTTTAATTTTTCCTCCATTATTTCTTTAATTTTAATTTTTTTAAGATTCTATTTTATTTTTTGGCTATTTTCCTTGTCTTTCATCAATTACTTGTTGAGCAATATTTTTTGGAACTTCTACATATTTTTCAAATTCCATTGAATAAGATGCTCTTCCTTGTGTTTTTGATCTCAAGTCAGTTGCATAACCGAACATTTGTGATAAAGGTACTTCTGCATCAATAATTTTTGCATTATTTCTGTCAGTCATTCCTGAAACTTGTCCTCTTCTTGAGTTCAAGTCACCAATAACATCTCCCATATATTCTTCTGGAGTAGTAACTTCTACTTTGAAGATTGGTTCCAATAATACTGGGTTAGCAGCTCTAAGTCCTTTTTTGATTGCCATAGATCCTGCAATTTTAAATGCCATTTCTGATGAATCGACTTCATGGTAAGATCCATCGTATAATGTAACTTTTATATCTTGAACTGGGTATCCTGCAACAACCCCAGCTTCTAACGCTTCTTGGATTCCTTTATCTACTGCTGGAATATATTCTCTTGGAATAGCTCCTCCAGTAATTTCATTAATAAATTCATATCCTTTTCCATGATTAGCTTCAACTTTCATCTTAACATGTCCATATTGTCCACGTCCTCCAGATTGTTTAGCATATTTTTCTTCAACATCTGTTGCGCCATTAATTGTTTCTCTATATGCAACTTGTGGTTTACCTACATTTGCTTCCACTTTAAATTCACGTTTCATTCTATCTACGATGATTTCCAAATGTAGTTCTCCCATTCCAGAAATCAATGTTTGACCAGTTTCTTGGTTAGTTGTAACCTTGAATGTTGGATCTTCTTCAGCAAGTTTTGAAAGCGCTGTTCCCATTTTTTCTTGGTCAGCTTTTGTTTTTGGTTCAACAGCTATTTGAATAACTGTATCAGGGAATTCCATTTTTTCTAGGATAATTGGCGCATTTTCAGCACACAATGTATCTCCTGTTGTAGTATCCTTTAATCCAACTGCAGCAGCTATATCTCCAGAATAAACTATATCAAGTTCTTCTCTCTTGTTAGCGTGCATTTGAAGCAATCTTCCCATTCTTTCTTTTTTACCTTTAGTTGAGTTTAATACATAAGATCCTTTTTCCAATACTCCTGAATAAACTCTGAAGAATGATAATCTTCCAACGAATGGATCTGTGATGATTTTAAATGCCAATGCTGAGAATGGTTCATCATCTGAGATTGCTCTTTGGATAGGTTCTTCAGTTTTAGGATCAGTTCCGTTTACTTTTCCTCCGTTAATATCCACTGGTGATGGCATGTAGGCAACTACTGCATCAAGTAATGGTTGAATCCCTTTGTTTTTAAATGCTGTTCCACATAATACTGGTACAACAGTTCCAGCAATTGTAGCAACTCTTAATGCTTTTTTGATTTCTTCTTCAGTGATTTCTTCTCCACCAAAGTATTTTTCCATCAAATCATCGTCAGTTTCAACTACAGATTCAATCATATGTTCTCTAGCTGCTTGAGCTTCATCTGCTAATTCAGCTCTTATATCAACTATCTCATAGTCAGCTCCCATAGTTTCATCTTTAAATAAATACTCTTTCATTGTTACAAGATCGATAATTCCTTCAAAATTATCTTCTGCACCAATTGGTAATTGAATTGGTACACCGTTTCCACCTAATTTTTCTTTAATATCGTTTACACACATATCAAAGTCTGCACCAACTCTATCCATTTTGTTTAAAAATGCCATTCTTGGTACGTTATATTTGTCTGCTTGTCTCCAAACAGTTTCTGATTGTGGTTGAACTCCATCAACTGCTGAGAATACAGCAACAGATCCATCTAGTACTCTTAATGATCTTTCTACTTCAACTGTAAAGTCAACGTGGCCTGGTGTATCTATTATATTAATTCTATGACCATTCCAGAATGCTGTTGTTGCAGCTGATGTAATTGTAATTCCTCTTTCTTGTTCTTGTTCCATGTAATCCATCGTAGCAGCTCCTTCGTGAACTTCTCCGATTTTATGGTTTACTCCTGTATAAAACAAGATTCTTTCAGTAGTAGTTGTTTTTCCAGCATCTATATGTGCCATGATACCAATATTTCTAGTATCCTTCAAAGCAACTTTTCTTGCCATTTAATTTTTCCTCCTTATATTGTAAACTTCTTTTTTAAAAGAAGTGTATGTAAACTGCTCTAATTTCTAAAAACCAGAGCTTCTTGGAAAATATATTTATATATATTTACCAAGCTCTTTGGATAGTTCCTACCCTGATTATTATATTTTTTATAAATTCAATTCTGAAAAAATGAATTTTGTAAAAATATAAATATCAAATATTTTTGCATACTTAATATTTCATCAAGCAAATTTAAGATTACCATTTATAATGTGCGAATGCTCTATTCGCTTCAGCCATTTTATATGTATCTTCTTTTTTCTTAATTGATCCACCTTCATTGTTAGCGGCTGCAATTAATTCTTTTTTCAATTTGTTTACCATTCCGTATTCTTTTCTTTCTCTTGTGTATCTAACTAACCATCTGATTGCTAAAGTTTGTTGTCTTTCTTTTCTAACTTCAACTGGTACTTGGTAAGTAGCCCCTCCAATTCTTCTAGATCTTACTTCTAATTGAGGTCTTACGTTTTCCATTGCTCTTCTGAATACTTCGATTCCTTCTTCTTGAGTTTCCTCAGTTATTTGTTGCAATGCTGTATAAAAAATATGTTCAGCTAATGATTTTTTCCCGTCTTTCATTAATCCATTGATGAATTTAGTTACTACTTTATCGTTAAATTGAGAATCTGGTAATACATCTCTTCTTTCCGCTCTTCTTCTTCTTGACACTTATTTGTCCTCCTTACTTTTTTAAAAATTAATTACCCTTTTTTAGCTCCGTATCTTGATCTACCTTGTTTTCTGTTTACAACTCCTGCTGTATCCAATGCTCCTCTGATTATTTTATATCTAACCCCTGGCAAATCCTTTGTTCTTCCTCCTCTTAAAAGAACGATACTGTGTTCTTGTAAGTTGTGTCCGATTCCTGGAATATAAGCAGTAACTTCAATTCCATTTACTAATTTAACCCTTGCTACCTTTCTTAAGGCTGAGTTCGGTTTTTTAGGTGTAGTAGTATATACTCTTACACAAACCCCTCTTTTTTGTGGATTACCTTTCAATGCAGGTGATTTTTTCTTTTTCTCAGTTGTACTTCTACCAAATCTTACTAATTGATTAATAGTAGGCATCTGTTTTCCTCCTCTCAAATTTCTTTGATTTATATATTTATTCTCGCGTTATTTTTCAAAACTAAAACTTTTTATAAAGCTCATTTCTTCAATCTACATTTGATAAAGCCCAATTTGACAAAGTTTTTATTACTTTTTCCTGCTTTTCCTGCAAGCCACTTTATCAAACATAAGTGCATACCTATTTTAAGTATGTCGATTTACTCTAAAATTCACTTCAAATATATTCTTTTCAAAAAAAATATATTTTTAAAATTTAGTTATGAGTTCTAACCTAAATATTTTATACTAAAATAGCCCTTTTGTCAAGGGCTATAAAAGATTTTTTTATAATGATTTCACAATATATTCTTTATTATAATAATACTTTGTAAAAATAATATTTTTTACTATCTTCAAAAATTCATTTGAATTTTCTAAATTTTTTATAACTTACAAATCCAAATTAAAACCAAACTTCTGTTTGAACCCCAAATTGCACGCCTTTATTATGTTCTTTTCCATCTGAATCAACTCTTATAAATTTCTTGTCTCCAAATCCATGTCCATAAGTTACAAATGCCCTAATTTCAGGTCTTCCCCAGAAATTTTCTGTATCAAGTTTTAATGTCGGAGCAACGGTTAATTTAAATAGTCCACTATTATAGTTTTCTGATTTCTTATTAACTTTTACATAATCTAATCCTGTTTCATATTGCATTGCAAAATGTTGTGTAATAGGATTGACAAGTCTCATACCAGCTGTTACCCATTGTTGTTCCCGGTCTTTTTCCCCTCCAAAGTTTTTGTCATATCTATAACCTAATTCAGGCATAATTTGCCATCTATCTGAAAGATTTGCTTGACCGTATGTCACTAAATTCACAGAATAAGCATCTTTTCTAGTATCTCCCCAAGCGGTAGCACTTCCAAGTCCACTTCCAGAACCAAGTCCTTTACCACCTTGAAGAACTATTTTAGAAGATCCTTTGTCCTTTAATCCATAAAAACCAGGTAGGCTATAACTTACAGAACCTTGTGCTCCCCATTCAGTTATATCTTTATCTGTAGAATCTGATTTCATTGTGTGTCCTGCTAGTTCAAAAGCCCATGGACCTACTGAATATCTTGAATGAAGTGTGTATTCAGGATGATCACTAGGATCGTTTGCAATTAATGCAACATCAGCTGCTCCAGAACCAAGTTTAATATTTTGAATTCCTGCACCTGTTCCTGAATAGTTTCTAATATAATAGTCATTTATATGAATATCTTCTCTTGCATAATATCTTTTCCCTGCCCAATAAGTAGCTCCGTCATTTGGAGTTATATCAACATAAAATTGTCTAGTTTTAAATGAATCGTTTTCAGAACCTGGATTTGTTGAACTTCCTGAAGTCCATGTTTTATATTCGTCTCCTGAACCTGATTTTGTTGAAAACATATAGTGAACTGAACCTTTTGCTCCGTTTACATCAAATTTTTTAACTAATTCTAATTCAGCATAAGTGTCATCTTCATTACCTAATCTATATTTTTGAGCAAATCCTTCATCTTGAACTTTAAATGCGCTTCCTTTATCTCCATTTTGATTTATAAGAAGTCCTGCTCTTCCATAACCGTGAAATTCAAATCCATCAGTTAAACTTGCTAAACTAGATGTTGGATTTGTTATTACCACTGGCGCTGGTGCTGGAATTTGTTTTTCAGCTATTTGTTTTTGTAATTCTTCTTTAGTTTCTCTCAATTCTTTTTCTAATCTATCTACTCTCTCTTCAAGTGTTTCAGCATTTACTAATGTACAAGCCAGTAAAAATGCTGTCAATGCCAATAACAATCTCTTTTTCACGAAAAAATCCTCCATTAATTTTATTTGTATTTTATTTGAATCAAATCTTTATATAAGTATACCTCCAATTTTTTTCATTGTCAATACCTTTAATAGAGGTTTTTATTTCCCAGCCAAAATTTTTCTTACTACTTCCCTATCATCAAAATGTGTTTTTTCATTTCCAATTATTTGATAAGTTTCATGTCCTTTTCCTGCGATTAAAAGGCTGTCTCCCTTTTGAAGAAGTCTCATTCCATATCTTATTGCCTTTTCCCTATCGGAAATAATTATATATTTGTCAAATGGATATTTTTCAGCAATAAGCCCTTTTTCTATATCTGCCAAAATTTTTACAGGGTTCTCTGTACGAGGATTGTCTGATGTTAAAATGATGTAATCACTAAATTTTGTTGCTGCTTTTGCCATCTTTGGACGCTTGTCGTGATCTCTGTCGCCACCTGCGCCAAATATTGTTATTACTTGATTATCTGTAATTTGCTTTAAGGTTTTTCCAATGTTTAAAAGTCCATCATCTGTATGTGCAAAATCCACTACAATTCTTGCTTCCAGATCATTTTTTATTGTCTCAAATCTTCCTGGAACTGATGGCATTTCCTGTAATTTTTTCACAATAAAATCCATTTTTGCCCCAAGCGACAATGCGCTGGCAACACAGCCAAGGACATTATACAAATTATATTCTCCCACTAATTCTATTTCAAATTTGTATTCTTCTTCATCTTTATTTTTTACAAGGTTTCTTCTTTCAAAATAATTATCCAAATTTATTTTTATTTTCATTCCATGATTTGTATAATTTAAAATATCTCCCCACACATCAGCTTCTTCGTTTTTTATACTTATAGAAATATAATCGTTATTTCCATCTTTTTTTTCAGAATAAATTTTTTCCCCATATTTATCGTCAATATTAACTATTCCTACACCATTATTTCTCAGCATTGAAAATATTTTTTTCTTGGCATTAAAGTAATTTTCCATAGTTTTATGAAAATCAAGGTGGTCTTGTGTCAAGTTAGTAAATATTGCAGAATCAAATTTAAGCATATCCACACGTCCAATTTGAAGGGCATGGGAACTTACTTCCATTATAAAGTAATCTGCACCTTTTTTTACACTTTTATCTATTAATTTTATCAGTTCCAATGATTCTGGAGTTGTATTAACTGTTTCAAATTCTTCATCTAAAATACGATTTCCAGTAGTTCCTATTCTAGCTGTTTTTTCCAGAATATTTTCCAAAATAAAGCTCGATGTAGTTTTACCATTTGTTCCTGTAATTCCAACTATTTTTATTTTATTTTGCGGATAATCGTAATAATTTGAAGCAATTATTCCTAATTTTTTACGTATATCTTCCACTTGAACAAAAGTTACAGAATCAGCATTTCTATACTCTTTTACATTTACATCCTTTTCACAAACAATCATTTTAGCTCCGCTGTCAATAGCCTTTTGAATAAAATCATGTCCATCCACGGTGCTTCCTGTCATTGCCACAAATACAAAATCCTTTTCAATTTTCCGTGAATCATATTCAATGCCCTTAATTTCAAAGTTTTCACCTTCTTGAAGCAACTTGTAACTTACATCTTTAAATATTTTATACATTTTCACATACTCTCCCTTTTCCAAAAATCCTGTAATTCTAAAATTTTCATTTATATATACTCGAATCTCCTTAAAACCAAACTAATAAAAATTGAGTAAAACTAGGATTTGAGTAAAATTATCATAACTTTAAACTTAGTTTTAAAGTAATCTTTATAAGCAGGCTGAAGTTTAAGTTCATTAAATTTATTTAGCTTTTATTAATTTAATTTTTGAGAGATCTAAAAATATCTTATAATGTATTTTACCACTTTAACTAAAAAAAATCTAGAAAAAAAAGTTGTTGACAAATTTAAAAAAATACTGTATAATCTTATTTGTAAGTTTACTTTTAAGTAAATATGCCTTGGTGGCGAAATCGGTAGACGCACAGGACTTAAAATCCTGTGGGAATTTATCCCGTGCCGGTTCAAGTCCGGCCCGAGGCACCACTTAATAAAGCTTTCATTGTCGCGGGATAGAGCAGCATGGTAGCTCGTCGGGCTCATAACCCGAAGGTCGTTGGTTCAAATCCAGCTCCCGCCACCAAATGCCTAGATAGCTCAGTCGGCTAGAGCATACGGTTCATACCCGTAGGGTCGGAAGTTCGAATCTTCTTCTAGGCACCATTATATTAATTAAGCTATACTTGCAATTAATGTAGGTATTTTTTTTTATAAAATGTAGTTAAATAGCTACATTTTTTTATTTTATACTATTTTCCATTAAAATAATAGATTTGCTATAATTTCTACTATGCAAGGGGTCAAGATCCCTTGTCAGAAAATAAATAAAATATAATTTCTATTTTTAGAAAGAAAAACACTTGACTAATAATAGTTTTAAATTATAAAATAACATGAAGTAACATAAATCAAAATTTATAGATATTTTGCAGGAATCTTTGCTTAATTTAAAGAAACCGAGTAAAATATTAGACTTTAGAAGAGGAAAAAATATGAAAATATTAATAATAAGATTTAGCTCATTTGGGGATGTAGTGCTTACAACTCCAGTAATAAGGGCAATTAAAGAGAAATATCCAAAGGCTGTAATAGATTTTGCAGTTTATGATACTTTTTCTGAAGCAATTTCGTTAAATCCTGAAATTAGGAATTTGATAATTTTTGAGAAAAAGAAAAGTAAAGACCGAAAATATATAAAAGATATGATAAATAGACTAAAAACAGAAAATTATGATTATGTCATTGATCTTCATTCTAAATTTTTGTCTAGAATTATTGGAAAAAGTCTTGAAAACAGGCATACTCAATATTGCCGATACAAAAAAAGAAAATGGTGGAAAACTATTCTTGTGAAGGCAAAACTTATAACCTATAATGCAGATTGCACAATTGTTGAAAGTTATTTTACAGCTTTAAAGAAATTGGGAATAAATTTTTCTGATGAAAATATAAAAAATGGACTTGGAGATAATCTGGAATTTTATATTGACAAGCAATCTGAAGAGAAATTTGTAAAAAAATATAATTTAAAAGATGGAAAATATTTCGTGCTAGCTCCTGGAGCCTCTAAGTTTACGAAAAAGTGGCCTTATTATGATGAATTGGCAAAAAAAATTTTGGAAAATAAAAATAAATTTGTAAATAATGAGGAGAAATTGAGAATTTTTGTGATTGGTGGGAAAGAAGATGCAAATGTTGTAAAAGCTGATAAAGATGGACAAGTTGTTGATTTATGCGGGAAAATTTCCTTTAAGGAAAGCGGAATATTGTTAAAATATGCAAAAGTGGCTGTTGCAAATGATTCAGGCCCATTTCATATAGCCAGAGCTGTAAAAGCCAAGACTTTTGTATTTTTTGGACCGACTGATCCAAAATTATTTTCCTTTGAAAAAAATACTTTTTTACTGAATAATCCAAGCTGTCCACCACATTCACTTTACGGAGATGATAAATTTCCAAAAAAATATGCAGATTGCATGAGTGGAATCTCGGTAGAAACTGTATTTAATAAAATTGTTAAAGAATACAATTAACAGACTTAATTTTATTTATTCAAGATTTTAATATTAAAAGATTTTATAAAAAATAAAATTTTACCAATAATTACATAGTTTATAAATTATCAAATGATTCTATATAAAAAGAAAGTGTAAACTTTTTTGTGTAAATAAACTAAAAAAAACTTATATCATTAGGTTTGTTATACATTTATACAAAATTATATGCACTCTCAAATAATAAAAAAAGAAAGAGAGAAAAATTATGAAAATACTTGCATTTGAATCATCTTGTGATGAAACTTCCGTTGCAGTTGTTGAGGATGGGAAAAAAATTTTAAGTAACATTATTTCCACACAAATTGACATTCACAAGGAATTTGGCGGTGTAGTGCCTGAAATTGCCTCACGGCACCATATAGAAAATATTTTACCAGTATTTACTGAAGCTCTGGAAAAAGCCAGCTGTAAATTAAGCGATATTGATTATATCGCTGTAACGAACACTCCTGGACTTATTGGATCTTTGCTTGTAGGCTTAATGTTTGCAAAATCCCTAAGTTATGCCAATAATATTCCATTGATTCCTGTAAATCACATTAATGGGCATATTTTTTCAAGTTTCATCGACAACGATGTAAAATTGCCTGCAATATCGCTAGTCGTGTCAGGCGGACATACAAACTTATATTATATTTATGAAGAAAATGGAAAAATAATCACTGATTTGCTTGGTGAAACATTAGATGATGCAGTTGGAGAAACTTATGACAAAATTGCCAGAATATTGGGACTGGAATATCCTGGAGGTCCGCATATTGATAGACTATCAGTAAATGGTGAAGATATTCTAAAAATAAAAAAACCAAAAGTTGATGGCTACAATTTTAGTTTTAGCGGAATAAAAACTTTCATAACTAATTATGTAAATAGCCAAAATATGAAAGGTAATCCAATTTCAAAGGAAGATATTGCAAAATCGCTTCAGGAAATTATTGTAAATGTTCTATATGATAAAATTTTAATGGCTGTAAAGGAAAAGAATGTGAAAACGATACTTGTTGCAGGTGGCGTTTCTGCAAATAGACGCCTTCGTGAAAAATTTTCAGAATTTACAAATTTAAAGACTGATGAAAATGAGCAAATTCAAGTTCATTTTCCTAAAATGGAATATTGTACAGACAATGCGGCTATGATAGGAGTTGCAGCCTATTATGACTTAAAGAATAATTCTCAAATTAATTTGGAAAAACAGTATGATGTGGATGCGATTTCTACAAAATTAGAAAAATAATAATAAAATAACCAACAAAAAAAATATTACTTTGGTTATGTTACAATAAATCAAATAAAAAATAACCGCTGTTATTTATAAGAACGGTTATTTTTTAATTATGTTAATTTTTACAAATATCTCTTCTATATCCAACGGTTAATGCTGAAATTATCAACTTATTATCTCTGATATTATTTTAAAATAGAACTGCTAAAAATTATATAAATCTAGGGTTTGAGTAAAATAGTCATAATTTTTGAGTTCAGTTTTAAATAAGTTTTACTATACAAATAATAAAAATTATAATTAAATATTCTTTGCTCTTTCCAAAAACAATTCCTGCAATTTCACAGCTTCTCCATCTTCTGTATTTGCTCCAACAAATTCAAAATCCTTAGGCAGCAGCTTTCTTAATCTCTCAATGGAATTTCCCATCGCATAACCTTTTCCAACCATTGTAAGCATTTCAAAATCATTTTCACCATCGCCAAAAGCTACCGCATCCTTCAGTTCCAAGCCTTCTCTTTCTAACAGGAATTTTGCCGCTGCACCCTTATTGGCTCCTTTTGTCATAATTTCCATACAATAATCGGTAACGAAAATAACATTTACATCGTTTCTTATTTTCAAGATGGCTTTTTCCAAGTTTGTAAGCTGCTCATGTTCTCCAATGTAAAATATTTTTAAAATATCCAAGTTCTTTAATTCGTCCTTTGGAACTTCCTTAAAGTCAACTTTTACATCCCTTGAAACCCTGTCATATACTTTTTGTGCTGTTCCTTTCGTAATAATCCAGTCGTTTCCTGAAAAAATATTTAAATGTGAACCTTCAGCTATGCTTTCATAATCCAGCCCCAAGATTGCCTCTGCCGCTTCTTTTGGCAATCCTTTTTCATAAATCATATTTCCATCTGCATCAAAGATTCTTGCGCCATTTGCAGCTATAATGGGAATTTTTACCTCAAGCTGCTCAGTTATATACCCAATCTGGTCATAGCTTCTACCTGAAGCAATATAAAAGTTTATTCCTTTTTCTATTATTTCCTTTATTATATCTTTAGTAAATTTTGTAACATGATGCCCTCTGCATAGTAAAGTTCCATCCAAATCACTGATAACTGCTTTATACATAAACTCCCCTTTCCTATTTTTTATCTTTTATAAATTAAATAATTCTCTTAATTTTTTTGCCATTCCATCTTCAGCATTACTTTCAATAACTTCCGTATCTGTTAATTTTTCAAGCAGCAAATAAATCGAATTTCCCATCGCAAATCCAAGCCCAGTTTCTGTTATCAATTCATAGTCATTCAATCCATCTCCAAATGAAACCGCATCCTTTAATGTAAGTCCGTCTCTTTCTAACAATACTTCAGCCGCTTTTGCCTTATTGCAGTTTGCCGAAAACACTTCCAAACTTCCTTCGTTTGCAAATAAAAGACTTATATTTCCATCTCCAACCGCTTTTCTTATTTCATTTTCAAGTTCCAGCAGTTCATCATGATCTTCTCCAAGAAAAAATATTTTTGTAAAATTATGCTTTTTAAATTCTTCAGGAGTAATTTGTTTTGGATATCTAGTTCTATCAGGCTTTTTATTGTAAAAATATTCTTGCAAATCTTCAGTAACAAACCAATTTGGTCCAGAATATCCAGTTATAATTATATCTTTCCCAAACGACTTGTAATCAATGTCCAAGACTTTATCCAAATATTCTCGCTTCAAGTTATTTGAAAAAATTTCATTCCCATTTTCATCAAAAGCAACAGATCCGTGTGAAGTAATAAGTGGAACTTTCACTCCAAGCTCATCCATCGCTTCTTTCGCTCCTAAATAATTTCTTCCAGTTGCAATATAAAACTTTATCCCTTTTTTCAATAATAATTCTACTGTTTCCCTAGTAAATTCACTCACTTTATGCTCTGCATTCAAAAGTGTACCGTCCAAATCACTTACAACAGCTTTAAACATTTTATTCTCTCCTTCTTTTATTATGTAAAAATTTATAATACTAAACTTCATTTAAAAAACAGAAATTATGCTTTATTTAGTTTTTTTATTCATCATAAATAAAATTTATAGCAAATCTACTATTATAAATGAAGAATCGTACAAAATATCATTGATACAGCTATTTTTTCAATTCTTTATTTTTAAAACTATATTTTTATAAAAATAATTTTGAAAATTCATTCATAAATTCCTCTTCATCAAAAGGTTTTGACAAAAATGCCTTTGCTCCGGCTTCTTTTCCCATTTTCATATAATTTGGAAACATAACCATTGTACTGCAAATCATAATTCTAGCTTCCTTATCCAAATCCGTAATAACTTGTGCAGCTTTTAATCCGTGCATTCTTGGCATATTTATATCCATTGTTACAACAGATGGGTTTACCTTTTTATACATTTCAACAGCTTCCAGCCCATCGCTTGCTTCATACACTTTATATCCCTGTTCTTCAAGAATATCCTTTATGTCTTCTCTAATATATGATGTATCATCTACAACCAATGCAATTTTATTCATTTTTTCCCTTCTCTCTTTATTTTATTTATTATTTTAATTCTCTGTAAATCTATTATTTAAATAAAAAATAGAATATTTAAATTTTATATTTTTACTAAATCTTAAATATTTCCCTTACTTTCCTTGCCATCCCATCTTCAGCATTGCTTCCAATAACTTCCGTGTCTGTTAATTTTTCAAGCAGTCTATAAATTGAGTTTTTCATTGCAAATCCAAGTCCAGTTTGAGTTATCAGGTCATAATCATTAAATCCATCTCCAAATGAAACAGCATCTTTTAACGTCAGCCCATCCCTTTGAAGCAAAAATCCAGCTGCCACAGCCTTATCACAGTCACTTGAAAAAATCTCCAAGCTTTTTTCGTTTACAAATACGATATTAACTTCATTATTCGTTACTTTTCTTACTTCCTTTTCTATTTCCAGCAGTTTTTTATGCTCACCTAGAAAAAATATTTTTGTAAAAGCAAGTTTTTCAAAGTCATTCTGCTCAATTTGCTCTGGATACTGCTTTCTATTTGGCTTTTGAGCATAAAAATAATCTCTGGCATCTTCTGTCACATACCAATGATTACCTGAGAATCCATTTAAAATTATTCCCTTGTCAAATGATTTATAATCAATTGAAAAAATTTTGTCCACATATTTCTGTTCAATATTATTCACGTAAATTTCTCTTCCATTTTCATCTACAATCCTAGCGCCATTTGATGTAATCAAAGGAATTTTCAGTCCAATTTCATCCATAATTTCCTTTGCTCCGACATATCCACGTCCAGTTGCAATATAAAATTTTATCCCTTTTTCCAGCAACAATTCAATTGTTTCCTTCGTAAACGGACTAACTTTATGTTCTTCATTCAAAAGCGTTCCATCTAAATCGCTTATTACCGCCTTATACATACTGAACCTCCCACAACTAAAGTCGCAGGGTTCTAAAATCTTTAAAAATATTTAAAAATTTTCTAAGAAGTTTGATAGCTTTACACTACCCTTATTCTTTTAGGTGTGTTCAGCTCACCTCTATTGTATAGGACGCTTAAGTCCACAACTTTACTTTTTCTTAAAATATTTAATGCTCCATTACAATCTGCATTTAATTGATAGCCTTTACTTGTTTGATATAGTCCTCTTTTTATTCTTTTTCCACTGAATATGTATTCTTGTGAATTTTCTTTATCATATATCGGGATTTCATCTCCATCAAAGAAACTTGCTTTTGATGTATAACTCTCTTCTTGCAGTTTAAATTTTATTCCATATAGTTTACATAGATATATTAATTTATCTCTTAATTTTCCATATGGTATATTTACAAAGTTCTGATTATTTATGCTTCCTATATTTGAATTTCTTTGAAAATCTTCATTACATCCTAGAACTAGTTTTCCTATATCATTATTAAGACAATAATTTATAATTATTCTTGCTGCTTTTGAAAGATAATCATTTATGCGATTATTTCTCTTTCTAGCTATTCTTTTTTGTCTTAATGTTGTGCGGGAGGTCTTTTGCTTATCTTTTATACTTTGTAATTTTGCATTTGTCTTATTATAGTATTGATTTATTGATTTTAATTTTCTACCATCTATTATGAATGAAGCTCCAGTATTTGTAACACAAGTACAAAGATTATCTATACCTAAATCTATTCCTAGTACATTGTTTTTATTTAATTCCCTTTGAACTTCTTCTACCTCATAAGTATATTGAATTTCAAAGTACCTAGAATGTTGTTTTGGTATTATTCTAATCTCTTTTATCTTCTTGCCTTTTAATACTGGTGGTAGTTTTATTGCGATTTCCTTATGTGTCTTTCTAAATGAATTTGAATAAGGAATAATCAGCATATCGTCTTTTAATCTAACAAAACTTATAACAAGAGTTGTAAAACCATCTTTATCAAGATAATTAGGTAATCTTATTTTACCATTATATTGACCATTCTTAGCAAGTTTTAAAAGTCCAAAAAATGATTTAAAACTTCCGTCTACTTCTTTTAGAATTTGCTGAGCCATATTAGAATTTAATTTCTTGTAATTTTCACTATTTTTAAGCATTTTATAGTTTTCATTATAACTTAAATACTTTTTCTTATTAAAATAGTATTGTCTAATATTATATATAGCTTCATTAGTTAAGTTCTTGGCTATATGAGATAAATATTTTAAATTCCTAAACTCCTTTTTACTAAGATGTTTTACCTGTTGTTTTAATGTTAAATACATATATAATCACCTCCTTTTCATCAGAGATATTATACCATGTATTCTACATTTTATCTGTTTATTTTTAAATATTTTTAAAGTTTTTAAAACCCCACAACAGCGGGAAGCGTCGTTCACATAAGTACGCTACTACTTATGCAGTTCTCATGGCATATATACTCCTTAATAAATTAAGGAGACTAGCCTTGAACCTCTTGTTATCTCTAACAAGCACAGACTATATCTTATCCATATCCTATTTCAAGGACTTAGGCGAAACCACTTCCAATACCTATCGCTTGTATTGTACTCCCCTCACGAGGGATAGTCGTTGAACTTTCCTTTTCAGGATTAGCTGCTGATTGTCTATTATATTCCTTTCTATACGTACGGCTCAATGTTTAGGATTTAACCTTGCACCATCTAGTATATTTTTTCTGCTTTCGCTACCTTCACACTTATACCATATTCTCAATTAGGTATTATGTTGTGGTCATACTAGCTTTAAGAGTTCCCAGCAATTCAGTTTCTTTGTTGCACGGTTTTGTTCCGTGTCTACATATAAGTTTCCCTATATGCTTACTAAAATTTTTGTGCAATTTATCCTCACGACTAAAGTCGCGAGTGTTCTTGTACTATTTAATAAAATTTCCTCCTACATTGATTTTAACACATTACAAAAAAAAATTGAATTAAAATTTTTTTAAACTTGCAAAAACTAATCCAATAATGATACAATATTATAAGAAATCAAGAGTAAAAAAATAAACTTACGAGGTGAAAAATATGGCAACATTTGAAGATTATTTAAAATTTGAAGTGACTGAAGCAGAAGAGGATAAAAAGCAGCTCAGAATTATAGAAAAAATTTCATTGTCAAAAGAAACAGAAAAAGCTATTAAAGCTATAGATAAGGATATTACAATTATTGCAGTAGCACAAGTTTATTGCCCAGACTGCCGTGCGACTGTCCCTTTTTTAAAAAAATTCAGTGACTTGAATAGCAAAATAAAAATTGACTATCGTTCAAGAGAAGCTGCTAAAGAATTTTTTCCAGATACAGATGAAAGAATTAAAATACCTACTTTAATTTCTTATGTTGATGGGAAATATAATACTTTCTGGAATGAATTTCCAGTTGTGGTGAAAAAGAAAATGGATGAAAACCCAGAAAATTTTGAAGATATTAAATACAATTTCAGAATTGGAAAATTTAATGTGGAAATTGAAAAAGAGCTGGTTGACTATTTAACTTCGCTATAAAAAATCATAATATATTTTGAATAAAAAGTTCTGTTCTCTATATGAATGGACTTTTTTTGTTTAAATAAAAAAAGGAGTTATTTCAACTCCTTGCTAAATAATATTTTTAAATTAATTTTTATTAATTTACAGAATACCCAACTGATAATCCAAATCTTACTTCTTCTGTTTCTGTAGTTTTTCTATTAGATCCAGATTCCTTATAAGAATCTCTATAATACGGACGATATTTTACAAAAGGATTTACGGAAACTTTACCTTCTCCCGCTCCAAATGATTTTTTATATCCAGCTTCTGTAATTACACCAAGCATATTTTCCCAATAATATCTTGGGTATCTTTCAAATTCATTTTCTAAGACAACTTTTCCATAAATTCCCGCAAATGACGGTGTTGTATATGATAAATTTGCATAATAATCTTGATAAACTGACGGTTTAGCCTTTTTCCCATTTCTTTGAATCTTATTCGTATCTCTATAATGATTTGTAAAATAAGTATAGTAATCTAGACTTCCCCATTCTCCCTTTTTAATATTATTACTTACTTCAAGATCCGCATTAAGTCCCCATCCATTAACTTTTGATCCTTTAAAGTCATTTCCGCTTAGATAATACTCTCCTCTTCTGTTCCCCTTAAATCCAAAATAAACACCTTCTACAGCCAATGTTACATTTTGTCCCCATACTTTCCTGTTAAATGTCGGTCCTATCGCAAATTCATTTCCAATTCCTGTTGTAGAAGTTTCCTTTGTAACTAAATTCTTATTTCTATAAGTATCATTTTGCCATCTTATTTTCAATTTAACATCATCTGATAATTTTTTTTCCAGTCCCAATTTACTATAAATTCTATCAGTTTTTCTAAAAGTTCCATACTGAGTAATTTTTTGTCCATTGAATCTATTTCTATTCTGATCCTTATCCCATCTTGTCGAGAATGTCAAATCCCAATCCCCTTCATCAACTAATCCAATTTTTCCAGAAAAAATACTTCTTACCCGTGTTCTCCCGCGATTATTCTTTTTAAACCCGGCAAATCCAATTCCATTCGCATCATCTCCAGTTTTATCCTGATAATTCTGCCTATATTCAGTAGAAATATTAATATTCTTCAGCACATCCTGATCCGCTTCAGCAAATCCAGAAACTGCCAGAATCAAAGTCAGCAGTCCCAACAACTTTTTCATAATTCATTACCTTCCTTTCGATTATTTTTAATTATTAACTATATAGCTGCAATTTATTCTTGACTTTATCAAAAATTCAAGTATCAAAATATTTGTATATCAAATTACAATTTATATTAACATTTTTTTTACTTAATTGTCAATAAATCAATTATATATTTTTTATATATTTCAATATATTTTATTAATGATTAATTACTCAATTTCAATCCCAGAATTTACTTTACCTCCCTTTTTCCCATGTACAACAACCAGATCCACCTTTTTATACTTATTCACCTTAACCGACAATACATTCAGCCTATTTTCATAAATACACCGAAAAACATCATTTAACCTGCTATTCGGCACAACCACAAAAAACTCTCCATAATTTTTTAGAAGTCTTCTTATTTCCAAAATTAATTCATCCAAAGTCAGCAAAATTTCATATTTACTAATTCGTTCCATTTCATTTTCAGGCATTTTTCCAGAACTGGTCTTTTTATACGGCGGATTTGAAAAAATAAAATCATACTCTCCATTCACATTTTTTATATTTTTATTAATTGGTATTATTTTCCCATTTAAATCATTTATCTCTATATTTTTTTTTAAAGCAGCAAAAACTTCCTCCTGAATTTCCACAGCAAAAATTTTTGAAATAATATCGAGTTCTGAAAGTAATAACGAAATTATCCCTTGTCCCGCCCCAATTTCTAAAAATGATTTTTCTCCTTTCAAATTCTTACGTTTTCTGCTAAAATATTTTTTCATAAATTCTGAAAGCAAAATAGCATCTTCTGTTATTTTTAACCCTTTTTCCTCCACAATCATCTTTTTTCCAACACTTTCTAAATTTTCAATATAACTCATTTTAACTCCTAGTCTTCAATAAAATTATGTTATTTCCCATTTAAAATATAAATTTCTTTGCAAGAGTTCAAAGTCTCTTTTGGTAAATAATATTTTAAACGAGATTTAGTATTAATATAATAAAAAACTGTCTTAAATATTTTTAGTATTTAAAACAGTTCTTTTTAATATCTTGTACTTCTTATTTGACAATAAAAGAATCCTTGATAAATCAAATTTAACTATTTAAACAGAAAACTATTGTGTAATTCCCAACTGCTTATCTGCATATTCATGCGCAAGTTCCAATCTTACACGTTCTTTTGAATTTTCAAATGTTGCTTGTGTAAATGGTATTTCTGATGTTTTTGCAATTAAATAATATCCAGTTGCATCATTTCTTTCTAAGAATCCATCTACTTTCAATGCGAATATTTGATCCATTAGTTCTTTATTTATTCCAATTCCTGGAATTGCATCAGTTTTAACTAACTTTTTAAATCTTTCTTTTACGCTAAAGTTATATTTATCTTGTTTTTCCACAGTGCTCCAAGTAACTTTCTTGCTTTGAATTTCAGCTTTCAAGTCTTGAATTTTCTTAATAACTTTTTGTTTTGATGCCTCAGAAATAGTTGGAGTTATTAAAATATGGCTAACTTTCGCTACATTTTCATTTTTTGGATCTTTACTTTGAATGTAAATAATATGATAACCAAACTGTGTTTTTATTGGTCCCACAATATCTCCAGCCTTACCATTTTTAACTGCATTTGCAAATTCTGGGACAAGTTTTGATAAATCCGCTGTTTCTCCTAAACTTCCGCCATTCTTAGCCGAACCAGGATCCTTTGAAAACTCTCTGGCTTTTTCTGCAAAATTATCTTTATTTGTAGTTTTCATAATTTCTTCAGCCTGCTTTTTAGCCACAGCAAAATCATTTTCTCCAGCCTGATATTCTTCTCCAATTACATAACCGCCTATACTATTTTGAGTATTATAGCTATCTCTCTTAGAATCAAATCTTGCTTGTAATGCCGCATTATCAGGCTTATAAGTATCAATTAAATAATTATAGTATTTTTGAGAATAATCTCTTAACTGATCTACTCCTACTAAATCAGCATCTGCCTTTATTCCAGCCGCTTTAGCCTTATTCGCTATTTGTATAAATTTATTTAAATTTGTTTTTAGCATGCCTTTTAAATCATTTACCATTTTTGGCGAATAACCTTCTTGAGTTTGTGAAACTGCATTTATAATTTGTTCATTTACATCTGCATTTGTATATTTATACTCTCCATTTTGTGCCACAACTGCTGTTATGTTAGCATACATCTTTTTAAATTCCTCATCTTTAAACTCAATTTTAGCTTTTTGCTTAGCCTTTGCAATAAATGAATTTAAAATCATAATATCCTTATCTTGCTTCATATTTTCCTTAATTTGATCTTTTACATCATCAAATTCTTGATTTTCAAAGGCTTGAGTATATTTATTTCTTTCATAAGCCTTTTTAACTTCCTCATCTGTAACTTTATCATCTGCAAATAATTTTTCTCTCATCTTGTCAACTGTTTTCTGGTCTTTTATCATTTTTTTAAATGAAGTAACGTTATATCCAACTGATCTTAAATATTGAGAAAATTCATCTTTTCCTAATTTAGACTGTTTTTGATAAGCCTTAAATTCCTTATTAACAGTTGAACCGCTTACTCTTATTCCCAAATTCTTAGCCGATGAAAGCAATATTTCCTTATTTATCAAAAGTTGTAAAACATATTGATTTATAATATCATCAGGAACATTTTTTATATTCTCAGTATTTACTCCTGCTTGTGCCAACTGCTGCATTTTTTGCTGATTAATCTCATTTAACTGACTTTTTAACGAATAAGCTTCCCTTTCAAAATCATCACGATAAATTTTTGTCCCGTTAATCGTTGCAATTACTTCTCTATTACCTTTTGAAGCTTCAAAAATATTATTCTTCAAAAATAATATTCCAGTAATAAGCATTGCTATTCCAAACATCCCCATCATAACTGCTGATGCGATCTGAATACCTCTTTTGTGACTTCTGAATCCCATTGTCTATCTTCCTTTCTTTATTCTCTCACTTTTAGTCATTTTATTATTATAACACATAATACTTTATTTTTCTATCGTTTTTTTTACCAGAGACAGAGCAATACTATTTTCCATTTAAACAGCAGACTAGTTATAAATTTCTTTACAAGGGAGCAAATCTCTTTTTAGCAAGTAAAATAAATTATAATCTCTATTTTTAGATGGAGTTTAATACAAATACCAAGTTCTGTTTGAAAAACAATAAAAAATCGGAAACTGATTTTTTCCTCTTCCGATTTTTTAATTCTCTACAATTTTTGAAAACTAATAAATTGCCCTAAATCCAATTCCACCTCTGACATTATTTCCTTTAGTATCGTATCCAGCATTTACTGTAATACCAAATCTAGTATTGTCAACTCCGATGTTAAGGTCAAACTTACCATTTCCACGTCTATCTTCTTTTTCTTTTTCCAGATTATACCAATCTGCTGTCGTATATCTTACTCTTGCCTGATTTCCGTTTTGCAGTTTTCCAATCTCATTTTCATAAGCGGCTGTAAGCCCTACTGTCAAGTTTGTTTTTACTGCAAGTGGCTGAACATACTTAAATTCAACTCCAGTTTCTGGTTTTACTGAAAAGTAGTCATTACCCTTAACCTGCAGTCTTACTTGTCCAGAGTTTTCTTTCACATCATTAAATCTTCCATATTCCATTTTCAAAACTCCAAATGGTCTTAAATGTGTTCTTTCACTCATTCTTATATCATAACTAAGTTCATTTTTAAGAGCTGCTCCATAAGTATGGTACGTAGATTTAGCTTCAAATGTATCATCAACTACCCAGAATTTACGCTTCATATTATTAATTCCTGCAAACACATCTCCTGCAACTGTCCACTGCAATGCTCCGTTGTAATCCTTTTTAGGCGACATTGTCTTAAATATTCCAGCTTTTATCATTGTCTGATCTTCTCTCGATTTTCCTAGATCCTTGAATCTGAATCTGTTTGTTACTGCTCCTGCATACCATCCGCTTGAGTTGCCCATTCTGACTTTTTCATCTTCGTGAACATAAGCTACTCCGTAGGCATTGCTCTTATAGTCAAAGATTCCAGCTGTGTCAGTGCTATATTCATCTCTTAATCCAAATGCCTTGATTTTATTATTTTGCTTAGTTGGGTTCCTCCATTCATTTCTCAAATAGCTAAACTCATTATCCAGAGCATTTCCTGTAGCGTTAGTTCTTTGTTGAATATTTGCATATTGATGACCTTTCATCTCATCTACAGCTTGTGCTAAAATATGGGATTCACCTTTTCCTAAATCATTTAATTTATTAAACAGTTCTTTTTCTCTTCCAGTAGTTTCCACACCATATCTTTGTTCTAATCCACCTAAAAAATTATATGTATTTCCATCTTGTGCAAATGCTGTATATGGAATTTTTACTAAATAAACTTTTCCTAGAGCACCTGTTGATAAATTTTGTGTTGCTGTTGCAAACCAAGTCAAACTTCCTGCATTTAAAGCAAATTTCATTCCACTACTTGATGCAGCTAATGATAATATCATATTATTATAAGGGTTTATTATATTGTCCCCAACCTCTATAACTTTACTATCAGTATATCTTGCTGCCTCATTCCCAAATATCAAATTAATTCTTTTTAATCCTGTTAAATTATTCAATCCTTCAATTGGATGTGTATAATTTACTCCCGATGTATCTATATACATTCCAAGTGCTCCAACTTGTTCATTTGATGGAATGCTTCCCAATCTTGTTGAGCCTAGGTCTATTGTTGTCACTGTTCCATCTGGAGAAGTTACTGTTGCAACTGATGGATTTGGTGTTGAAATATTTGTATCTATAACCATTGGAATTACAATATTATTATTTATTTTTATAGTAGCCGCTGTTGCTGCTGATGGAGCTATTATTTCTATTCCTGCTACCGTTTTACTTGTTGGATTGCTTACTTTTCTTACAACTCCATCTGCGCCATTAGTATTTGTAACAGTTCCTGTTGTCCCTCCACTAGTTTCATTTGAGAAAGTTCCTGTAGAACCAAGATATCCAGCTTTATTATTAGGTCCATCTACAATAATTTGTCCATAGTTTTTAATTACTCCACCACCTGTGGCAACTACACCTAAAATACCATCATTATTTGCTGTTGGAACTGTTTTAATAATTCCCCAGTTTTCTCCTACTGCATTATTATCAACATACATTCCTTTTGTATTTTTTCCACTTAATTCAATTGTACCATTATTTATTGCTTTTGAACCACTTCCTGAAGCAAACATTCCAATTCCTTCATCAAGAGCTACTTTTATTGTTCCATCATTTATAATTGTTCCGTTAGAAGTAGCCATTCCCATTCCATATTCTGGAACTGGAGTTGCTGATAAATTACTTCCACTTACTGTAATTGTTTTACCTGCAGCATTTCTAGCAGTTCCTCCATCAATTGCATAAATTGCCACACTTCCTGTTCCTCTTCCAAAATCAATATCTGCATTATTTGTTACTGCTCCTGCAGAATAAATTCCGTAAGTATTATTCCCTGTTGAAGTTAATGGAACATTATTTGTTACTGTTATATCTTTATTATTTGAATAAATAAATTTCGCTTCATTTCCTAATGTTGCAGTTCCATTTGTAGTTAAGTTTGTTGTTCCTGTATTTTTAATTACATAACCAAATGAAGAATCTCCAATTGTCATATTCGTATCAGCATTTATCGTTCTTCCTGCTGTTCCAGTAGTAAATACTCCAACTCCTTCATTCGCTCCAACTCTTACTTTTGACCCTGCGTTTAATGTGACATTTCCTTCTGTTGAATAAATTCCTACTCCTTTATCTCCAACTGTGATTTCTCCTGTTGCTCCATGAGTCACTGTTGTTCCAAAAATACCGTAGTTTTTATTTCCACCGTTAATTTTACCATCATTTACTATATCTGTTGCCGCATCATTAGTATAAATTCCTACACTTGGAACAGAACCTGCTGATGCTGCCAGATTAATTTCTCCTCTATTTACCAATGATGAGCTGTTATTAGCAAACATTCCAACTTGTTCCTGTCCTGTCATATTAATTTTTGCATTTGTATCATTTGTTAACGTTGCTTTATCTCCTATCATTCCGATAGATTTATCTCCTGATAAAGTTAACACTCCATTTCCTGTATTTGTTCCAATAGCACCAGCTTTTGTTCCTGCTGAATTATTATTTTTTACATAAATTCCATGTGAAGTTGTTCCATCTAATGTAACGTTTCCTTTGTTTACAATATTAGTTGTTCCTTCACCAGGTTTTCCTCCAAATTCATTTACTTTAGGTACTCCAGTAGTTGCATCTTCCCTATATGCCAACCCTAATAACCCAATTGAACTATTTCCACCAACATTTACAGTTCCTTCATTATTTACTTCAGAACCGTTGTTTACTGCATAAATTCCTACAGCACTGTCATTGCGAGGATTTGTTGTTAATTGTTCAACATTTATTGTAGATGACGCATTTGTGTTCACTTTTCCGTAGTTTATGAATAATCCTACTGCTCCGTTTCCAGCGTCTGTTCTGTCTGCGTTTACAGTAGAACCTCCAGCAAGATTTATTTGCGTTTCAGCATTCGAAGCTGCCGAACTACTTGAACTCATATCAAGTCCTACTACACCTTTCATTCCTGTTGCTGTTAAGTCTGAAGAATTTAAGTTTGCTGTTACTGTTTTACCTGCTTGTAAATTTAAAACTGCACGTTGAACTAAATATCTTTTAACAAATTTAAATGAATCTGTTGATTCATTAGCAATATTAGCAGCTAAACTTTTATCAATATCTGCATTAATATTATAATTTAACATTCCATCTATAAATGCTTTTTTATAATTAGTATATGCAGTTGTTCCATCTTCTCCATTTACAACTTGAATTCCTGAAGCCGCAATACCTAAATCAGTATCTATAGATGTTAAATTTACTATTCCTTTATCTTTAAATTCAAATGGAATAGCATCATTTGACATAACAACTATTTTTGTATTTGCATTTGTTGTTATGTCACTTAAAGAAGATCCCTGCACTCCTATTGCCTTTCCTCTTAAAATAACTGTACTTCCTTGTAAATCAATTTTCCCGTTATTTCCACTATAAATGGAATAGCCATTTCCTTTATAATCTAAAATTGAATTCTTTAAATTTATATTACTTGTAGAACCATCACTATATGCACCAACTAATCCATCAGATAATTTCATAAAACTGTTCTCTGCTACAATTTGCCCTCCATTTGTAGCATAGAATCCAACTCCATTGTTTCCAGAAATAGTAACTTTAGGAGTTCCTATTGATGAATCTGTTATAACTGTTACTCCTGATGAATTAACAACAGTTGATGGTTGAGCAACTGCTGCTTCTGTTGCAGTAACATTTCCACTGTTTTTCGCATAATACAACACTGCATCTGAACCGACGACTTCTCCTGTAACACCTTGATTCAATGTAACTGTCGAACCAGCTCCTTCAGAATACGCTAAAGTAAATCCTTTTCCACTAACTGCTGTTGAAGATAAAGGCAACGAATTATTTACTTTCAATGTCCCTCCATCTTTTGCAGCAAACAATATTGCATTTTTTCCACTAACCTTAAAATTATTAGCTGTATTGTTATAAATTAAATTATTATTTGCACTTCCATCTGAAAGATATCCTATATTATCTTCTCCGCCAAGAGTTATTCCACTATTTGCCGAATCATTAAACGTAATCTTGGCTTCTCCTGTTCTAAGAGCTATTGAATTTTTAGAATTATTCTCTAGAACCACATTATAATTATTTATATCTAAATTTGTAAATCCATTATTGGAATTTGTAAAATCAAAATTTAGTCCAACTGAATTTTGAACTTTTGTCAAGTCTCCTTTTGTATCACCATAAGTAGCATCTTGCGATGTTAAAGAAGATCCCCCAACTTGAATATTAAATTTTGAATTTAAAAAATTATTTGAGCTAGTGTCTGGTTCTGACAAGAAACTCGCTCCTACTGATTCATCTCCATATATTTCAATCGGTGTATTAAGTTGAATATCTGCATGTGCCATTTGTTCACCAGAAGTATCATTGTCAGTAGCTATTCCTAAACTATTTTTACCAAATAACTGCATTTTACCATTATTAATTGAACTTCTTGTTATTCCTTGCGTATTGCCTGAACTGTATGCCCATCCTACACTTTCTGGAGCATAAAAAATTACACTTCCGTCAGAAGCATTTTCTATTTTATCACTTTCTGAAGTTCCATAAGAATAAGCTCCAAATATATGGTTTCCTGGAGTTGCTCCAGTTAATGCTGTACCTGAAGCATCAACAAATGTTCCATTTTGTGCATGTCCTATTATATTTCCCCTATTTACAAAAGTTATACCACCTGTACTAGTTACATTATCTATATTTACTACTGCTATTTTATTTCCATAAATATTAGTATTTGCTTTATGTATTAATTTAGCTTCAGCATTTCCTGAATCTGATGGATTTCCCATATAATAAATTGAATTTAAGTCCCCACCACTACTATTATTACCTACTACGTTAACTGTCATTGTATTGGGCAATGTAATCACTTTTCCACTTAAAGCGTAAAAGGCAGCTGTGTTATCACTATCTCCTGCATCAGAAGCTGGTAAATGTGGAACAGGTGTACCTGTTCCAGGATCGTTTGAAGGAGTATATGCTCCATTCTCGGTAGCGCCACTAAAATTATATTTAAGAGGATCTCCTACTCCGCTAAAATAGTTATTAAATGTTCCTGACAGCACTTCTACTTGAGCAATTAAAGCATTATTTTGTAAAGGATTATTTACATTATAACCCCATGTCCAGTTGGGAACATTCTGATACGCAACATCAGTTGGAGGTGCTGAAGGAACCTGGCTAATATTAACATTCTTTGGATTGATAATAGGTGATGTTACCATTAATGGATCAAATGGCGGTAGTCCCCCACTAGGAGTCGTAGGTACAAAATTAGGAGCCGATTTATCTATTGCTAACGTTCTTAATGAAGCATCAATTTGGATTTCTACTGGATTTTCCATATTATTAGAGTCTAATTTCAGTCTTGTTGCTCCGTAAGTACTTAAATTTTTTAACTGATAGTTGTATTTTTCCATTGTAGTATCTCTTTGGTAAAATTTACTGTCCTGAACCCGATTTCCTCTACCCTTAAAATGTCCATGCCAATCATTATAAAAATCATTTGCTCCAATTTGCCAGTTACTCCATGGAGATTTTGTTACATGATCTCCCTGTTCCATTAATTGTGTAAGTTCCAAGTTTGTATTTTTGATTAACTTGTTGTTTTCAGATCTCGCATGCTTAAAATCTTTACGCATTTGACCTATTGAAGAATTAATCAAATTCACTTGGTTACTAATTCTCGAATCCTTTGATTCTGCACTCAATTCACCTGCTGAAATTAACATTCCGTTTAACAAAAATGTAAACAAAGCTGAATCTGTATATTTAAAGTCCTTACATTTTTTTGCAAACGACTTTAAATCCCTTTTTAACTGCGATAAATTATTAGTCACTACTATCTCCTTTTAATTTTTTTATAATTCAGATTTTCAATTTAGAAATATTTTTCAAAAATAATAATTATTTAAATAATGGAAAAAGTGATTTTTATAATAGTTTAAGTGATAATTATTCCACTGTATTTAAGAGAGTGTAAAAATTTTTGTGTAAATAGAAATATCAAAGTACTGAATTTACTGGATTCATCTGTTAGTTTACACAAAATTTTGGACATTCTCGTATTTAATGATAAATCCTATTCTAAAAACAGAAAATATATTTTATTTATATTCCATTAAGAAGCCTTAACCCCTTACTAAATAGTAATTTTGCAATAAATTTATTATCTCCAAAAAAAATTTCTTTCTGTCTATTATATCATAAAGAAAAAAACAAAAACAAGAGGTTTTTTGAAATTTATTTAAAAAATGATATTTTTTATTTATATACTCAAAACTATTAAAAACCATATAAATTTAGAATTTGAGTAAAATAGTCATAGCTTTTAAATCTAATACTAAATTTCATAAAAAAACTGCCTTGATAGTGAACTACTCCCGCTTTTAGAAGCGGGAGCTTCTTGGGAAGTATCTGCTTTTGCTAGCCAAATATATTTACCAAGCTCTTCGGGCAGTCCCTGCCCTGTTTTTTTATTTCCTAATATTTCCAATATCTCTTATATTCAGCGCCGCATTGTAATCTCTATCAATTTCAATCCCACAGCACTCACATTTATAACTTCTTTCTGATAATTTCAGTTCATCTTTAACATTTCCACATTTACTGCAAGTTTTCGATGACGGAAACCACTTATCTATCTTCAAAAATTGTTTCCCTAAAAACATCAACTTATATTCAAGCATTCTCAAAAACATTCCCCATCCATTATCTCCTACACTTTTCCCAAAATTTAATACCTGGCTCATTCCTTTCATATTCAAATTTTCAACAACCACAGCATTATAATCTTCAGACAATTTTTTCGATAATTTATGCAAAAAATCTCTTCGACAATTTTTAATATACTCATGCAATTTTGATATTTTCATTTTTTGTTTATACCAATTTTTAGAAAATTTTACTTTTCTTGATAATGATTTCTGTAATTTTTTCAATTTTTTCTCCAACATCCTAAAATATCTTGGATAATCAGCCCTTTGGTTTTCAGAACTAACAAATAATTCAGACATTGAAAAATCAAGTCCAATTACTTTATCTTTACTAACTACCTTTTGAATTTCTTTTTCAAATTCTGTCAAAACAGAAACATAATAGTTTCCATTGCTATTTATCAATGTTACTGACTTTATCTTGTAATCCTTCGGTATTTCTCTATGATATTTTAATTTTATTCTTTTTAATTTTGGCAAAACCAAATATTTGTTTTCCTCAATTCGTATTGAATTGTTCACACAATTTGTCGTGTAACTTTTAACATTATTCTTTTTAGATTTGAACCTTGGAAACTTTGCCCTCTTTTGAAAGAAATTCGTAAATGATCGTTTTACATTCAATTGAGCATTTGAAAGTGCCAAACTGTCTACTTCTTTTAGAAATCGATTTTCACTTTTCAAACTGGCAGGTGTAATTATTTTATTTTTTCCAGTTTCTTCATAAAATTTATTCGCAGTGTACAAAATCGTATTGTAGACAAAACGAACACATCCAAAAGTCTTATTTATCAATAATTCTTGATCTTTATTTGGATAAATTCTGTATTTGAATGCTAAATTATATTTCATAAATTACACCTCCTTTTGATTTTGGATATTATTTTAAGTTATTTTTTTAGAAATTTTATTATTTATAACTTCTCTTCAATATTTTATACAAAAATTGTATCATAAGATATATCCTTTTTTCAATTTTTTTTTACAAAAAAAAGCAATTCATCTCCCACTTATAGAAGTCGGAGACTTCTTGCTATCTTTTTGTTAAAAATCTCTTATTAATACCAAAACAGTCTAATTTAATTTTTTACTTAAATATTTTACTTTTATTGAACATTTGTTTCCCCATCTATTTGAATTATGACACTTTGAATATTGGGAAAGTTTTTTAAAATTGTATTTGTTACAGCTTGAGAAAATCCATTAAATAATTCAGGATTTTTTTTCAAATTTGCGAATGCCGCATTTAATTTTACAACTGTTGTATTTACATTGTCAATTCTAAGGTTGTAGGCACTTCTAAATTTCATATCATCTGTAATATAATTTGAATTTCTGATAATTCCATTTATGAAATCCCCTTCAATTAAGTTCACTTGACGTGGAATTGCGATTTCTCGCTCATAAATTGTTCTTGTGCCAGGATCAAATACAAATATAGAAATTTTATTTTGAGTTTCCTCATTTTGCGCTGTTTCCTTTACTAAATTCTTATCAACAGTTACATGTATTTCTTCACTGTTATCCCTGTCATATATATTCGTTGCAACTACAGCAGCCGTTATTAAAATAAGCAATATTATAAAAAATACGCTGCTAAAAAATACTTTTTTCTTTTTAGGTTCTTCTTTTGATTCTTCTTTTTTTGGCATAAAATTCTCCTAATTTGGATAATATTTCCATTATTTAAAATGAAATTATCTAAAATAACTTCTTATTGCACTTCCAATAGCATTTGCTGCTCTTTCTTGACCATCTGGTGTCAAGTATTGCGATAAATCAGAATAATTATTCATAAATCCTAATTCTACAAGTATTGATGGTGAATTACTTCCACGAAGTACTGCAAAATTTGCTCCAAAAACTCCTCTTCTTCTAAGCCCTGTTGTATTTATAAGATTATTTAATACAGATTCTGCTATAGCTTGACTTGTCTTTTGATTTTTTCTATAAAAAATATCATTTAAAATAAAGTCTGAAAATGGCACATCTCCATAGCTTCCATCAACTTTATTTTCAAATTTGGCTACTTGTGCAGCATAACTTCCTTGATCTTTTTTACTAAAATAAAATACTTCTGTTCCATTTGCTGATGAACTCGAACCTGAATTTAAGTGGATACTTATAAAGAAATCTGCATTTGCATCATTTCCAATTTTGGCTCTTGTATCTAATGGCACAAAAAAATCTGAATCTCTAGTCATTATAACATTGTAATCCTGTCTTAAATTATTAGCTAGCCTTGTTGCAACTTGCAATGCTATATCTTTTTCATTATATCCATTTCCTCTTGCTCCTGAATCATGTCCACCATGTCCAGGATCTACAACTATTGTATATTTTTTATTTCCTCTTGAAGTATTACCTGACTGGCTTTGTGACTGAGTCTGTGTTATTCTTGTATTGTTGCTGTTATTATTCTGGCTTTGTGGTGTATTATATGATTTTTGCGCTGTTACAGCTTTACCTCCATCTAATGTTACTTGAAACTCTCCATTTCTACTGGTAACTTGATAAGTAACAGATGGTTTTAAATACACATACACTACTACCATTCCATTATTTTCAACTGTATAAACCTTACTTATATACTGATCACTTTTGTTAATAAATGCTGGAACACCACTTTCCATTTTACTATCTGGGAAACTTAACATTAACAGGTCTTCACCCCCTAATTTTGTGACAGAAGCATTTGGAATAATCTGTTTATTTTCCCTAAATGTTCCAATGACCTTTCCATTATTATATGAAACATTTTTTAAAGTATCAGAAAATGTAATTGCACTTACAAAAAGTAACAAAAACAATAATATCCTTTTCATTTTTTCCTCCTATTTTTTACTATTCATTTCAATTATTTTTAAAAATACATAAATCTCAATAAACATAACATCTCTAAATTCTTATTTTGTTTCAATTCTTTCAACTGCTGATTTAAGAACAGTCATTCTTGCATTTTTATCAATTTTCATTTCCACAGTATCTGTAAAAACATTTGTAATAGTTCCTTGGATTCCTCCAACTGTAGTTATTTTAGCTCCTACTTTTAAATTTTCCATTAATTCAGCTTTTTGTTTTTTCTTTTTTTTATTTGCAAAGTATGTTGGTAAAATCAATACTGCCAAAAATACCACATAAATTATTATTACTCCCATTGAATTCTTATCCATAATTATTTATTTCTCCTCCTTCTGAAATTCTAAAATCTTTTTTAATTATACCACAATTTAGATTATGTTTCAATTTTAAAAAAATTATTTTTAGCTAAAAATCTTTTGTGAAATGATTATAACTTTTAATATCAAATCTTATAAAAAATAATATTAAAGTGAAAATGACTATCTTAAAAAATTAATTTCAAGACAGTCATTTCGTGATTAAAATGAAAAAATTATTCTTAGTCAACTAAATTAATAGTTATTTAAGTTAGTTTATTATTTATCAGAAATTGCAGCTACTCCTGGCAATACTTTTCCTTCCAAGTATTCAAGAGAAGCTCCTCCACCAGTTGAAATGTGTGAGAATTTGTCAGCAAATCCTAATTGGATAGCTGCTGCTGCTGAATCTCCACCACCGATGATTGTCTTAGCATCAGATAATTCTGCGATTGCTTTACATACACCAATTGTTCCTTTAGCGAAGTTTTCCATTTCAAATACTCCCATTGGTCCATTCCATACTACAGTTTTAGCACCTTCTAAAGCTTTTTTGAATAATTCTACAGATTTTTCACCTATATCTAATCCCATCCATCCATCTTCAATGTCATCTACAGAAACTGTTTTAAATTCTGTATCATTTTTAAATTCTTTTGCTACAACTGTATCAATTGGCAATAATAATTCAACATTTTTTTCTTTTGCTTTTTTGATTAATGAAGCGGCTAATTCTACTTTGTCAGCTTCCAATAATGAAGAACCTGTGTTTTTACCTTCAGCTTTTAAGAAAGTAAACATCATTCCTCCACCGATAATTACTTTATCAGCTTTATCCAATAAGTTTTCAATTACACCAATTTTATCAGAAACTTTTGCTCCTCCTAAAATAGCAACTAATGGTCTTTCAGGATTGTCAACTGCTCCACCGATAAATTTAATTTCTTTTTCTACTAAAAATCCTACTGCAGAATCTTTAATATTTGAAGCAATTCCTACATTTGAAGCATGTGCTCTATGAGCAGTTCCGAATGCATCGTTTACAAATACATCTCCAAGTGATGCCCAGTATTTTCCTAATTCAGGATCATTTTTAGATTCTTTTTTACCATCTAAGTCTTCAAATCTAGTGTTTTCAAACATTAAGATTTCTCCATCTTTTAGTTCAGAAACTGCTTTTTCCAATTCAGGTCCTCTAGTTTCAGGAATAAATTTAACTGGTTTTTCTAAAAGTTCTTCCAATCTTTTTGCAACTGGCGCTAAAGTTTTTGAGGCTTTGTCAGCTTCTTCCTTAACTTTTCCCAAGTGAGAAAATGCGATTACTCTTCCGCCATTTTCCAAAATATATTTTAAAGTTGGAAGAGCAGCTGTAATTCTATTATCATTTGTAATAACTCCATCTTTTATTGGTACATTGAAATCAACTCTTACTAATACTTTTTTACCTTTTACGTCTAAGTCTTTTAAAGTTTTTTTAGCCATTTCGTTATATCCTCCTAAAATTTATTCAAAATCTTTTTTTTTCCACTTGAATTATACCACTCTTTAATCTGATTTTCAAGCAATTTAATATATAATCTCAAAACATTTTTAACATTTTAAAAAATATGTCATTTTATGCCTATAAAATCAATATTGGATTGTTTAATGACTTGATTTTTTATTTACAAGGAGTCAATACTTTTTGCTTCAGAACGTTTGTTTTATTAAAATACTAAAAAAATCTATACTTTTTACAGCTCTAAAATTTGTTTTAATTTAACTTCATCAATTTCTGATACTTTTTTTATCGGCTTAGGATTTTTAGGATATTCGGAAATAGCTTTTTCAAACCAAGTGACACCAACCCATTTTCCAAATTTGTATCCAGAATTTTCAAAAAATGCAACTTTTTTAAATCCAAAGTAATTATGCAATTTTTCACTATTTTCATTAGGATAAGTTACAAGCGCATAGACATTTACAATATTTTGAAGCTTCAGTATTTCAATCAAAATTTTATACAATTTTTTCCCAATTCCATTTCCTGCATAATTTCCATCTGTATAAACCGAAAGTTCCGCATCCCACTGATAGGCAGCCCTGCTCCAAATCCTATGTGCATAAGCATATCCAATTATCTCATTTTCGTATTCACAAATAATATACGGATATTCCTTTAAAATTTCTCTTATTCTTCCTTTAAATTCCTCGGCTGAAGGTACTTCATACTCAAATGTAATTGTAGTTTTTTCAACATACGGCTCATAAATTTTTAAGATCTTTTCAGCATCTTCTTCAGTTGCAAATCTAAAAATCAGATTTTCTTTTTTTAACTTCATTTTCAGCACCTCAATGTTCTTAATTTTTCCTTTACTAAATTTTATTCTCAATTTTTTTGATTAGTAATAATTTTTAAATTCATATAAAATATACTAGCATTTTTTTAGTTGAATTTCAATAGAACAGATTGCTTACTCTTGACACTCATAAAAAATAAGATATAATTTTATTGAAAAATATTATTAGGAAAGGGATGGTTCAAATATGAAAAAAACGTTATTAATTGGTGCATTTTTATTTGCAAGTTTAGTTTCATTTTCAGCAGGAGCAGGAAATGACGTAACAACAAAACCGGAGGTGTACTTTTTAAAAAGTTCACAAGTTGTAAGCAGCTATGATTTGTTGCCACCTCCACCAGCAGTTGACAGTATAGCTTTTTTAAATGACAAGGCTCAATATGAAAAAGGAAAATTATTAAGAAATACTGAAAGAGGAAAACAGGCATATAATGATGCGCAAGTAGAAGGAGATGGAGTACCTCGTGCTTTTTCTGAAGCCTTTGGATACACAATTTCTGCTCAAACTACCCCTGAAATTTTTAAATTAGTTACAAAATTACGTGAAGATGCAGGAGATTTGGCAACAAGATCTGCAAAACAGACATATATGAGAATTCGTCCATTTGCATATTTTAAAGAATCTACTTGCCGTCCAGAAGATGAAGCAACTCTTTCAAAAAATGGATCTTATCCATCAGGGCATACTTCAATCGGATGGGCTACTGCATTAGTATTGGCTGAAATAAATCCAGCAAGACAAAGCGAAATTATAAAACGTGGATATGAAATGGGGCAAAGTCGTGTAATTTGCGGTTATCACTGGCAAAGCGATGTGGATGCAGCTCGTGTAGTAGCAAGCACAGTTGTCGCAACATTACATTCAAACAGCGAATTTAATACTCAATTAGCTAAAGCAAAAGCTGAATTTCAAAGAATTAGCAAAAGAAAATAATAAACAAATCTATCATTATGACTAAAAATAGTATAAATTCAATAAATAAAAAAGGGCATCTAATTTTGATGTCCTTATATTTAAATAATGAATAATTTTTTATAAAAAAAATGGCGTACCCGTGAGGAATCGAACCCCAAGCCTTCTGATCCGAAGTCAGACGCTCTATCCAGTTGAGCTACGGGTACACACAAAAAGTAAGTTATAAAAACTTACTTTGCTAATACTTTTAGTATTTTAGGGCTTAATGTTTCTTTGTTTTTTAACAAGATTTTTTTAACTTGATCGTTATTTTTCCCTTTTAATGTTTTCATTGCTTTTGTACAAACTCTTACTCTAACTTCTTCATTGTTGATAGTTAAAAGCATTGTTTGTAAATTTGGTCTCCAAATTCTTTTTGTAGCTTTGTGAGAGTGGCTCACTCTATTTCCATGGCTTACTGTTTTTCCAAAAACTTCACATCTTTGCATTTTATTCACCTCTACTAAATATTTTAGCAGTTCTCCTTTCATCTTTATTTTTTTAACAGTCCTGCTGTTTTATTATAACATATTAACTTAACTATTTTAAAAAAATCGTTATTCAGTTAAAATTATTTTTACATATCGCATTCTATTTTATCATATTTTGATAACTTTTACAAGTTATTATGATATTTTTTTACTTTATTTCTCAAAAATTTCCCCTTATTTTTCAAAAAATTTCTTCAAATTTGGCGGAAAATAATTTGGTCCTTTTACAACTTTCCCATCTTCCCGATAAATTGGATTCCCATTTTCATCTAATTTGCTCAAATTGCTTCTATGAATTTCTTCAAAGACATCGTCAATCACATTTTGCATACCATGTTCTATAATAGTTCCACAAAGGATATAAAGCATATCCCCAAGGGCATCTGCCACTTCTGTAACATCTCCTTTTTTAGCCGCTTCCAAATATTCTCCATTTTCTTCAGCCATCAAGTCAAATCTCAATTTTTCCAATCCATCCTTTAATTTTCCAATTGGCTTTTCAGAATTTCCAAGTTTATAAATTCTGTGAAATTCTTCCACACATTCAATTTTTCTTTTCATCTATTTTTTATTTTCCTTTCAAATCTATAGTGAACTACTCCCGCTTTTAGAAGCGGGAGCTTCTTGGGAAGTATCTGCTTTTGCTAGCCAAATATATTTACCAAGCTCTTCGGGTAGTTCCTACCCTGTCTTCTTTTATTTTCCTAATATTCCAACATCAATTTTCCAATGTTTTTTATATTCAATGCCGCATTGTAATCTCTATCAATTTCAATCCCACAGCACTCACATCTATAACTTCTTTCTGTTAATTTCAGTTTCTCTTTAATGTTTCCACATTTACTGCAAGTTTTCGATGACGGAAACCACTTATCTATCTTCAAAAATTGTTTTCCTAAAAACATCAGTTTATACTCAAGCATTCTCAAAAACATTCCCCATCCATTATCTCCGACACTTTTTCCAAAATTTAATGCCTGGCTCATCCCTTTCATATTCAAATCTTCGACAACCACAGCATTATATATTTCAGACAATTTTTTCGATAATTTATGCAAAAAATCTCTTCGACAATTTTTGATATACTCATGTAATTTTGATATTTTCATTTTTTGTTTATACCAATTTTTAGAAAATCTCACTTTTCTTGATAATGATTTCTGTAATTTTTTCAATTTTTTCTCCAGCATTCTAAAATATTTTGGATAATCAGCTCTTTGGTTTTCAGAACTGACAAATAATTCAGACATTGAAAAATCAAGTCCAATTACTTTATCATTACTTGGTATTTTTTGAATTTCTTTTTCAAATTCTGTCAAAACCGAAACATAATAACTTCCATTGCTGTTTGTCAATGTTACCGACTTTATTATATAATTCTTTGGTATTTCTCTATGATATTTCAATTTTATTCTTTTCAGTTTTGGCAAAACCAAATATTTGTTTTCCTCAATTCGTATCGAATTGTTCACACAATTTGTCGTGTAACTTTTAACATTATTCTTTTTAGATTTGAACTTTGGAAACTTCGCTCTCTTCTGAAAAAAATTCGTAAACGATCGTTTTACATTCAATTGAGCATTTGAAAGTGCTAGACTGTCTACTTCTTTCAAAAATTGGTTTTCACTTTTCAAACTGGCAGGTGTAATTATTTTATTTTTCCCAGTTTCTTCATAAATTTTATTTGCTGTATACAAAATTGTATTGTAAACAAAACGAACACATCCAAAAGTCTTATTTATCAATAATTCCTGCTCTTTATTTGGATAAATTCTGTATTTGAATGCCAAATTATATTTCATGAAATTACACCTCCTTTTGATTTTGAATATTATTTTTAATTATTTTTATTCAATATTTTATACAAAAATTGTATCATAAGAGTATACTTTTTTCAATTTTTTTACAAAAAAAGCAATTCATCTCCCACTTGTAGAAGTCGGAGACTTCTTGCTATCTTTTTGTTAAAAATATACATAATTTTATACATTTCAGCCTGTAAATTTAACATCTGTGACAGCAGAATAGAAATCATTATTCCACAAAACACCCAAATCTTACTGTTTGTAATTTCATCGTTAATAAATTTTTCCAAATCACCATTTAATTTATTATTCTGCAAAATTTTCCCGCTTTCTAAAAAAGTAAAATTGCTTTAAAATCAGAAAAACTCCAACTTTAAAGCACTTTCACATTAATATTTTAAATATAGTTCTATCTTCTTCTTCCTAAAAGTCTTAAAATGTAAATAAACAAGTTTACAAAGTCTAAATATAAATTTAATGCACCAACTATTTCTATTTTATTTAGAATTTCTGAATCCTCTTGAACCGCATAAGCAACAATGTTATTTCTTATTCTATTTACATCAACTGCAATAAAAATTGTAAATATAATTACTCCAATTATTGATATGAACAAGTCAACTCCACTATTTTGCAAAAAGATATTTATTATGCTTACTAAAATAATTGCAATTAATCCAGCAACTAGAATTGGTGTAAACTTTGTCAAATTTTCTCTAGTCAAGTAACCATAAACAGCCAAAACTGCAAATAACACAAATGTTCCCAAAAATGCCGAAACTATAATTCCAGGAGCATAGACAATTCCAAGAACTGAAAATGTCAATCCATTCAAGAACGAATATGCAAGAAACATAAGTCTTAACGTACTTGAATTAGCTTTATAAACTAACGCAGTAAATCCAAACACCACAGCTATTTCCAAAACAGCAAACAGCCAATACATTTTTAAAATCCCGTATGCAACCGGATTACCTGATACCAGCCCTGTATACACCATATAACCTGTAATCCCTGTCACAAGAAGTCCCAGTACCATCCAAAGCATACTTCCACAAACTTTTGCACTTACAACTCTGTTTAAATCATCATAAGTCATTCTTGCTTGTCCACCATATTCATTATAACTGTCGTTATTATGATTATAAGTTTCCAATTCATCGTAATCTTTTTTCATAAAAATCACCTCTTATTTATAAACTTTTTATTTAAAATAATTTAAATAATTTTTAAATTCTATAGGATTTAAACTAAAACCTATATCTAAACTATTATAATAATACCACTATATTTTTTTTAAAGGCTTTTTTTTATCTGTAAAATCTCTTACATTATATTCTATTTTTAAAAATCCATATTTATCAATGGTATAAAACCTCTTGTTACTAAATAGATAAATATTTCTACTTTTTTAATATTAATTATTTAATTATAATTCAAAATTCAAACTTACTTTTTAAACGGAACTTTTGATTCTTCCACCAAAATATTTAAAATTTCATCAACTGACACATTTTTACTTTCTTGTGAACCAAACCTTCTCATATTTACTTCATTATTCGCAACTTCGTTTTTACCAATAATCAATTGAACTGGTATTTTTTGATCTCCATTTGCTTCCCTAATTTTATATCCAATTTTTTCCACTCTTGTGTCAAGTTCAACTCTAATTCCCGCATTTTGAAGTTTTTCAAACACTTCTTTTGCAAATGGAACTTGTTCATCAGAAATTGTTAAAATTCTTGCTTGAACTGGTGCTAACCAAGTAGGGAACGCTCCTGCGTAATGTTCAATCAAAATTCCAAGGAATCTTTCCAAACTTCCGTACATTGCACGGTGAATCATTACTGGTTCATGTTTTTCTCCATCTGCACCAATATAGCTCATTTCAAATCTTTGTGGCAAGTTGAAGTCTAACTGGATTGTTCCACATTGCCAAATTCTTCCAATCGAATCTTTCATCTTAAAGTCAATTTTTGGACCGTAGAATGCTCCATCTCCAGGATTCAACTTGTAGTCAATTCCTTTATGTTCCAAAGCCGATTTTAAATTAGCTTCAGCCATTTCCCAAATTTCATCAGAACCAATTGCTTTATCTGGTTTTGTTGATAATTCAATATGATATTCAAATCCGAATAAAGTATAGAATTTATCGTATAAATCAATAATTTCAATAATTTGTTCTTCAATTTGTTCTTTAGTACAGAAAACGTGCGCATCATCTTGTGTAAATGCTCTAACTCTCATAAGTCCATGCAAAGCACCACTAAATTCGTGTCTGTGAACTAATCCCATTTCTCCGTATTTCAATGGTAAATCCTTGTATGAATGTAAATTATTCTTGTAGGCAATTATTGAACCCGGACAGTTCATAGGCTTTATTGCATACTCTTTTTCATCAATTGTTGATGTATACATATTTTCACGGTAATTGAACCAGTGTCCAGAAATTTCCCATAATTCCTTATCCAGCATAATTGGAGTCTTTATTTCCTGATAGCCTCTTTTTTTATGTTCAACTCTCCAGATTTCTTGCAATTTATTAAACAATTCCACGCCTTTTGGCATGAAGAATGGGAAACCTGGTCCATGTTCATCCAAGAAAAATAAGTTAAGCTGTTTTCCTAATTTTCTGTGATCCCTTCTTTCAGCTTCTTCCATCATTGTCAAATATTCATCCAGCTCTTTTTTAGATGCAAAAGCCACTCCGTAAATTCTTTGAAGCATTTTATTTTTAGAATCTCCACGCCAGTAAGCTCCAGCAGTTGACATTAATTTAAACGCTTTTAAATATCCAGTTGATGGAACATGTGTTCCACGGCATAAATCCACAAATTCTCCTTGTTTGTAAATGCTAACTTTGTCAACTCCCAAGTCATCAATTATTTCAACTTTATAAGTTTCACCCTTTTCAGCAAAGAATTTTTTAGCTTCTTCAGCACTCATTTCGCTTCTTTCAAAAGGATAATTTTCTTTTACTATTTTTTTCATTTCTTCTTCGATTTTTGCTAAATCTTCTTCAGTAAAAGGTCTTTCAGGATCAAAGTCATAGAAAAATCCATTTTCCACAACAGGCCCTATTGTAACTTTTGTATTTGGGAATAATCTTTGCACAGCTTGAGCCATTATGTGAGCCGCACTGTGTCTTATAATTTCTATTCCCTTTTCACTTGTATTAGTAATTATTTCAATTTCTCCAGATTTATCAATAACATAAGACGGATCAACTTGCACACCGTCAATTACAGCTCCAACGGTTGCCTTCCCAAGACTGCTCCCAATACTTTTTGCAAATTCCACAACAGTCATCGGATTTTCCAACTGTCTTTTACTACCATCAGGCAAAATCATTTCTATCATTTTCAATACCTTCTTTCTCTCTTTTGTCGTATAAATTAAGGCTTAACAAGCCTAGTTGTAAATTAGTCGTATAATTATTTATTATAGTATAATTCTTGCTTTTTTTCAACCTAAAAATTGAAAACATCTCTAAAATCCACATATCTAAACAATTATATTTAAAAGTAAATAAAAAAATGAGTAAGAATTTAGAAATTTATTCTTACTCGGAAATTGTTTTTTAGATATTGGAGTAATCTATAATCAATAATATTGTTTTATATTTTGTATTTTATTTATTTAATTCCTCCAGCTCTTTTTCTGTATAATCATACTTCAGAGCATAATCATTAAATAATTTTTCAATTATTAGCACTTCAAGTTTTTCCACATTTTCAAAAAATAAATAACCATATTTTTTATATTCACTATTGTTTTTAAAAAATATATTAATATCTTCATACTGCTCCAGCAAATCTGATTTTGATTGATCATCATTGTATGTTAAAGTGCCAATTGCACTATAATATTTTAATTGTCTTAATGCCGTCGTATCTTCTACATAAGCATTTTCAAAAAATGACTTAAAATGATTAGACACATAGAAAATAAAATTGTTACTATACCCAGCCAATTCCATTTCCTGCTCTATTTCCTGCAATTCGTTGCCGTATAATCTTTCCTTAAAATTTTTCATAATATCTCTCCCTTGTCTTTATGCTGTTTGTTGTACGTTTAAATTTTATTAAACATATGTTTTAACTCATAGTTTCATCTCCTTGTCCAACAGTTCGTGCAATTCCTGTTGAACTTGCTGGAACTCTATTTTTAAGTCTTTCAATTCCTTTATCTTTATTTTTGCATACTCAAAGCAGTTTTTTGAGTTAATTTGCTTTAAAACATTTATGTTTAATTCTAGTTCTAGAATTTTTTCTTTTAAGTGCCGTAACTCCGACACTTTTTTATTTATTACCATAATTATACACCACCTTACCATAATAAACACCTTTTTTAATTATATATATTATATTTTTAGCCATATTTTACCACTTCAATTTTTTTATATTTTAGCATTTATTTTTTTAGTATTAAATGCTTTAAAAACACTTTACTGTTACTTATTATTTTCTAATAGTTCAATATATAGTTGCTATTCTATATTGTTATTAGAATCTTTACAATCGGTAATTTTATGTCTTTATGTGATTTTCGCTCACTTTTATTATCTCCCTTCAATTAGTTTTTATTTAATTTCAAATTTCCTTTTAAAATCATCGTAATTATTTACCCAGTTAAATTTCACCTCCTTCGAAATCGCTTCAAAATGAAGTTTTCCACATTTTATCTTACTTTTTTCAACAGAAGTCAAATCCTTTTCTTCTTTATCTGCCTTCGTTTCAACAATAAAATATATTCCAACATTGTTTTCACTGTTTTCTGACGAATTTTTGTAGATGATTGCCCAGTCTGGTGAATAATTTCCATAAGGTGTATCTATTACAAATCCGCCTTTTTTTAGTTTTGTAAACATAAGTACATTTTCATCATTTTCCAGCTTTTCTGCAAATTCTTTTTCTCCATCGCTGTCAAGTTTATAATAATCATTTAGGCTTCTACTACCTTTTTTAGCTTGAAATAACCTTCTTTTATTTTCAAAATCTTCTTCGTTTATTTTATTATCCACTTGAAAAATTTTCTCTGTATCAGTCACATATCCATCTATCACTTCATATTCAAAAACTTTTTCAGCTTTTATTTCATTTAAGTTTTCAAGCAATATTTCAGTTACATTTTCCAGAACATCTTGAATATTTAAGGCTTTTCTTTTCTCCTTTTCAAGTCCACTTATTATTTTTAATATTGCTAATCTTGGGAGCATTGTGTGATACATTATGTAATTTGCTATTTCAAAATCACTTTTTGGAGCCACTTCAATTTTAGATATCTCTATTTCTTTGTCGCCATATTTATCAGTATTAAATTTGCCTGTATCATCGTAATTTCCTTTTGCTTCCGTCAATTCTACAACTTGCTTCAAATCAAAATTACTTATATAACTATTTATTTTTTCTATACTACTTTTTATATATTTTTCATTATCAATTGTACACTTATAAATCGCCTTTTTACTAAGATTTGTTCCTAATTCCTCAAAAAGATTTTGGAATTCCTTTTCAGAAACAAAACTTCTTTGCTTATTAATAATCGGCTCGTTATCTCCATTTGCTATTTCAATACGGTTTGTACCTTTTTCCACCATATATTTCACAAAATTTTCAGCAATTTGTATTGAATGTTCCTGTAAAGTTTCATTTGAAAATTGTATTTCTTTTATTTCCTCTTCCCCATTTTTCAAAAGCACATTGTTAGAATCCATCACTTTTTTTTCAATCAATTCTTTCTTAAATTCATCTACCAGTTCCGAAGTAATCTTAATTTTAGGAATACCTGCTTTTTCAAGAGTTACAAGTAAAAGATCCGATGTAACTTCATTTTTATTCATATTCTTATTAAAATCTTCTTGAAGCATTCTTGAAAAATTTTCATAACTATCATTTGCAATAACAGTAAGTTCATTTACATTCCTATCAAGACATCTATTTCCAGTCACATCTACAGGAAGTCTAAGGCCCCTACCAATTTCTTGTTTTTTTGCAATTTCGCTGCTTCCATTTTTCAATGTACACAAAGTAAATACATTTGGATTATCCCAACCTTCTCTAAGAGCAGAATGTGAAAAAATAAAAGCTAATGGCTCATTAAAAGAAATCAATTCATCTTTTTTCTCTAAAATAAGTTCTATTCCTCTATCAATATCCTCTTGTGATTTTGCCTTTGGTTCATCTTCATTTTTATATTCCACCTCAACTTCATTTTTCTTCTTATCTAATGCAAAATATCCTTCTCGAACCAAATTAGCATCCTTATAACTAGGAAAATAATTTTTGTACTCCTCTATTTTCTTCTCATTTTTTTCTATAAAATTTGAATACTCCTCATCAAATATTTCCAGATAATCTCCTCTCCCATCAGAAGCCTCACTATCCCTAACTTTCTTAACCTCATCAATAAAAAATAATGTTAAAGTCTTTATTTTCTTGCCTTCTTCCAAAATCTCAAATTGCTTTTGAAAATGATTTTCTATAGCGAGACGGATTTGAATACGAATAATATCTTTATTCTCTAACTTCTTATTGCTCTCTCCTAATGCTAATTCAAAATCTCCGTAATTAGTAGCAATTTTCAATGACTTCTCTTTATGAGGCTGTTCTGCAATAAACATATCCTTATACTGTGGTAATCCTCCTGATAATTCATACAAAGAAACACCATTTTCTACATTAAAACTCTTAAATCTAATACTTTCTCCTTGAACTTGAGAAAACATTTCTATTCGTGCCTTACAATCTTTCGTAAAATAAGTATACCTAATATACGGAAAATCTTTAGAAATAACACTATTTATGGTTTTTACACGAATCTTTTTTACTAAATTCTTTTTATAAGCCTCATAAGAATCCAGTTTATACACCTGATTATACAAATTTTTATGTGTAGCTGAATAACGAAGTGTAAATAACGGCTCCAACTCTTCTATCGCCTTTAATGATTGAGATTTTTTCTTTTTAGTCCCTTCTATTTTCTGTGGTTCATCAATAAACACAATCGGTCTTACAAATTTTATGTCTCTCCATAAATTTTTAGCATATTCATCATCCTTACGAATTTTATTCGAATCCTTATTAAATGCCTGAATATTCATAACACAAATACTCAAATTATTCTCTTCCACAAAATTATTTACTTTTCCTAAATTATTACTGTCATAAATAAAACTATATTTAGACAAATCCACATTATATAGTCTTTTAAAATGATCTCTTAATTGTTCAATAGATTTTTCCACTCCTTTACGAATCGCCACAGATGGAACTACAATCATAAATTTCTTAAATCCATACTCCTTGTGCAACTCCAATATTGTACGCAAATAAACATAAGTTTTCCCAGTCCCTGTTTCCATCTCAATTGTAAAATCTTTTTCATGTTTCTTATAAGCCTCTTCATTAGTAAAAAGTCCATTTTGCAACTGAACTTTCTTCAAATTCTGAAAAAGTTTATTCCCTCCCACAATATCAATATTTCTCACAGGATCTTTTTCCGTAAAACTTCTTCTTATTCTTTTAGCATAAATACTATCCAGCAATTTTGGCAATCCTCTAAATAGTTCTACAACAGAATCTACCGCCTTTTTCTGATATTCCAAATTATCATCAAATTGGAATATTATTTTATTTGACATTTTTTCCTCCTTCTTTTTTAACAATAAAAAAGCCTCGATTATCATTTTTGATAAAAGAGACTTCTTAAAATTTATTTTTTTAATTTTTACTATAATACTTTTTTACTAATTTCATCGCAGCTTCATCATCTATATACATCTCAATATATGATAATTGTTTTGCTCCCAATGTTTTTTTATAATGTTCTATCAAGTTAGTTTTTGCTAAAAATGAAACATAGCCATCATAACCTTTTTCAAAACTTATCCTTGCTATCTCAGCAAATAAATGTCCACCAACTCCTAGATATTCTTTACTTTTTAAAATATTTTTAGGGTTATGACGATTATTAAACGGAGCAATTTCAACTAACAAAACTTCTAATAATTGTCTTTCCTTATTCTCATAATATTCAACAATTCCTTGTAGTCTTTTATCATTTTCAGCAAATAATCCTAAAATTTTATTTTCTTTTTTACTTTCCTCGATCCAATTGAATTCCCAATTTTCAAGATTATAATCCTGTATACTAATTTCCTTTACTTTTGTTTTTACAATTTTATTATCTTTTGTTCTAATCAGACACTGAGTTAATAAATCTATATCTATTTTTACTAATTTTTTATTCCTCAATTTATCCCACCCATTTTTATTTTATTCTAAACATTTCCAATTCTTTCTCTGTCAAACCATTTTCAATATGATTTTTTTTTATATATTCATTGGCTTTTCGAATATCATAATAAGCTTCTGTTTCTCTAGGTAATACATAAAAACCAATATCGTCAAAATCCTTTATACTTTCAAAATTCATTTTTTCAAAAATTTTTTCAGCTTTAGCTCTATTACTGAACATTTTTACCACTCTCCCCTTTTTTAACTTTATTTTCATTTTTATAATATCATATATATTTTAGAGTGTCAATTAAATTTCTAACATATAATCTGAAGATTAAAGCAATAAAAGGATTTTCTTTATTCTTCTATTAAATCATGTTCTATTAATTTTGATTTTCCTGATTCAATATCTGTAATAATTTTTTTTAAATATTTCATGTTACTTTCAGAATAAAATAATTCTTCTACTTCTTTTTTTGTATTTTTATCAATATTAGAATCAATCATTTTTTGTGCCATGTTAATCACCTTCCTTAGTTGTAAGGATATTTTGTAGTTTTAATTTTGTCAATTGCTTTCTTTACAAAAAATATACAATATACATACATTTGTTATAATAATTTAAAGTTGTCTTTTCTATTTAATACACACATATACAATGATATTAATAATACAAAGTATCACTAATATTGAATAAAGCAAGTATTTATTTTCATCAAAAAAACTTGTATCTCCACCTGTTTTTTCTATATTTTCTGCCATTCCAATTTTAGAAAATTCAAAATAAATCCCATAATTAAATCTGCAATCATTCTTAAATTCTCTTTCTTTATAATGGTTTTATGTCTCTTTTTATTTAGTTGTCATTGTCCTTTTTTATAAAATGATTACTATTTTTAATTCTTTCTATCATTTTCAATTATTGAAATCATATATTCTGATATTATTATAGAGGAATTTAAAACTAATCTCGCATGATGCTCTAAAATACCTACTCTTTGGGTTCCAATACCATGAGAATCACTATTATGATTTCTTATTTCTCCAATAGCACTTACAATAGAATACAATCCCGAAATTAATTTTCTTATTCTCTCACCTAAATTTTTATCTTCATCCATTTTATATATTTGACGAAATTCACTAAACAATTTATTAATATCACCTTTATTTGTTTGTGGATCCATATTTTTCTTTTCTATTCCATAACAAAAAATTTCTTCTAACAAAGTCCGTGACTTTGTAACCACAGCTTCATAATTATTTTTCTCTAAATCTATTAAAGCTTTGCTCTCAAGTTTTTTTATATAATTAAAATCAATAAATTCAATATTATTTATTTTTTTTATTGATTTTTCACTAACTTCCATAATATAAAAACTATCATCTATTTTTTCTAACTTTTTATTTGCAGTATTAAGTATGTTATTTATATCATTTATTGCTTTTTTTACTATTTCATCATACTTTTCTTTTTTTTCATTAAATTGTTCTTTATTAAAAAGATATGTCAACAATTTATTTATAGTTTTATTTTCTATGCAATGATTTAAGAGTTTAGACATGTATTTCCATCTACTTTCTCCATCATTCTGAATTAAATTAAATAATTTTGATATTTCAATTATCTGTGGTCCGCTTAAATATGGCATAAATTCTATTTTATTTTTATCTGTATGTTCTCCGCCAATTAAAATATGTATTATAGATTTTTGATCTAAAATTTTAAATTCAGTATTATCATCCATCTTTATTTTACCTTCCTTCCCTTAGATAAACTCAACCCTATAACTAACCTTACTCTCCCCCGAATTTCTCTCAATCAGACTTCTTAACTTCCTAAAAGTTTCATCCTTCAATGAAATATTATCCTTAAATGCTGAATCCCTAAACACAAATTTTATTGGTAACGGATCTAATGAAGCTAATTTTTCCACCATTTCCTCTGTTATTTCTGTTTCAAGGCAAATTAAATATGTACTTGCATAAAAATATGTTCTATTTCCAATATCTGTCAATACTTCCAGTCTTTCTGACAATGGAATATCATTCTGTCTTAACATTATTTCATAAACAATATCAATATCATTGCTTCCAAGCACAAAATCCAATGAATCAGGGTCATCAAAAGAATATTGACTTTCTTCATTGAAATTCTCCAAGTCGTACCATTTTATATTTGTATCGTCCACTTTAAATACTTTAAATCCAATATCTGGAACTTTTTTAGGCTCTTCTCCCAGTTTCAGATTTGAATTATATTCTTCTATTTCCTGTTTTATTTTTTCTCCAGCACGTCTGATTCTCTCTTTTCCAATTTCTGCAATATTTTTATATCCAGCCTTAAATGCTTCTGATTTTTCATCAGTTGTTTCAGGTAATTGAACCATTATATATTTTCTATTTCCATTATCTTCACTGTTTAACTGCATAACAGCATGAGCTGTTGTTGCTGAACCTGAGAAGAAGTCCAAAATAATTGAATTTTTTTTAGAAGCAATTTGCAATATTTTTTTCAATAATTCTACAGGTTTTGGGGTATCAAAAATTTCTTTATTTCCAAGAAATTTTTCTAAATTTTTTTTTGCAGTTGACAATGACCCTTCTTTATCAAACAAATTATAGTAAACATTTTCAGAAGTTTCATAATCATCTTCTCTTTTTATCAACTTTACTTTTTTATTTTTATAATCAAAAAATAATTTATTTTCTTTAATTAAATTTTGAATCTTTTCATATCCTAATGTCCATCTCATATTTTCCGCTGGAAAAAAAGTTATTTCTGTTTTTGGATCTATTATCCCAAATTTCATTGTTTTACGTTCATAAATTCCTAAATTGGTCTTTTCAATACCTTCTAAATTATACATTCCCTTTTCATCGTTATACAAATATTTTCTATCAATTTTTTGATAATTGAAATTACCAGGTTTTTTATCTTTAAAACAACAGATTAAATATTCTGTAAGAACTCCGATTACTTTTTCTGTATTTCCAGCTCCACCTTTCTTTTTCCAAACAAATATTTCCAAATTTTTTCTATTAAATAATTCTTCACATATTTTCATTAAATTATCTATCTCATTATCATCAATACTTATAAATATAACACCATCATCAGTCAGCAAATCCCTAGCCAGTTTCAATCTTGGATACATCATATTTAACCAGTTTGCATGATATCTGTTAGTTGACTTCTGATTTTTCTGTAGTTTTTCATTATTTTCTGATATTATTCCCTCTGCCTTGTCGCTCTCTTCCTTGTCCATTTTAAAAGTATCATTATAGACAAAATCATTTCCCGTATTATACGGCGGGTCAATATATATCATTTTTATTGAGTTGTAATAATTCTGTCTTAATAGTTTCAATACTTCCAGATTATCTCCTTCGATATAGATATTTTCTGTTGAGCCAGCATTTTTACTATCTTTTGCTACAAATTTCAATGTTTTATTTCCAATTCCTTGCTGTACTACTTTCTTTGCATTTTGTTTCCCTGACCAATTTAACTCATATTTTTCAGTTGTTACTTCTTCAAAATCTCCCAGTTCTTCCTTCAATGTCTTTATATCCAGCTGTCCATCCTTTACAGCAGATGGAAATAATTGCTCCAGTGCTTTTAAATTGTCATTTACTATGTCATTTATCTCTTTTTTTATTTTATTATTTTCCATTTTTCCTCCAAAATTCTAATATTTATCCAATTCAGAAATTATCTCTCTGATTTTTTTATTAATTTCTACTTTCTCACTATTTCTAATAGTTGATTTCATTTTTTCTTTGTACATCACAAGATTTTTAAAATTTTCAAAAACATTAATCATTTTGTTTCTGTCATACCATATTAAACTTTCTAAAATATTTCCTGACTTTTGATAATACTTCTGATTTTTTAAAATGTAATTTTTTATAAATATTTCTGAATAAAAATTAACTTTGTTAGTTCGATTCAGGATTTTAGAATAGTCTAAAACTCTTTCCACTTCCCTTTTTGCTGAACCTGACATTGACAAATCAAATGTTTCAGTCATTACAGTATCTGTAACTACTATTTCATTTCTATCATTTTGATTTAATCTTTTTAAAGCTAGTGAATACAACTCTTTTGAATTATCGTAAAATCTTAATATACATGGCGATTTAATTGATTCTTGATATAGATTGGCAAGAAATCCAGCTTTTTTTATATCAGTTATTTCAAAATCAAAATACTGAATTACCTTAAAATTATATTTTTCATCTTCTACACTTGGAATCTCCTCATCATTTATCATATATTTCAATGTTACTGATTTTATGTATTCTTTTATTTTCTTTTTTTCATCAGGTTTAAATTCCTTCAGAATAAGATTCTTCAATTTTATTTCCTGATTAATTTCATATCTTTCCGGCATATTTATCATTTAACCCACCACCAGAAAAGATACCAACTCAAAATCATCTGTTGTATCATCTTTAAAATTGTTATTAAATCCTGAAAAATCAAATACTGTCTGAACAGCCTTTTCTTCCTCTTCACCTTTTATACTGTTTACCGCAGTATTAAGCAATTCAGAATAAAATCCCATTTCAGTAGCATTTTTCGTATTTTTAAAGAACTCCTTTAAAACTTTTTCCTGAACTTCATTTTTTTCATAGCATAGCTGTCTAAAAAGTTTTATAACTTCCCTTGCCTGACTGTTTTTAAATAGAATTTCTTTGTTGTTGTTCACAAAAATCAGGTAATAAGGATAAAGGGAACTGTCATTCTTAGGTTTAGCATCATTTTTACTATGTTTAAAGCAGAACAGCACTCCCTTCTGTCCACCTTCAGTTACAGAATAAATTCCTTTTGGTATTTTGTTTATTTCCTTATGATTATTCACATAATTTGAAAGTTCATACAGATATTCGTTCATATTAAGGTCTGTCAATGAAATATTTTCATTTGTATCTTCTATATCAATTACTTCTTCCTTCAGTTTTTCTAATTGTCTCTTTCTAAAATTAAAATCATTCATTTCAGGATTAAGCATATCTTCATCTCCAGTAGAAGCTATATTTAATGTTGTCATTTTCCCTTTTACTCTTCTCTCCAAGTCCAAATATTCGTTCAAATCTGCATTTGGGAAAAAGTTAATCATTTGTATATTATCATTTTTACTTCCAATTCTATCTATTCTTCCAAATCTCTGAATAAGTGACACAGGATTCCATTGAATATCAAAGTTTATTACCGTATCACAATCTTGCAAATTCTGTCCTTCTGAAATACAGTCTGTTGCAACTATAATATCTATTTGTTCATCTTGAGGAATTTCAATCTTTAGTTTAGATTTTGGCGAAAATGCACTCAAAATACTGTGAAAATCCTCTTTTACTTTTTTATTTGAAGTTTTTACTCCTTTACCTGTAACACTTGCAATGCTAATATTTTTTCCCTCGAATTTTTTTAACAGCTTAGAATAGATATAGTTCGCTGTATCGGCAAATGCTGTAAAAATCAATATTTTTCTATTTCCTGGATTATATGGTGTGTTGTCAACTTTATTTCCTACAATTTTTTCTAATTCATGAATCTTATTATCCCTATCTTCTTTCAATAAAATCAATGTTTCATCATATATTCTTTTTATAATATCTCTATCGTTATACAACTCCTCAAGATAGGCATTTATTCTCAAATCTTCTACCTTTATTTCATATTTACTTCTTTCAATATAGATTTCATCTTCATTTTCCACATCAAGATTTTCTTCAATCTGCTGTCCCTTATTTAAATTTTCTATTGTCTGATCAATATTTTCAATCAATCTTTTCAAGGTTTCAGAAAATGAAAAAACTGAACTTTCTAATCTTTTAAACAAGTTTGTTCTATGCAAATATACAAGACCTTTCGACTGTGTATCAAAATCCATTTTTCCACCACGATTTCCTGATAACTTATATTTATTGATATAATAATTTAATTTTTCACTTTTTATAAATTTAGTTGGTGTGTAAACTGATAAATTTAATTCTTCTAAAATAGAATTTGTATTTTTAAAATTCAATAACTGGTTTTGACTATCAATTTCTGGATAATATGTAATCGGCTTATTCTTTTGAGGAAATTTCCCTATATTTTTTGTTCCATAATAATTTGTAATATGTTTTCTGCTTCTTGATATTGTCATCATTTCTAGCAATTTATAAAAATCTGACGGCAAATTATCCAGTAACTCATCTTTTTTCTGACTTCCTTCTTTTTCCCAATCATTTATAACTTGTGTCGCTTTTTTCAGTAAATATCCCACACTCGAAATACCTTGTTCACTAAATGCATCATCATGATCTGATGTTATAATTGAAATTTGATTTTTTAAATCTACAAGACTATTATTTACTGGAGTTGCAGACAATAAAAGGACTTTCGTATTTTTCCCGCTTTTTATTACATCATGAAGTAATTTAAAATATCTATTCATTATTAATTCATCATTCTCATCATATTTTGCAATTCTATTTCTAAAATTATGTGACTCATCAATAACTACCAAATCAAATTTTGACCAGTCAAATCTGCTTAGTTCATAACCTGATTTTGATTCTCCCTTGGTTCTTGATAAATCTGTATGAAACATAATTTTGTAATTAAACATTTCATTCAAAAAACTATCTTTATAATTTCCTGTAAAAGAACGCCAGTTATCATAAAGTTTTGCCGGTGTAAGAACTAATACATTATCATTTCTTATTTCAAAATATTTAATCACAGCAAGTGCTTCAAATGTTTTTCCCAATCCTACTGAATCAGCAATTATACATCCTCCATATTTCTGAAGTTTTTGTATAGCAGAAACGACACAGTCTTTCTGAAAATCAAAAAGTGAATTCCAAATTTCAGTCTTTTTAAATTTCTCACTATCATTTTCAAATCTTTCAATTCCGCTATCCAGCCTATCTCCAAACAATTCATTTAATGTGAAATAATACAAAAATTCAGGGTTATAATTTTTATAAACAAATTCTAGACTTTCTAATAATTCCTGTTTATAATCCTGTGTTACATCATCATTATTCCAAATTTCATCATATATTCTCGACATGCCAAGTATCTGGGATTTTTCTGTTTCTCCTTTTATTGTTGTATCAAAATCATAGCGATTTGTCCTTTTTTCGTATATTTCAAGTGATGATGTTCCCTGAATCATAAAATCATCATCAATTATTAAAATATTCCCGTTTACTTTCTGATATGGTTTTACTTTTCTGACATTTACATTATTTTTTATAAAATCATACATAGCCTTTGCCTTAGCAAAATGCTTCAACTTATTTTTTTCCTTTATATCATAAGAATTGTACAAAATATCATTAGGCGTTATCTCAAATTCTCTCGATATTTCATTATTTTTAGGAATAAACTTTGTATCTCTTATAATAAAATTTATTTCCTTCACATTTTTTAAATTTTTTTCCAGTGCCGTAAAAACTGATATGGTTAATTTATCATTAATGATATTCACCACAGCATTTTCTTTTTCCGATAAAACTTCATTTATCTTCTCAATAAACTTTTTCGCTGAATTTCCCATTCTTTCACTATCCCTCTATATACAAGTTTTTACAACCTCGATTAGTTTCCCCATATTAATTAAGCTAATAACTTAATTTTCTTTTTCTTCTAACTATTATACCACAATTTCTTATATTCTCACTATTTTTTCACAATTTACCATCTTTTTTCAATAAAAAGTAATTTTATACTAAACCCCATTTGAAAAAAGAAACGATTTACTATCTACTTTCTGACAAGGGGTCAAGACCCCTTGCTGAACAGAATTATAAAAACTCTCTTGTTTTAATGGGAAATAGTATTACTATTTGATTTTTCCCTTTTCTAAAATAAACCTACCATTTAAACAAAAATTAATATAAAATCATAACAAATCTACTTTTATACTATTTCCTATTAAAATAATAGATCCATTATAAATCCTATTTGCCAAGATCTCTTAATCCTTTACCAGAAAACAAATAAATTTTTCAAACTGGATTTAATACTACACATAAACAAAAAAAGGAACTACCCAAAATCATAGTTCCTTTTATCTTAACAAAATTTATATTTAATCTTTCAATCGACTATTCTTACTCATAATCCCCATCTATCCTCACTTTTCGTAAAATCAATCCTTCTTTCGCCTTTAGATCCAACTTAATTTTCCCATTTGAACCCGTTCTAAATGTTCTTCCTTCTGTTACCAAATCAATAAATCTTTCATCCTGATAATTTGTTTCAAATTCCACATTTTCCCAGCTGTTAAATGAATTGTTTATTACAACAATGATTAATTGATCTTCGATTACTCTTTCGTATGCAATTACATCTCGTTCATTGTCGGCAAATACTTCTCTAAATTTACCATAAACAAGTGTTTTATTTTCTAATCTTATTCTTATTAACTTTTTGTACCATTCAAATAAATCGCTGTCGACTTTTTGTTCATAAACTTCATTCTGATTAATATGTGATGGATTTTTTTCATTATCATACAAAAATTCCTTCCATAACATTGGCTTTCTGCAGTATGGGTCTGTTGCTCCCCACATTCCAACTTCATCGCCGTAAAATAGCATTGGTGCTCCAATATAAGTCATTTGGAATATTGAAATTAATTTTAGTATATCTTTTGGCTTAATTGGGCTGTTTCGCCAATCTATCGTTGTATTTGGATGATTATTTGAAGCTAGGTCAGGACGAATTCCATTGTATCCTTTTTCTAACTGCTTTCCTTCTTCCAGATTTCTTCCAATTACATCATTTACAATTCTTGAATAAAGCCTGTCAGTATCGTGTGAACCGTTTAGATTCTGACTCGCCTGCAATGCCTGATACGGATACCAGGTTCTTTTTTCTCGAAGTTCATTGAAAAAGTCCTGTGCCTTCAACTTGTATCTTACTCCACCTTCACGGCTTTGGTTTATGAAAAATCCGATAACTGTTTTTAGCCATTCATAGTTCATTACAGTATCAAATTTATTTCCGCCGTTAATATCTCCTGAAGCATTTCCCCAAAGTTCGGCAGTTATGTAGGAATCCTTCTTGCTGTCTTTTACAACTTCTCTCCATTCATTCCAGAAATTTTGATTTTCAAGACAGTTTGGCACATCTAAACGCCATCCATCGATTCCATCATCTTCCATCCAGTTTTCACTTTCTTTTCCATCAGGTCCGTACATCCATTTTCTTGTGATATTAAAAATGTATTCTTTATATTCCTGATTAAAAGTGTTAAATTCAGGAAGCGAGTCAAATCCACCCCAGGCGTTATAAATAGTTCTCTTTCTATTTGCTATTAATGTTTCAAATGCCTGCTCATCACTCATATCATCTGTAATCTGAACATGCTGTCCAAAATCTGTAAATTTGTACCAATCTTTATATTTAGAATTTTCACCGTCTGCAAGCACCATATTAAATGTCCAATGCTCACTGCTGCTATGATTGAAAACTCCATCAAATATTACACGAATACCATTTTTATGAAATTCCTTTATCAAGTCAACCATTATCAAGTCTGACTCTGTCCAAACCCAAGTAGCTGGATCTTCTGTTTCTCCATATCCATTTTTTCCTCTGTTTTCACCCTTTAAGTTCACTTCCAGAAGTTTTAGCTCGCTGCTTGTCGTAGCCTTGTTTCCAAGCACATCCACGTATGACTTATTCCCATATTTATTATTCCTGTTAATTTCCACGCCATGAGTTTCTCCGCTTGTCTTTATTGTCCCAAAATCTGGCGAAATATGTCTAAAGTCATTTGCTCCATACTTATGGTTCTGATACGAGAAAAATACTGGATTTAGCCACACAGCATTAATTCCAAGCTCCTTCATATATGGTATTTTTTCCTTGATTCCCTGTAAATCTCCACCGTACATTCTGGCATATTTCAAGCTGTAGTCAATTTCACGTTCTCCCAGCTTTTCCCATATTGTCTGTTCCCTAAAGTCAGATGTCCATCGGTTTCTATCAAAATGGCTAATTACATTGTTACTTTTTTCCCATTTATATTCCTCCACAAAATTCTGTTCATGAAGTATGTTAGGCTTAAATGCCTCTGGTCCAAATTCATTGAAAATTGGATCATTGTAATGATTTCCATTGTAAAATCTGTCTGGGAAAATATTATACCAGATAGCTTCTTTTGCCCAATTTGGCACATTAAACAGCTGTATATCTTTAGAAGTTGTATTTACAACAAGTCTTTTGGGCTTGCTGTAGCTTAATGTCGTTCCATTAAAGTAGGCTCTTGTGCCATTATCCTCCAAAATAAAATAATATAATAGTTTTTTAGCTTCTTTTCCGAAGTTTATAATTCTTTCAAAATAGTCAAATCCATTTGTCTTATCCTGATATCTTTCAAGTTCGTAAATCATTTCATAGTTATCTTCTTCGTGTAAAACAATGCTTATATATGCACGTTCCACATCGTTCATCTGAGTTCTTATTTTAAACTCATACTCACTGTCAGACAATTTGTTAAAATATTGTAAACTGTCGTATTTATGAACAATCGCCTTTAAATTTGTATTTTTATCAATCGCTTCATAAACAAATTTTCCAGTTCCCAAATCTCCTTGTGCGAATAATGCTCCATTTTCTCCTATTACAAGCTTACTATTTCTATTTTCAGGATACCATTTTCCATCAATCAAGTATTTATATTCATAAACTCCTTCAGGTGAAGCCAATGTCACTTCGTAATTTGTCCCTTCAAAATGATAAATCGGCTCAGTATCAGGCTTCCAGCTATTAAAGTTCCCCGCAATTTCAACTTTATCCGCCTTTTCCAATCCAAAATCAGAAATATTCAAATTCATTCTGTAAAACTTCATTTTAGTTAATGAAAATGTCTTTTTAGATGGCGAATATTCCACATAAATATCTATTCCCTTTTGAAATCCTGTTATTGATTTTGGTGGTAAATTTTCGCCTACCACAGCTTCAAATTTTTTGGCAAATGGAGCTGTATGGCTGTAAGTTACACCGCTTATTGTACCATTTTCTTCATCCTTTATTTCAAAGAAATAGCTCCCTGATTCAACATTTCCCCATTTATATATATAATTTTCCCATTTTTGCTTTAAATTCTCTTCACTATAAAATTTATTATCTTTGTAAATTATTAATTTATAACCCATTTTACTCTCCTAATTATCTGCTCTCTAATTTAGTTCAAAAAATACTTTATATGCTCTGTATGTTTCATACAAGTCCGCTTTTGATGAAATTTCAAATAAAGAGTGCATTGATAAAAGTGCCGGCCCTGCATCTATCGTTCTAATTCCATAGTAAGCCAGAAACTTCGCAACAGTTCCTCCTCCACCTTCATCAACTTTTCCAAATCCGCCCGATTGATATTTAATTTCATTTTTATCAAATATTTGTCTTATTTCCTGAATAAATTCAGCATCTGCATCATTTGCCATAGATTTTCCACGGCTTCCAGTATATTTAGCGAATGCCAGTCCATAAGATAGCCGAGCTACATTTTCAATATCGTGAACAGATTTATACACAGGATTCATTGCAGCAGTAACATCTGATGACAAGGCTTTAGAATTCCACAAAGTTTCCCTTAATATCTGATCATTATAGCTTTTTTCTGTAAGTGAAAGCATTTTTCCAACAATATATTCAGGCAATGTCGACTTCAAGCTTGTCGAACCTTCACTTCCGATTTCTTCCTTATCTGTCAAGTAAACCATAACAGTTTTTTCTGTTTCCTCTATTTCAAGCAAAGCTCTAAGCGAAGTAAATGCGCAAATTCTGTCATCTTGCCCGTATCCTCCAATCATGCTCTGATCAAGCCCCACATCTCGCAATTTCCCAGCAGGCACAACTTCCAGCTCTGCAGTAAAAAAGTCATCTTCTTCTATTCCATAATCTTTTTTCAATTTATCAAGTACAAACTGTTTTATTTTTTTATTTACATTTTCATCATTTACAGGCATATTCCCAAATAACAATTTTAACTCTTCACCTTTTATTACATCCCTTGCCTTTCTTTCATCCTGCACATTATACGACAAATGCGGCAATATATCAGGCATGCTAAACACAGGCTCATCATCCCGCTCTCCAATTGAAAGCGAAATTTTCTCACCATCCTTCAGAAAAACTACACCGTGCAATGCCAACGGAGTCGCAGCCCATTGATACTTTTTAATTCCACCATAATAATGTGTATTCAATAGTGCAAATTCTTCAGCTTCCATTATTGGATTAGGCTTCAAATCCAGTCTTGGGGAATCAACGTGGGAAACAATCATATTAATACCGCTTTTTATATCATTTCCAACAATTACCGCAATAATATTTTTATTTCTATTGTTAAAATAAATTTTATCCCCCTTTTTCAATTCACTTTTTTTATTAATATCGACAAATCCATTTTTTATAAGCTCTTTTTCTGTCAAATCTACAAATTCACGCTCAGTCTTTGCCAAATCCAAATATTTTTTATAGTCTTCAGCAAATTCAAATATTACTTTTTTTTGTTCATCTGTATAACTTTTCCACAAATTTTCCTTTGTCATTTTACTTCCTTTCCCAAAGTTTCAATTATAACAAAAAAACGGTGGCTTGAAAAAATATTCCGAATCAGCCACCTTCTTTCCAAACTAAATTAATTTTTCGATTTATTTAATTTTATTTATCTAACATATCAAATTTATTTAACTTCGTTTAATTTCTTTTCCAATTCTTTTCCAGCTTCTTCATATCCTGGTTTTCCTAATAATGCAAACATATTTTTCTTATATGCTTCTACTCCAGGCTGATCAAACGGATTTACACCTAAAAGGTATCCACTTACTCCACATGCTTTTTCAAAGAAATAGAATGTATATCCTAAGTGATAAGGAGTTACTTCAGGAATATTTATTCCTAAGTTAGGCACATTTCCATCAACGTGCGCCAAGATTACTCCATCAGTTGCTTTTTTATTTACATAATCCAATGTTTTTCCAGCAATAAAGTTCAATCCATCAAGATTTTCCTTGTCACTTTCAATAACAAATTCCACTTCAGGTTTTCCAATAGAAACTACTGTTTCAAAAAATAATCTTTGCCCTTGTTGAATATATTGACCTAATGAGTGTAAATCAGCTGAGAAATCTGCTGAAGTTGGATACAGTCCTTTTCCTTCTTTTCCTTCAGATTCTCCAAATAATTGTTTCCACCATTCTGCCAAATAGTGAACTCTTGGCTCATAATTTACCATTAATTCCAAATCTTTCCCTTTTCTATGCAAGATGTTTCTAACAGCCGCATATTGTAAAGCCTGATTTTCATCCATATTTTTGTTTGCAAAGTCATTCATCGCATCTTTTGCTCCAGCCATTAAGTCATCAATGTCAATTCCAGCCGCAGCGATTGGTAAAAGTCCTACTGCAGTCAACACAGAAAATCTTCCTCCAACATTGTCAGGTACAACAAAAGTTTCATATCCTTCAGCTGTAGCAAGTGTTTTCAATGCTCCCTTCGCTTTATCTGTTGTGGCATAGATTCTTTTTGCAGCTTCTTCTTTTCCGTATTTTTCTTCCAGCATTTTCTTGAATACTCTGAATGCAATTGCAGGTTCAGTTGTAGTTCCAGATTTTGAAATTACATTTACTGAAAAATCTCTATCTCCAACTACATCGATTAAGTGTTGTAAGTAAACACCGCTCATATTTGTCCCTGCAAAGTAAATTTCAGGAGTTTTTCTCTTATCTTTTGGCAAGTTATTGTAAAAACTGTGTGATAAAAATTCAATTGCAGCCTTCGCTCCTAAATATGACCCCCCAATTCCAATTACAACTAAAACTTCCGAATCATTTTTAATTTTTTCAGCCGCCTTTTTAATTCTGGCAAATTCATCTTTATCATAAGTTTCAGGCAAATCAACCCATCCTAAAAAGTCATTTCCTGCTCCAGTTTTTGAAGTCAATACTTCATTTGCCAATTCCACATAAGGCTTAATTTGTTTTAATTCATCTTCGTTAAAAAAATTTTTTGCAAATTGATAGCTAAAATTTAATTTCATTCTTTCTTATCTCCTTAATATACAATTTTATTTTAGTCCATTGTAAAAGTTTGTAAAATTCCATTAATAAAGGTTTTATCAATTTTAATCTTCCATTTCAATTTTTTAGCAAGAGATTTTAAACTCATCACTTAAATTTTATACCCATTACTTTTACAATTTCCTAATACAATTTTATTTCCTAAATTTTTTGAAAATCAAAAAACTTTTATTTACACATAGTAACACAACCTTAAAATCGAATAAAAATAAATCTCTATAATTTCAATTTAATATCTCGATTTTGAAACAGTTTCATAATAAACTTGCCTAATAACCACACATAGTTTTCAAATTACAAGCCAAAAGCTAAGTTGGCAAAATAAAAAATATACAAAAAACTTTCTTCCGTTTTAAAGTAATTTTTTACCAAACTATTTTTCAATTAAAGTATAACAAAAAACAAACTTTTTTTCAAATTTTTCCACTTATATTTTACAATTTTAAAAATTTTTTCCTGAAATTTTAAGTTTTATTATACAAATATCCTTAATATCTAGTCAATTTCCCCTTGCTTATTGTCCCCTTCACATTAAACTTTTCATCAAAATATGTCAAATCTGCAAAATATCCTTCTTTTATAAATCCATATTCTTCATCAATAGCCACCGCTTCAGCAGGATAGGAAGTTGCCATTCTAAGTGCTTCTTCAAGCGAAATATGAACTTCTTCCACTAGATTTTGCACCCCTTTTATCATAACAAGCGAAGATCCCCCCAAAGTTCCTTCTGGAGAAATACATTTTCCATCCCTATACAAGACTCTGTTGCCTTCAAACATAAACTCAGTCATATTATCTGTTCCAGCAGGGCTAACTGCATCTGTCACAAGATAAAGCCTATCCTTCATTATTTTCTTAGCAATTTCCACAGAAGCAAAATCTATATGAAGCCCGTCAACTATTATCCCACAATTCGTAGTATCATTATTGAATAAAAATCCAACAACCCCAGGCTCTCTCGAATCCAGTCCTCTCATTGCATTATACAAATGAGTTCCGCAGTTATAGTATTCCTTCTTTTCCACACACTCCTCATAAGTTGCATTCGTATGCCCAATAGCCACATTAATCCCAGCATCTCTCAATTTTTTCAAATGTTCAACTTTAGCCTTTTCAGGTGCTATTGTTATTATTCTAGCAACTTCTGGCCCTGCCTTAGCTATTTTCTCAATCATCTCATCCGACAAAACTCTTATATATTCAGAACGATGAATCCCCTTTTTTTCCACACTTATATAAGGCCCTTCAATATGAAGCCCCAAAACTCCAATTTCCTCCTTATCCTCCATTCCCTTCACAAGTTCAATAGCCTTTTCTATTTTCTCATCTGGAGAAGTTATAAGCGTAGGCAAAAACGAAGTACACCCATATCTTTTATTAGTTTCATTCATTATTTCCAATGCTTCCCTAGAAATATCATCATTAAACAGCACCCCTCCGCACCCATTAATCTGCAAATCAATAAACCCTGGCGACAAAATCATCCCTTCAACATCAATAGCTTCCTGATTTTCCAATTCTTTTTTATCAATCAAAGAAAAATCCACTATCTTTTTTATAAATTTCCCTTCCAAAACAACCGCATTTTCCCCAATAAATTTCTCCCCGTCAAATATCTTTGCATTTTTTATAATCATCTTAACAATAGTTCCTTTCTTTGTTTTTATTTTAGGATATTTTAGTTAATAGCTGTTTTTTCTTATTCTACCTAGTATGCTTTTAAAACAACTATTATAATTAAATTAAAAATGTCGTGATTTTTTTGGAATAAAATTGACTGTTTGAACTTTTTAATAACCTTTAAACTATAATTATTTAAACAGATAAAATAACTATTATCAAAAAGCGAATTTCAATTTTGTTTCAAAAAATGCTTAGACAAGCCAGAGATGCAAGGAAAATGGCAATTAATTTCCCTTGCTTTGAAAAAAGGAAAAAACATAAAACCCTTTCATTAACAATAATTTATTAATAAAACTTATTTTGCCAATTCTATTAAATATTTTTTATATTTTTCTAAATCTAAATTCTTAGCTTCAATTTCCTTAAAATACTTATAAGTCTTAACTTTTATATCCGAAGCCGCCATCTCATCAATCACTAGCACTGCCCTTCTATGCAGCTGCAAAGCCGAAATTGTCCAAAGATGATTAACTCCGCCTTCTACTCCATGATAAACCGCACGGGCCTTTTTATACCCATTTGCAAGAATCATAACCTCCTTTGAGTCCATAAGCGTCCCCACACCAATTGTCAAGGCTGATTTTGGCACTTTTTCAATATCATTGTCAAAAAATCTGGAATTTGCCAAAATTGTGTCATAAGTCAGATCCTTGTCACGTGTATGTGAAGAAAGCGATGAACCTGGCTCATTAAATGCAATATGCCCATCTTCTCCAACTCCGCCCAAAAACAGCTGAATCCCGCCAGATTTTTTTATTTTTTCCTCATAGTTATGACATTCTTCCTCTAAATCTTCGGCACATCCATTTAGAATATTTATATTTTCTTTTTTTATATTAATATGCTTAAAAAAGTTCTCATTCCTGAACCTCCCACGACTAAAGTCGCAGGGTTCTAAAATCTTTAAAAATATTTAAAAATTTTCTAAGAAGTTTGATAGCTTTACACTACCCTTATTCTTTTAGGCGTGTTCAGCTCACCTCTATTGTATAGGACGCTTAAGTCCACAACTTTACTTTTTCTTAATATATTTAATGCTCCATTACAATCCGCATTTAATTGATAGCCTTTACTTGTTTGATATAGTCCTCTTTTTATTCTTTTTCCACGGAATACATATTCTTGTAGATTTTCTTTATCATATATTGGGATTTCATCTCCATCAAAGAAACTTGCTTTTGATGTATAACTCTCTTCTTGCAGCTTAAATTCTATTCCATATAGTTTACATAGATGTATTAATTTATCTCTTAATTTTCCATATGGTATATTTACAAAGTTTTGATTGTTTATACTTCCTATATTTGAATTTCTTTGAAAATCTTCATTATATCCTAGAACTAGTTTTCCTATATCATTATTAAGACAATAATTTATTATTATTCTTGCTGCTTTTGAAAGATAATCTTCTATACGATTATTTCTCTTTCTAGCTATTCTCTTTTGCCTCAATGTTATATGCTCTATCTTTTGCTTATCTTTTATGCTTTGTAATTTTGCATTTATCTTATTATAGTATTGATTAATAGATTTTAATTTTCTGCCGTCTATTATGAATGAAGCTCCATTATTACTAACACAAGTACAAAGATTATCTATACCTAAATCTATTCCTAGTCCATTTTCTTTATTTAATTCCCTTTGAACTTCTTCTACTTCATAAGTATATTGAATTTCAAAGTACATAGAATGTTGTTTTGGTATTATTCTAATCTCTTTTATCTTCTTGCCTTTTAATACTGGTGGCAGCTTAATTTTAACTTCCTGATGAGTTTTCTTAAACAAATTTGAATAAGGAATAATCAGCATACCATTTTTTAATCTAACAAAACCTATAACAAGAGTTGTAAAACCATCCTTAGCAAGATATTTAGGTAATTTTATTTTTTTATTATCATATTGACCATTCTTAGCAAGTTTTAAAAGTCCAAAAAATGATTTGAAACTTCCGTCTACTTCTTTTAGAATTTGTTGAGCCATATTAGAATTTAACTTCTTATAGTTCTTACTATTTTTAAGCATTTTATAGTTTTCATTATAACTTAAATACTTTTTATTTTTAAAATAGTATTGTCTAACATTGTATATAGCCTGATTCTTTAAATTTTTAGCTATATGGCACAAATATTTTAAATTTCTAAACTCTTTTTTACTAAAATGTTTTACCTGTTGTTTTAAAGTTAAATACATATATATCACCTTTTCATCAGAGATATTATACTATATATCCTATATCTTATCTATTAAAAAGTAATATTTTTTATTTATTTTTAAATATTTTTAAAATTTTTAAAACCCCACAACAGCGGGAAGCGTCGTTCACATAAGTGCGCTACTGCTTATGCAGTTCTCATGGCATATATACTCCTTAATAAATTAAGGAGATTAGCCTTGAACTTCTTGTTATCTCTAACAAGCACAGACTATATCTTATCCATATCCTATTTCAAGGACTTAGGCGAAACCACTTCCAATACCTATCGCTTGTATTGTACTCCCCTCACGAGGGATAGTCGTTGAACTTTCCTTTTCAGGATTAGCTGCTGATTGTCTATTATCATAATGTTTAGAATTTAACCTTGCACCATCTAGTATATTTTTTCTGCTTTCGCCACCTTCACACTTATACCATATTTGAACGAAGGTATTATGTTGTGGTTATACTAGCTTTAAGAGTTCCCAGCAATTCAGTTTCTTTGTTGTACAGCTTCTCTCTGTATCTACATACAAGTTTCCCTATATGCTTACTAAAATTTTCGTGCAATTCATCTCACGACTAAAGTTGCGAGTGTTCTTGCACTATTTAATAAAATAGTGATAACTTTGCGGATCTTCAGGCTTTAATCCCACATATTCATCCATATTAAAAGTCACGACATTTTCAAACGACAATATCCCTTCATTATACAAATTTATCAGTTCCCGATAAGTCGCAAGCGGCGTAGAGCCCGTAGGAAGTCCCAGCACAAAGGGCTTTTCCCTTGTAGGCTTAAATTTTAATATTTTTTTAGTAATCTGATAAGCACTCCATCTTGCCACTTCATCAGCATTTTTTAAGATAATTACACGCATTTCATTCACATCCCTAATTTAAAATTTTAAATTTTCATTAAAATGTTTCTTACTACTATTATATACCCTTTTTTTATTATGTCAAGTCCATTTTATTAAAATTTTGTTTGGAAAAATTAAAAAAAAATTGTATAATTTAATTGGTGATGATAAATAAAAAGCTGTAAATTACAGTAATTAATTAGGAGGATAATATGAAAACATATTTAGTGACAGGTGCTGCCGGCTTTATTGGCTCTAATTATTTAAAATATATTTTAAATAATTATAAAAATGATGATATTAGAGTAATTGTAGTCGATGTGCTTACCTATGCAGGAAATTTAGGCACGATTGCCAATGAACTTAAGGATGAAAGAGTAAAATTTGAAAAGGTTGATATTCGTGATCAAAGGGAAATTGCCAGAATCTTTTCTGAAAATGAAGTTGACTTTGTTGTGAATTTTGCGGCAGAATCACATGTTGACCGTTCTATTGAAAATCCGCAAATTTTTTTGGAAACAAATATTCTTGGTACGCAAAATCTTTTGGAAAATGCTAAAAAAGCATGGACTGTTGCAAAAGATGAAAATGGCTACCCAATTTACAAAGATGGCGTAAAATATCTGCAAGTTTCAACTGATGAAGTTTATGGAAGTTTATCAAAAGATTATGATACAGCAATTGATCTAGTAATTGACGATGAAGAAGTGAAAAAAGTTGTAAAAAATAGAACAAACTTAAAAACTTATGGTAAAAAATTCTTCACAGAAAAAACTTCCCTTGATCCAAGAAGCCCGTATTCAGCTTCCAAAGCAAGTGCCGACCACATTGTAATTGCCTACGGCGAAACTTATAAAATGCCTATAAACATTACAAGATGCTCAAATAACTACGGTCCTTACCACTTCCCTGAAAAATTAATTCCGCTTATGATAAAAAACGTGCTGGAGGGTAAAAAATTGCCAGTTTACGGAAAAGGAGACAATGTAAGGGACTGGCTTTATGTGGAAGATCACTGTAAAGGAATCGACCTAGTTTTAAGAAATGCTGACATTTATGAAATTTACAATATTGGAGGCTTTAACGAAGAACAAAATATTAATATTGTAAAATTAGTTATTGATATTTTAAGAGAAGAAATTGAAAATAACGATGAATATAAAAAGGTTTTAAAAACTGACTTGCAAAATATAAATTATGATTTGATTACTTATGTTCAGGATCGGCTTGGGCACGATATGAGATATGCCATTGACCCTTCAAAAATTGCAAGAGATTTAGGATGGTATCCAGAAACAGACTTTGAAACAGGTATCAGAAAAACTGTAAAATGGTACTTGGAGCATCAGGACTGGGTAAACGAGGTAGTTTCAGGAGATTATCAAAAATATTATGAAGAAATGTACGGAAATGAATAGTTCAGTAAAAAAAGTTCAAGTATATACAAATTTTGTTTAATATTAAAAAAATTGATAAAGAAAGGTGATAATTTATTATGAAAAAAATTATTTTTTTGCTGGCACTTCTTTTAGGAAGTATGTTATCAAGTGCACAGCAAAATGTAGTTAATGTGTCATTTCTAGGACTTCCGCTATATTCTAATAGAAATAGGTTAAATTCGTCTTCGATTATAGATTTTAACAATCATTCGATGATTTTTATATCAGATCAGAAAGACTGGTTCTGTTATACAGAAAATAACACTAATCGAGAAAAATGTGAATATTTAAATTTTGTTATGCATGTAGTTCGTGTTGGAGAAAGGGAGTTTGCAGTAGCTTATACGGCTTTTGAAAGTAATAAAAAAAAATCAGATGGTTATCCAGATATAGGATTAAAAAAAGATGACGATAGATTGTATAATATTCAGTTTAAAGATACAGAAATAATAGTTGGAGCAGGATCTTATATAAAAAATGGAAGAAAATATAAGAGAGAAAACTATCAGACGTATTCATTGAATGATGTATATTCACTTTTGAGAAGTAAAAATACAGTAACTTTATTTCCAAAAGATCAAGAAAGATTCAAAAATAGAATAAATTCATTAATTACAGGAATAGAAACAGATTATCCAAGTTTTACAAATAAAAATTATGGTTATATAGAAAGAAGTGGTGGATCATACGTCTCATCAGAAAGTTCAGGTGGAAATTATGGATACGGTGGTTATGACTCTAATGTAAATTATAGCAAAAATAGAATGCGTTCTTCATATTCAGGTGGTGATAATGCCACTTTGACAGGAACTTTGAGACATTTTTCAGAAATTAAGAAATTTGGTGCATTTTCAGGACAGAGAATAGATTTTTATGTTTTGGAGCTTCCAAATTCAATAACTGTAGATAATATGAGTGCCAAGCAAATTCAGTTAAATATTATTAATAATGATGGCAGATACACACGATATGTTAATAAAAAAGTAACAATTTCTGGATCGCTTCGAGTACCTGATACTTTGAATTGGCAAAGAGATATTGTATTGGACAATCCAAGTCTACAGTGAAAACAATAAAAAAATATAAAAAATAAAATGAACAAAAATCAAATCTGCTCAAACTCTAAGTTTATTTAATTTTACAAGTTTGAGTAAATATTGTATAAGGAGAAATTCAATGAACAATTTTATAGTAAAAGAAACCCCAATAAAAGGCTTAGCAGTAATTGAGCCAAAAGTTTTTGGAGATGAAAGAGGATTCTTTATGGAAACTTATAACAAAAAATCCTTTGAAGAATTGGGACTTACAATGGACTTCGTTCAAGATAACCATTCAAAATCTAAAAAAGGCGTTTTACGTGGACTTCACTTCCAGACAAAGCACACTCAAGGAAAATTAGTACGTGTGATAAAGGGAAGCGTTTACGATGTGGCAGTTGATTTGAGAAAGGACAGCGAAACTTTTGGAAAATGGCATGCGGTAAAATTATCTGCCGAAAATAAACTGATGTTTTATATTCCAGAAGGCTTTGCACATGGCTTTTTAACACTTGAAGATGAAACAGAATTTACTTATAAATGCACAGATTTATATGCTCCTGAATATGATAGCGGAATTTTATGGAATGATGAAACAATAAATATCGACTGGAAATTTGAAGAATTTAAAATAAACCCCGATGAACTGACAATTTCTGAAAAAGATAAAGTTCAACAGAAATTTGACAAAACAAAAAATTATTTTGAATGATTATTCAAAGTAAAGCATTCATATAAATAACTTATTGTTTCTTTAAAAGATTTTTTAAAAATATTTTCTTTTAAATTGAAATATGAGCCACTCCTGCCTAAAAAGCGGGAGTTTTTTGAAAAATATATGCTTTTATCAATCCTGCTTAACTATTTCCACTCTGAATTTTTATCTTTTCTGTATTTGAACACCGTTTCACAATTTTTTTATTCAAATTTTCTATAACATAAGTTAAAAAATTCTTTTTATATTTTGTTAAAATTAGTAAAAAAAGTTTACTTTTTCAAAAAACTTTTATATAATTAGGTAAAGGCTAATATAAGGTTATTGCACGTTATGCTAAATCCTATTTAAAAAATAGAATACATATCTTATTATTTTTTAGTAACGGATCAACTCCCTTCTTGGAAAAATTTATAAATCTATTATTGTAATGGGAAATAGTATTAATTAAAGATAAAATCGATATTTTATCTGTAAAAATTAAAAAAGTTAAATTATAGATAAAGAAAGAAATGTATAGTTTAAACAGATTTTTTGATTTTTAGAAAGGAAGAAATATGACAAATAATTTAAAAGAATTTAAGCAAGAATTAAAATCATTTGCTAAAAAAGTAAAAGATTTTAAATACACAGATTCAGCGCTTATCACATTTTTATTAACTGGTGCGATAGGAAAAAGTGCATCGGCTAATCACTTTTCAGACGGAAATGAAATTGAAATACAGTCAAAGGCAATAAATACTTCGATTGAACAGCAGAAAAAAGATTTCAAAAGGGCAAGGAAGGAAAATGACAAACTTATCAAAAAAACAAATTTAGAATTGATTCAGCTTATGGAGCAAGGAGATCATGCGGTTAAATCACCTTGGGGCAATTGGCAATTTGGAATAAACGAATTTTACAACAATTGGCAAGGACGCTACAAAGGCCATGGAGATAAGGTCAAAGATGTTAAATATGCCAGAGATACTTCGTACAAGAAGACAGGAATTATAAAAACAGTTATAGAGAGCGATAGTGATAATGATTATAATAACAGTAATGGTACGAGCGGCGAAAATAATATAACTGGACAAGATAAAACTTTAGTAAACAGGAAAAATTTTCTGTATACCAGGGCTTCTAATAATCCTAATGACTATGTTAACGGGATTATTCGTTTAGATATGCACAGCGGGGCTAATCTTGAAAGCGAAAAAAATAAATTGGGAAACAAACTTGGAACGGCTTCATCTGAATATGCAGCTTTTGATGATGTAGCAAAAATTGCTGGCAAAACAACGAACAGTACAGAAGGGTACACTTTTATAAATTCAGGAACGTATGTAATTGAAGGTGGAAATGCAGCTTTTTCTAACAGTTATGAACATATCGGAGGTAAAAATGATGCGACAGTTGCTTCTGTTGTAAATACAAGCGAAGGAAATATAATAATTCATCCATATTCTGGAAATGGCGGGATATATGATTCTAATTCAGCGGCATTTATAGTTTCTCCATCGGTTATAGGAAATGGGAATCCGCAAATTTTATATAATGCCGGAACGGTGGAAATGTATAATAAAAAATCTGCGATTTTTTTCTTAAATCCAAATGGAGATTACACACGAAATCATAGCAACCACAATTATGGAGGATTTTTTGAACAGCCATACAGCAATTTAATTCCAAATCCTAGTGGCACATTTTATGATGATGACACGTTGAATCCTAGAGAAATAACAATTGTTAATAGAAATAAAATAAATACATACGGTGAAGAAAATGTAGGAGTATATGTAAAAACAGGAAAATATATAAGTTCTGCAAATCTTGATTTTAAGACAAAATCTTCAAATGGAGAATGGGCACCGTTGACTATGTATGGAGACAGCAGCATCGGGCTATATGTTCCAGTTGACAAAGATTCAAAAGAAATCACTGAATTGATTCCAAATAGGGATTCCGGTCCAGTTGTTGGGAATTTTGCTGTTAATTTAGGAGATTCCAGCGGAAATTCCAGAGAAATTTATGAATCAAAAAACAGCACAAATATTGATGCTCAGACTACTGCTGGTATTCCAAGCAGATTTACAGTAAACAATGACAGATACATTGACAAGTCTTACGGTATTTTTGCTTCCAGCTCTGTTGACCTTGAAACATCTACTGCAAATAAAAATATAGAAAATGGACATCAGATAAATCTTTTTAAAAACGTAAAAGACAGCATTGGAGTATTGACTGGAGATGGAGCCGATATTAAACTTGGCGCTGGAAAAATCTCGTTAAAAGGCGGACTTGATAATATCGGCATTGTTGCTGGCGGAAGCGATACTTCAGTTTCTGGAGTTCAAAGCACGGATGGAAAAGTAAAAGGAGATGTTGTCAATATTGAAGGCGACAGCAGAAATGACAGGGGAAATATAGCCATTTATGCTGGAAATAATGCAAATAATGAAGTTGCTGTAAATGCGGTTGTTTCAAAGGATGCCACAAATTCAGTAGCGCTTATTGCAGATAAAGGGGCGAAAATTACTGTAAATGATTCTATTTCTTCTCCTTCAATAATTGGTACAAATGCGACAAAAATAACAAATGCAGGAGTGCAAATATCTGGACTGGAATTTCATTATGATCCAAGCCGTGTTGATGCTAAGAATGTTTCCACAGACAATGCCGGAGCAGCTTATGCCGACAATGGCGCAGTAATAACAATGAATAGAACTTCTCTTCCATCAGCATCAAACATTTCCATAACTGGCGGAATTGATTCTCAGACTAATAAAAATACAGGATTTGGGCTTTTTGCCGATAATGGTGGTAAAATTAATGCACGAAAGAACTGGATAAAAGTGACAGATGGAGCCACAAATATTGCTTCAATTAACGGTGCAAAAATTGATTTGGAAGGCGGAAAAATTGAATATAAAGGAAAGGGGTATGCACTTTATACCGACAGTACAAGCAGCTCCTCGGATGCTATTAATATGAAAGATGCGACATTAGTGCTAGATGGAAAAGCTGTCGGATATGTTTATGACCAGGCTAGGCCGAATGTTATAGCTTTTAACAGCAATACAAACATTGATGTGCTTTCTGATGATGTAATAATTTCAAATTTAAAAAATTCAGCAGGACCGCTTGTCATAGATGTGGAAAACAAATCTGGCAATAACAGCTTGAAAAGCCGGCTTCTTGGGGGAAACGTGAATGTTACAAGTTCAAACGGGAAAACAGACTACAAATATGCCTTGATAGATGATGCGACAGTTCAAATAAAATCGGCAATTGATAAAGCAAATTTGATAAGCGGTTCAGACAGTGAAGTATTTACAAAAAGATTTTTATATCAAAATTCAAGATTGCATGTGGAGGCATTTGGTTCAGTAAAAGCTGAATTAAATACGGCTCAAATGAATGCGATAGACGATAGATTTTTAGCACCAGTGGGACTTGCAATTACTGGAAGTTCAAGGTCAATTAATAACCGTACAACAGAAATTGGGAATAAAGGTAAAGTTTTTGTTGACAGAACAGATGCTGGGCAAGGTGGAGTAGGATTTTTGGCTGATTATGGATGGATTAATAACTATAATGCTGGAAAATTGGAAGTGGAATATAGCAGTGTACCAGGTGTAACAGTAACACCTAATGACAAAGCAGTTGGAATGTATGGAACAAATAATTCAAATATGGTAAGTTCTGGTCCAATACGTGTTGGTGGTAAAAACTCAATTGGAATTTTAGGACTTTCTTATAAAATAGACCCTGCTACAGGTTTGGCTATCGATCCATCTAACGAACCTTATTTTAGAAGTGCTGCACATCCAGAAAATTTTGGGAAAATAGACATTATGAATTTGCCATGGGGTGTAATTACAATGTATGGGGATGGAGCGATTGGAATATTTACAAAAAATAACAGTATTGATCCTACTGTAAGATCTGTTCCATCTACATCTAAAGCCTGGCTTGTCGGTGTAAATGAAGGTACTATTACAATATATGGAAATAATCATGCGATAGGAATGGGATCTAATTTTGGAGCTGTTACAAATTATGAAGGTGAAGATCCTGTTACTCATGTTTACCAGTCTGGAAAAATTGATATACTTGGTACGCAATCGTTTGGAATGTATGGAACAAATAATACCGATTTGAAAAATTTTGGGATAATAAATGTTGCTGCAACTTCTCCTGGAAATGAATCAATAGGAATGTATGGGGATGATCCAAAGACAAAAGTTTATGTATTAGAAACTGAAAATGGAACTAGAATAAGAAACAATAGCATAATAAATGTTGGACAGTATTCTTACGGTATTTTTGTCAGAAACATAGAAATGAATGGCGGTACAATAAATGTAGATGATAATGGAGTAGGAATTTATTCTCAAGGGCCTGATGTCAATCTTATTGCAGGAAAAATTAATGTAGCAAACAATAATGCAGTCGGAATATACATTGATGATGCTACCGTAGAGCCAAAACCTACAATTGTTAAGGGAAATGTAGATATGAAAGTTGGGCAAAATTCAGTTGGATATTTGATAACGGCAGCAAATACTAAGACGGATATAAAAACAAAGGCATCAAGTGATGTTCATATTGGAGAAAACTCAGTTTATATTTATTCTAGAGCACCACAAAATTTAGGCGGAAAAATTGAAACTGAGTCAAAGATTGTGACTGATGGAAATAACAGCTATGGGATTTATTCATCTCAAGATTTTATAAATCGTGGAGATATTGATTTAAAATCAGGAACTGGAAATGTTGGAATTTATTCATCTCAAGGAATTGGCCAAAACTATGGAACAATTGATGTTGGTCCGAGTGATGTGACAGCTGGAAAATACGGAATTGGAATGGCAACAGGAAGTACAGCTGCATCAATGGGAACAATAGAAAACCATGGAACAGGAATAATTAATGTCACAAAAAACAGCAGTGTTGGAATGTATGCATCGGGTTCTGGTTCAAAAGCAATAAATAGAGGTATTATTAACTTGGAAGGTAATGATACAGTTGGAATGTATATTGATGATCATGCTACTGGAGAAAATTATGGAACAATTCAGACAACACCAGCCGCGAGTGGAACTGGAATAAAAGGTGTAGTTACAAAAAATGGAGGAATCATTAAAAATTATGGAACAATACGTATTGCTGGAGGTGTGGGAGTATATAACGAAGCAGCTAGCGAGTACCAAGTTCAAGGAACTAATACTTCAACAACTGCATCTTCTGTAGGAACAGGAGTTAATAGAACAGTAGCAGAAAAATCAATAACAAAAGTTCCAGCGCATCCAAGTCCAGTATCAATACCGATTCCCGCCGTACAAAACGGAGCATCAAGAGTTGACACAGATATAGCTTTGCCGCAAGCACCAAAAATGCCTATTTCTGATTTTACAGGAGTTACAACATTAAATATGCCGGTGGAACAAACAGGTCATAATTTTGATAATAATAGCAATAACAATAACAGCAGCAGCAATAACACCAATAATACAATTTCAATAAGAGAAATGTCAACTATAGGAATGTATGTAGATACTTCAGGAATAAATCATACAAATCCTATCCAAGGTTTGAACAATTTACCAGGACTTACAGATGTAAATTTAATAATGGGAACAGAAGCTACCAATACTTTGAATGCAAAAGCAGTTCAAATAGGAGATGACATTCTGCAGCCGTATAATGATGCTTTGGGAAGTGCAGGAGCTAAGGTGAATGTAGATTCAGCAAGTTTGACTTGGAAAGCGCACCTAGTGGAATCTGGAAATACGGCAGCACCAATAAAAACAGTATATATGGAAAAAATTCCTTATACTGATTTTGCAAATAAAAATGATATGGATACCGGGCATTTTTTAGATGGGCTTGAACAAAGATATGGAATTGAAGATATAAATTCAAGAGAAAAACAGCTCTTTAATAAGTTGAATGATTTGAGAAAAGATGAGAAAAAGATATTTGCACAGGCTGTAAACGAAATGAAAGGTTATGAATATTCAAATACTCAAGAACGTATTAATTCAACTGGGAATAAATTAGATAAGGAAATTGGATATTTACGAAACGAATGGAAAAATCCAGTTAAGCAAAATGACAAGATTAAGATATTTGGAACAAAAGATGAGTATAAAACAGATACAGCTGGAGTTGTAGACTATGACAGCAATGCTTATGGAGTAGCCTATGTTTATGAAGGTGAAGCGCTTAAAATGGGAGATTCTTCCGGATGGTATGCTGGAGCTGTTACAAATCAATTTAAATTTAAAGATTTAGGAAAATCGACTGAACAAGATACAATGATTAAAGCTGGAATATTTAAAACAATATCGCCAAAAAGTGATCAAAATGGTTCATTAAGATGGACAATTTCAGGAGATGTATTTGGTGGAATAAATAGTATGCATCGTAAATTCTGGGTTGTAGATGATACATTTGAATCAAAGGCTAATTATTACACTTATGGAGCAGCTGTAAAAAATGAATTAGGCTATGATATAAGATTGTCTGAAAAAACTCATTTGAGACCTTATGGAGCTTTAAAAATGGAATATGGACGATTTACAGACATAAAAGAAGATAATGGTCAAATGAATTTGGAAGTTAAAGGAAATGATTATTTTTCAGTTAAGCCTGAAATTGGAGCAGAGTTTAAATATATTCAGCCACTAACTGCGGGAACTCAACTTTCAGTGGGACTTTCGGCTGCGTATGAAAGCGAACTTGGAAAACTTAATAGATTAAATCAGGCTAGAGTTCGTTATACTACGGCAGATTGGTATAATTTGAGAAATGAAAAGGAAGATAGAAAAGGAAATGGAAAATTTGACTTAAATATTGGAGTGGGAAATACAGGATTTGGTGTGACAGCAAATTTAGGGTATGATACGAAGGGCAAAAATATCAGAGGCGGACTTGGATTTAAATTGAGTTTCTGATTTTTACCATTAAAATTTGATATAATTGTTTAGCAAGGAGCCATCTCATAAGTGAGAGATGCTCCTTCTTTAAAAAAAGACAGAAAAACTTCCTTCACTAAATCAAAAGTCTTTCTGTCTAAATTATTTATATTAATCAAACTGGAACTAATTTATTTTTTCTGATAAACTCTTACATAATCAACTTTCATCTCTGTTGGAAAGTCAACATCTCCATCTTCTCCAGTCTTTTTACTCAAAGCCACATTTATCATTATAAAATATGGTTGGTTAAATGGATTTTGCAATCCTTTTTTCTCTAATTCCTTGTAGGTAAATCTTTTATATACTTTATTGTTAAATAACCATTTTATTTCTTTGTCATCCCATTCTACAGCATAAGTATTAAAATTTGTCAACTTTTCTTTAGACCATTTACCTATTTTATAGTCACTGCCTTCAAATGATTCATAAGTATTGTCACTTCTTAGAACATGAGCTGTACCTGTAACACGGTTCATTTCACCGCCATCAGTTTCCACTATGTCAATTTCACCGTTCGCTAGTTTTCCAGCAGCCTGAGAATATCCTTCAGGCCATAGCCAAAATGCAGGCCAAGTTCCAATCCCCTTAGGCATAGCCGCTCTCATTTCGATTTTACCATATTTAACATTATAAAGATTTCTTGTGTGAATTGCTCCTGAACTATAAAGAATTTTTCTTTCAACTCCATCCACATTTACTTTTTTATCATTTTCCTTTTTCAATGTTATAACCATATTACCATTTTCAACTTTAACATTATCTCTCAAATAATACTGTTTTGCATCAAATCCATACTGGTTTACCAATTTCCCATTTTCATCAACATAATTACCAGCATTCCAAGGATTTCCATTTTCCCAGTAAGCCCACTTTGTACTGTCTAAATGATCTCCATTAAACTCATCATCCCAAACTAATTTCCAACTTTTACCTTTTACTTTAGAAATGAATTTATCTAACTTTCCTTTTTTAGTTTTTACACTATTTTCAACTTTATTTAAATTCCCTTCAATTTTTTCTTTTGCCTGAACTACACTTGCTTCAACTTGCTGAGAACTCATTGTATTTTGGCTATCTCCCGCAGCAAATGCCATATTTCCCATTAGCATAAGCAAAACTACTCTAAAAAAAATATTTTTTTTCATATTCTGTATCTCCTTTTTTAATTTATGAATCGAACTCAAAAAGCTATGACTATTTTACTCAAACTCTAAGTTTATACACTTTTAACAGTTAAATTTAGATGAATTTGAATATATATTACACTCTGTTATAGCACTTTAATAATAAGAATTTCAACATTTCAGTCAAATTTATACTATTCCCCATTTAAAAAGCAAATATTTATTTTAATTATTTGAAAATAAATATTAGGTTTAATCTACTGAAAAGATTTATAGCATATCCGTTATTCAAATAAGGTTTTGTATTAATTATAAATTCCTTCTAGCAAAGTAAATTGTTTTTTATTAATAATAAAAGAAACTACAATTTCTGTTTTTTATATTTACTCATACAATTTCTATTTTTTACTTTTCTCTCCTTATCAAAAAACCATCCCCACTTATTAAAATACTTAATTGCCGATTTTACGTGAAACATCATTAATTTTCTTGATTTATACGAAGCTTTTCCATGCTCATGAAATATTTCAGCTTCCGGAAAATAAATAACTTTGTATTTCTGTCCAATTCTTCGACACAAACTGAATTTCCCTTCAAAATCTCTAATTCTTGGCCCTATTTGCCCAATTTCATTATGATTTTTCATATATTCAACAATTTTTTCAATTATATTCTCCTCGAAATAAATATCCGCATTAATAATCAAATGAAATTCTGATATTTTAGAATTACTGATTAATTTATTAATAACTACATTATGTCCAGCTCCAAATCCTTTATTAGAATTATTAAAAATATATTCTATTCTAGCATCATCAGTCTTTTCAAAAAAAAACTTCAAATTATCTGTTTCTGAATTATCTGATATCCACAACTTAAAATTCAACTTAATCTTTTGAAAACACTTAATTATCCTTTCTAAATCGCTTGCTGGTGTATTATATGTTACAATACAGGCTGTAAAATCATACATAAATAACCTCGTTTATCTTTATTTATAAAATTCCTCATAAAACAAAAAATGGCGTCCCCGGTTGGACTCGAACCAACGACCCTCTGATTAACAGTCAGATGCTCTAACCGGCTGAGCTACGGAGACACACATATTTAAAAAAGTTTGGCAACTACCTATCTTCCCAGGACGAATCCAAGTATTTTAGGCACTAACAGACTTAACTGCCGGGTTCGAAATGTTTCCGGGTGTATCCCTGTCGTTATCATCACCAAACTAGATATATATACTGTCCATTAAGACAATGAGAAATAAATAGCAGCAGCAAAAGATTATCTTAAAAGCAGACGTAATATTAGTACTAGTCAGCTAAATGCATTGCTGCACTTGCACCCCTAGCCTATCGACCATATGTTCTCTATGGATACTACGAATATTCATCTCAAAGCCGGCTTCCCGCTTAGATGCTTTCAGCGGTTATCCGTACCAGACGTGACTACTCAGCCATGCCACTGGCGTGACAACTGATACATCAGAGGTCTGTCCAACCCGGTCCTCTCGTACTAAGGTCAGATCTTTTCAATATTCAGGCGCCTGCAGTGGATAGGGACCGAACTGTCTCACGACGTTCTGAACCCAGCTCGCGTGCCTCTTTAATGGGCGAACAGCCCAACCCTTGGGACCTTCTCCAGCCCCAGGATGAGACGAGCCGACATCGAGGTGCCAAACACTTCCGTCGATATGGACTCTTGGGAAGTATCAGCCTGTTATCCCCGGGGTAGCTTTTATCCGTTGAGCGACGGTCCTTCCATGCGGAACCGCCGGATCACTAACTCCTACTTTCGTACCTGCTCGACCCGTCAGTCTTGCAGTCAAGCTCCCTTATGCGTTTGCACTCTTAGGCTGATTTCCATCCAGCCTGAGGGAACCTTTGAACGCCTCCGTTACTCTTTGGGAGGCGACCGCCCCAGTCAAACTGCCCACCTAGCACTGTCTCCGTTGCCAGATTAGAATTCCGACAGCATATGGTTGGTATTCCAACAGCGACTCAGCAATGGCTGACGCCATCACATCACAGTCTCCCAACTATCCTATACACACATTGCCAGAACCCAATGCCAAGCTACAGTAAAGCTCCACGGGGTCTTTCCGTCCTACTGCAGGTAGCCGGTATCTTCACCGGCATTACAACTTCACCAGGTCTCCAGCCAAGACAGCTCTCAAATCATTTCACCATTCGTGCAGGTCGGAACTTACCCGACAAGGAATTTCGCTACCTTAGGACCGTTATAGTTACGGCCGCCGTTCACCGGGCTTCAAATCGGAGCTCTCACTCCTCCTCTTAACCTTCCGGCACTGGGCAGGTGTCAGCCCATATACGTCGCCTTTCAGCTTAGCATAGACCTGTGTTTTTGGTAAACAGTTGCTTGAGACTCTTCACTGCGGCCTGTTTCCCCTGGGAGCGCTTCTCTCCTTCAGGTATGTCAGGCACCCCTTCTCCCGAAGTTACGGGGCTATTTTGCAGAGTTCCTTAGCTAGAGTTATCCTGTCGGCCTTAAGTTTCTCACTCTGTCCACCTGTGTCGGTTTACAGTACGGGCGCTGCTTCTCATCGATAGAAGTTTTTCCTGGCAGTGTAGGATCTGCGACTTATGCAAATGCACTTCCCCGTCAGGTCTCACGTTTAGGCGTGCGGATTTGCCTGCACGCCCACGCTGGGCCCTTAGAAAGGCTAAACCGTCAGCCTTCTCGCATACCTTCCTGCGTCACTCCGTCTCTCAAGCGATAACAGCGGTACAGGAATATTAACCTGTTTTCCATTCGCCATCACAATTTTGCTTATGCTTAGGTCCCGACTTCCCCAGGGCGGACAAGCCTTCCCCTGGAAACCTTGGACTTCCGGCCGGCGGGATTCTCGCCCGCCTTCTCGCTACTCATTCCTGCATTCTCGCTTCTGATACCTCCAGGACGGCCTTGCGGCATCCCTTCGACGGCCTACAGAACGCTCTCCTACCAAGATACGGTGTATCTTCCGCAGCTTCGGTTTATGTCTTAGCCCCGTTACATCTTCGGCGCAGGCACTCTCGACCAGTGAGCTATTACGCACTCTTTCAAGGCATGGCTGCTTCTAAGCCAACCTCCTGGTTGTCTATGAATGTCCACCTCCTTTCCCACTTAGACATAATTAGGGACCTTAGCTGGCGGTCTGGGCTGTTCCCCTCTCGTCCGAGGACCTTGTCATCCACGGACTCACTCCTGAACATAATATATGGTATTCGCAGTTTGCTTGATTTCGGTAAGCAGTACGCCCCCTAGATCATACAGAGCTCTACCCCCACATATCTCAGTTCAAGGCTGCACCTAAATGCATTTCGGAGAGAACGAGCTATCTCCTAGTTCGATTGGCTTTTCACCCCTAGACCTGTCTCATCTCCCAACTTTTCAACGGCGGTGAGTTCGGCCCTCCACTGAGTCTTACCTCAGCTTCAGCCTGGACAGGCCTAGATCACTAGGTTTCGCGTCTATGACTGGCGACTTGACGCCCTATTAAGACTTGGTTTCCTTCGGCTCCGTCTATTAACCTTGCCACCAGCCATAACTCGCAGGATGATTAACCAAAATCCACGCAGTCACACATAATGTGCTCCTACCGTTTGTAAGCACACGGTTTCAAATTCTGTTTCACTCCCTTGCTCAGGGTTCTTTTCACCTTTCCCTCACGGTACTCTTCACTATCGGTCAACAACAGTATTTAGCCTTACGTGATTTGGTCCACGCTGATTCACGCCAGATTCCTCGTGCCTGACGCTACTCGGGTGCTTCCAGTCTCCACATATGCTTTATGTTCTACAGGACTTTCACCTTCTTCGGTCCAGCTTCCCAACTGGTTCCACTTACACATATGCAGATTAAACATTATGACAATCCGTTAATGGAAGTCCGCAACCCCGTGCCAGCAACGCTGTCCGCTTGACACTGGCACGGTTTAGGCTTTTCCCTGTTCGCTCGCCGCTACTTGGGGAATCGTTTTTACTTTCTTTTCCTCCTGCTACTTAGATGTTTCAGTTCGCAGGCTTGCCGTTTTCACGCATGCCCTCCAGGCATGCAGGTTTACCCATTCGGAAATCCGGGGATCAATGATTATGTGCATCTTCTCCCGGCTTATCGCAGCTTATCACGTCCTTCGTCGGCTGTTGCTGCCTAGGCATCCTCCGTGTGCCCTTATTAGCTTTTATATCCAGAATAACTTTTTACTCTAGTTTAGTTATAATCTTTTACCTACTATTCATTTCCCATTGTCCTAACAGTTATAAAGATATATAAAGAAGCAGTGCTTGTTTCTCCTTAGAAAGGAGGTGATCCATCCGCACCTTCCGGTACGGATACCTTGTTACGACTTCACCCCAATCACTATCCACACCTTAGATGCTTTCCTCCTTGCGGTTGGACCGGCAGCTTCAGGTGCAGACAACTCTCGTGGTGTGACGGGCGGTGTGTACAAGACCCGAGAACGTATTCACCGCAGCATTGCTGATCTGCGATTACTAGCGATTCCAGCTTCATGAAGTCGAGTTGCAGACTTCAATCCGAACTTGGACCGGCTTTAAAGATTGGCTTGGCGTTGCCGCCTTGCGGCTCTCTGTACCGGCCATTGTAGCACGTGTGTAGCCCAGATCATAAGGGGCATGATGACTTGACGTCATCCCCGCCTTCCTCCTGCTCTTCGCAGGCAGTCTTGCTAGAGTTCCCAACCTAATGATGGCAACTAGCAATAGGGGTTGCGCTCGTTGCGGGACTTAACCCAACATCTCACGACACGAGCTGTCGACAGCCATGCACCACCTGTCTCTGCGTTCCCGGAGGCACAGCCTGCTCTCGCAGGCCTTCGCAGGATGTCAAGATCTGGTAAGGTTCCTCGCGTTGCGTCGAATTAAACCACATGCTCCACCGCTTGTGCGGGTCCCCGTCAATTCCTTTGAGTTTCAGCCTTGCGGCCGTACTCCCCAGGCGGATTACTTATCGCATTAGCTTCGGCACGGACACTCTTCATGCCCACACCCAGTAATCATCGTTTACAGCTAGGACTACCAGGGTATCTAATCCTGTTTGCTCCCCTAGCTTTCGCACTTCAGCGTCAGTTACCGTCCAGTGAACTATCTTCATCATCGGCATTCCTGCACATATCTACGAATTTCACCTCTACTCGTGCAGTTCCGTCCACCTCTCCAGTACTCTAGCCACATAGTTTCCAGGGCAGGCTTGCGGTTGAGCCGCAAGTTTTCACCCCAGACTTATCTGGCCGCCTAGATGCCCTTTATGCCCAATAATTCCGGATAACGCTTGCGACATACGTATTACCGCGGCTGCTGGCACGTATTTAGCCGTCGCTTCTTCTGCAGGTACCGTCATTTTTTTCTTCCCTGCTGAAAGCACTTTACAATCCGAAAACCTTCATCGTGCACACAGAATTGCTGGATCAGGGTTGCCCCCATTGTCCAATATTCCCCACTGCTGCCTCCCGTAGGAGTAAGGGCCGTATCTCAGTCCCCTTGTGGCCGTCCACCCTCTCAGGCCGGCTACCTATCATCGCCTTGGTGGGCCGTTACCCCACCAACAAGCTAATAGGACGCAAGGCTCTCCTGCAGCATCTCTTTTCATCAGGCTGGACATGAGTCCGCCTGACTTTACCAGGTCTTATCAGTCGTTTCCGTCTGTTATCCCTGACTGCAGGGCAAGTTCCTTACGCGTTACTCACCCGTCCGCCTTGGCTAGGCTGTGCAAGCACAGCTTCGCCAAAGACTTGCATGTGTTAAGCATTCTGTCAGCGTTCATCCTGAGCCAGGATCAAACTCTTCATTCAATATATATTCACATATATTTAAATTTCACCTAATTAGTCTTGACGTTATCTTTTTCAAGATACTTGACTTTATTGATTATACACTTAATTGCTTCTTTACATTATTAATATCTCTATTGTCCGTTGATACATTTTCGTATCGACAAGATATATATTATCATAAAAGAAAATGTTTGTCAACTACTTTTTTGAAATTTTTTTCAAATTTTCTCAACGGTGTATTCTCAAGTAAAGTGTAACCAAAAATGTATACTCATTATTTCTTCAAACACTTTATCTCTTTTCTACTTTTCTTTCAAATATTTTTCTATACCATTCACTATTCCTAATACCATTTTATTCTGATATTCTGATGTTGACATTTTTTTATCTTCTGCGGGATTTGACATAAATCCTAATTCAATTAATGTATTAGTTACTTTCGACCAATTTGTACCTGTAAGGTCATCTCTATAGGAAGCCCCGCGATTTTTTGCTCCTGTTGATTTTATGTATTCAGATAGAACATCATGTGAAAATTTATCACTGGATTTTTGAACACTTTGTGTGTAGCGATTTTTTTGTGAAGAAGTTAATACTGAAGCTCCATTTACAGAAGAATTATCTACTCCATCTGCATGAAGTCTTACATACAACGAGCATCCTGCTTCGTTTGTTTTAATTGCACGTTCTTTATTACTGATATTTACATCATTTGTTTCACGTACCATAAACACTTTATAACCCTTACCTTGTAATTCATCTCTTAATTTCAATCCTACTTCAAGCACAAGCTGATATTCATATTTTTTCGTTGCTACTCCCATTGCTCCAGATGAAACTTTTGGCTTTTTTTCTAATGAGCCTGGTGCAACTTCTTCTAAGCCTGGATCTCCTTTTATTTGATGTCCAGGATCAATACAAATTAATTCTTTTTTTCCAACATTTGCAATATGGTTTGTATTTTCAGTATTTATTGGAGCAACTGCTGTTGTACTTAATGTTAATATTGATAACATCTTTTTTATTATATTTATTATTCCTTCTATCATAATTTCTCCTATTTTTTTACTTTTTTTATAATTTGCCAAGCAATATTTATAATATTTGTAATTTCAATCTTTTATTTTAATATTTTTTCCCAAAATCTTTTATTTTTAAAAAAATAAAAACTATCACAGCACAAAAGATAAAAAATATTTCAAGATTATTAGCATTACTATTACTTTCAATACAATCCTGTCTTTTCTTAATATCAACAATATTTTCACAATTTTTTCGACTTGAACTGCTTGAATGAGAACCACGACTTCTCCAAAAAGATGACGAATTTTCTTGCTCATCATCACCAGATTTTTTAGATTTTCCATCTCCTTCTCCATCCGAATGTCCTCTCGAATGCTCTCCGCTACTATGTTCTCCACCATAGTGACCACCATAATGATGACTTCCGCCACTTCCATGAGAATGGCTGTGTCCTCCACCGTGAGAATGTCCGCCACCACCTCTTCTTACTAATTTTTCCATGTTCTCCTCCTCTTATTTATCTATCCATCACACTTTTTTAAAATTATATGATTTATCAAAAGCATAACCAAACCCTGTTCTTAAAAAATTATTTGCTCTTTTTCTATTAAAATTTTTAATATTAAACTGTTTTGATCTTCCAGAATATTTCGTAACAAATAAATCTGTATTTACAAACTTTGGTGTCTCTTCTATAAATTTTAAAAAATTTTCTTCAAACATTTCTTTATTATCTTTTATTTTCTCCAATTCAATCAAAAATACATTTTTTAATGCAGAATATCTATTATTTGGAACTTTCAACTTAGAACAAGTTTGATCATACTTTTGTTTAAGTTCTTTAAAATATTCATTTTTTCAATATCATCCTGTTTTGTATCTCCATCTAACAACGATTCTCCAACTGCTGTTATTTTTCTTTTTTCATCTACAAGTCCTATTTTTACAAGTGCATTCGTATAAGTTCTTCCTCTTTTTTTCTGTTCCAAAACAAAACATTCTAGCAAACTTTTATAATCTTTAACTATTTTATTCTTTTTATATCTCTTATCTTTATATTTTTCAAAAATACTTTCTTTAAATTTATCAGATATAAAAGAATAGTAATCTCCATAAAATGTATCATTTATCAATCCACTTTTAGCAACATATTGATAAAAAGTCATTTGCGAACTATTATTTATATTCCATTCTTCCAATTGTTCCGTAATTCCTTGCAATATTACTTTATAATCATCTAATAAATTTTTTCTTCTAAAACTTGTATCTCCTAAATTCATTACAGAATCTTTATTCTGTAGCTTCATTTTTTTCACTCTCCCATTCAAAATAAGCTTCTACAATACTATTATTTGAAATATTATCATTATTCTTAATTTTAGAAAAAATATATTCTCTCACTAATTTTATTAATTTTTTATTATTTTTTTCTAAAAGATTTTTTATTCTTATTTTTGAAAATTTCTCTAACTCATTTTCTGTAAATTCAGAATAATCAAAATTTTCTTGATTTAATATGTATTTCCATAATATCTCTGACTCATATTGTTCCAACGATTTAAAAAATTCCTTATTTTTATATTTTTTTAATTTTTCTATAAAAGAAATCGGTAATTTATTATTTAAACCCGATACTAATAAAAAATCTAAAATCTTTTCTTTTTCAGATGTATAACTTATTAAATTATTTATATCTGTATCTTTTTTTTGAAAAATTCTATCTAATTCTTTTATTATTTTATCTTCTGTTTCTGGAATAAAATCTATAAATTTTTGATTTAATAAAAAACTATAAACTTCTATATTTAGTGTATCTTTTATTTCTTTTAGTATTTCATTTTTAACTCTTCAAAATATATTTCATCTATTATTCTTAAAAAATAACATTTTATTTTTAAATTATTTTTATTAATAAAGTTTTTTATTTTATCATTTTTTGAAATTTTTGGCATTTCTTTTTTATTAAAATAGTATGTAATGTGATCCAATAAATTTTCATCTATTCTTTTCCTATCAATTAAAAAAATCTTTTCCAATATCTTATCAAAAAACTCTTTGTTTAAATTTTTAAAATTTTTATAAATTATAACTATAAAGTTATCTGCTACATCCAAAGCATAATTATTTTCAAAAAAGACATTGCTATTTTTATCATTTAATATTATGTCAACTAATTTTTCAAACTGAGTTTCTATTAAATTTAATTTCGAGATTATTAGTAAAATACTTTCTAAAGTATCTATTTTTTCCATAAATTCGTTATCATTCTCTATTATCCAATCAAGTATATTTTTGAGTAATACAATTAATTTATCGAAAATTTCTTTCTCACATTTTAAATCTTTTATCTCATATTCATTAAATAATTTTTTCAAATCACTGTAACTTAATTCTAACATCATAAAAAAATCAAAATATTCAAATTCTTCTATAAGGTTTCTGTTTTTAAACATCTGATTTTTGACCTCAATATTCTTATTAGTATACGACATGAGTAAAATTTCAATGTACTTTTTCATAAATTCTGAATAATCAGAAAATGAATTTCCAAATATTCCATTTAAAGAACAAAAATAAAATAAATCTCTTGACAAAATTATAGCTTTGTATGACGGAGGTGTTCCCATTACATATGAAGTACTTTTCCCTTTTCTTACTTTATCAAATAATTTGTTCATTTCCTTATTTAAAGCTTCTAAAGTTGAATATTTAAATATTTCATTAAAAAGTTCTGTTTCATATTTAAAATATTCAAAATACTTATCTTCCAAACTTTCTTCTATACTTTCAAAAGTTTTATTTAAATTTTCTTCTGCATGTGTTATTTCCATAAATTCAATAATACTCAATATAAAGTTATCCCAAACTAATTTTTCATTTTTACTATTAACATTTTCTTTTTCTTCTATCATACTTTTTATTGTTTCTTTTGCTTTATTTATTTTTTTAAAAAATAAATATCCATATACAATTACATATTTGTTAATATTGTTATTTTCTTTGTATTCTTCTACTAAATTCTGAAAATTTTTATAATCATAATCACAAATTATTTTTAAACATTTTTCTTCTACTTCTATTTTTTCTTCTAAAATATTTTTTTGTTCTTTTCTCTTAGGAGTAATTCCTTTTTCAGAAAAAGGAATTAATATTTCTTTTTCATTTCTATTTATCCTCTGAAGAATTTTTTTTATCCTTGATTTAAAAAGTATCTCTTCATATTTTTCTATATCTTTAAACTCTAATCTTGTATATAAAATTCTTTTCCAGTCTTCATCTATACGAATTTCAGAATATTTATTAAGTTTATTCCAATTGTGCTTTGTTAAATAATTTAAATTTATATATATTTCAAAAATTTTTTCTTGCCTCACATTCTCTTTTTCATTATAAATATTCGATAAAAACTTAGTTAAAGTTTTCTCGTAATTATTATTAAATCTTTCTTTTTTATTTTCATATAGTACTTCATCATTAGTATCATTCAAAAGTTTTAATGAAATTTTATTTATCTGTTCACCATTTTCTTCCTCTTTATTATCCTCGTTTGTAAATTCAACAAGAAATGCCTTTCTAGTTTTCTCTTTCAAAATTTCTTTTATCCAATTCATAATTTGTTGCACATTTGTATCACTGTATGAATAACCTATAAATAGTACTGTATTTGTTGTAAATAAACCTTTTACAAGAGTTGAAATTAATTGAAAATTTTTTTCATAATTATCATAATCACTTTTCTTCAAAACTATATTTTTATTTTCAAAATCACCATGCATTTTTATAAGCATTCTGTTAGAATTAGTGTACGGTAAATCTTCATCTTTACTTACAATTTGTAAATTTTTTATTTCATCTTCAATTAATGTATCATAATTTGTTGTAATTATATAAGTCAATTTCATTTTTTTTAAAATTCTATGAATAGAATTGGGAACATATTTCCCTAAAAATCTTTTTTCTGCAATTTCATAATATTTCAAACTACCATATCTTTCAAAAACTTCTTCTGGTATAGTTAAAAATTGTTTTGATGTAAATTCTTTTATTCCTCTATAATCGGCATAATCTTTTATTAATTCTTCCCATTCTGGCAATCCACTATTTTTAGAAACTCCTGCTCCAACAAAAACTACTAATTTTCCTTTTTCTAATTCTTCAGCTAAAAATCTAATATCTTGTTCTAACACCTTTTTCCCTCCTTTATTCCAATCCCTTCAATTCCTCACTCTTCGAATCCCACTCTTCCATCATTTCCATCTCGTCACTATCCAATCTGTCAAATTCCTCCTGAATTTCCATCAATTTTCCAACATCATTTTTTCGCCCGGCTTCTTCATAATCTTTATTCAATTCTTCCCGTTTTTCTGAGATTTTCTCCATTTTTTCTTCCAATTTTGCAATATCTCTTTTCAATTTCGAGATTTTTTTAGAAAGTTCTTTTTGCTCCTGATATGACAATTTTTGCTCTTCTTTTGTTTCAATGTCAGTTGCAGTCGGATTCGATTTATTGTTTTTCAAACTTTCCTTGTAATCTTCGTAATTTCCCTTAAATTTCGTAAGACCATTTTCATCAAGATAGTAGATTGTATTACAAACTGTGTCTAAAAAGTGACGATTATGCGATACGACAAGTATTGTTCCGTCAAAATCTTCTAATGCATCTTCCAAAACTTCAATTGAGTAAATATCCAGATGGTTTGTAGGCTCATCTAAAATTAGGAAATTCGCTCTTTGCATATACAATTTTAAGAATGAAACTCTAACTTTTTCTCCACCGCTCAATTTTTCTACTTTTTTCAAAACATCATCGCCTGAAAACAAGAAAGCTCCCGCAAGTGTTCGTAAATATTCTTCCGTCAAATTTAGAGAATTATTAATTTCCTGCAAAATATTGTTTGCTGGAGTTAAATCCATGTGATTTTGGTCGTAATAACCGACTTTTACACGAGAACCAAACTCGACAGTTCCTGAATCCTGCTTCAATTTATTTACCAAAATTTTTAGCAAAGTCGATTTCCCAATCCCATTTTTTCCAATAATTCCGACTCTTTCTCCACGAAATAACTGAAAACTCACATTATTCAACACTTTTTTGTTGTCAAAACTTTTTGAAATTCCATTCACTTTTAAAACATTGTCACCAGTAATTGTATCTGTTTCAAATTTCAATTTCATTCTTTGCGGATTAAAAACAGGGTCGTCCATTCGCTCGATTCTATCTAGAATTTTTTGTCGACCTTTTGCCTGTCTAGCCTTTATTCCAGCACGGAATCTGTCAATGTATTCTTCCATTTTCTTAATTTTTTCCTGCTCTTTTTCGTAACGCTTCATTTCCCCTTTTAAAATCATCTCTTTTTGAATGATAAATGCAGAAAAATTCCCATCATATTTATGCAATTTCTTATTCTCAATTTCAAAAATTTTGTTACAAACATTATCCAAGAAAATTCTATCATGTGAAACAAGCAAAAACGCCTTCGCATACCGTTTCAAATAGTCTTCCAGCCACTCAATTGAAACCAAATCTAAATGGTTTGTCGGCTCATCTAAAATTAGCAAATCTGGCTCAGACAACAGCAATTTTGCAAGTGAAACCCTAGTTTGCTCTCCACCGCTCAAATCTTTCAGCACCAAATTGTAATATTCCTCAGTCAGCTCCAGCCCAGTCAAAATCTGCTTTATCTTATACTCAATATCATATCCGCCCTTCGCCTCATAAAGCGACGACAACTCCGCAGACTTATTAATCAATTTTTCCAGCTCATCATTTTCAGCCGTTCCCAAAAGCAAATTAACCTTCTGAAGTTCATGCCAAATTTCCCTCTCTTCTGCAAAAACCGACATCATCTCTTCATAAATCGTATTTTTTTCATCCGAAAACTCATGATTTTGCGACAAATATCCAATTTTCATCGAAGCAATTTTCACAATATTCCCAACTTCATTCAAATTATCTTCCGCCCCATCAATTCGCTCTCTATCAAGTAACATCCGAATAATCGTCGATTTCCCAGCTCCATTCACCCCAACAAGCCCAATCTTATCCTTCTCCTCAATCGTAAAATTAATATCCTTCAATATATATTCCCCAGCAAACTGCTTATACACCCTATTAAATTGCACTAAACTCATCAAATTCCCTTCCTTTTCTCTATTTTTATCAAATTATTTTTTTATATCTTATATTTTAATTTTATTCGTTAAATTATATCATTTTTGATATTTGTTTACAATGTTTGGGAATTTCTCATTAAAGAAATTTTTCTTTTAAATTTGACAATAATATTAAACTTTGATATAATTTATATATGTACTTTTTAAAAAGGAGGTAATTTTATGAACAAAAAGAAAATTAACACGGTTGTTGGTTCAATTGGAGCATTTATTGGAGTTTTTGTGTTTATAACCTATATTCCTCAAATTATTGCTAATTTAGGAGGAGAAAAAGCTCAGCCTTGGCAACCTCTTACGGCTTCGATTTCTTGTCTAATTTGGGTTATTTACGGATGGACTAAAGAACCTAAAAAAGATTTTATTCTTATCGTTCCAAATTTAGCTGGAGTGATATTAGGATTTTTAACTTTTATTACAGCTTTATAAATTTTTATTTATAAAAAATGAAATTTACTATTAAATATTTTTATTATACTTTTATTTAAAAACAAAAAGAGGTTTTATGCCTCTTTTTTTATTTTATCAGAAATTTTTATTTATTTTTTCTAGTATATAAGCAAAAAATATGTTATTTCGAAAAGTTTTTCTAGTATAAGTTGAAAAACTTTTTAATTTAGTATATAATTTCTTGTATATATTAATATAGGTGGTGATAAAATGATAAAAAGAGAGCAATATTTAAAAGAAATTAGAAAATTTATGGATAAGCCGATAATAAAAGTTATTACTGGTATGCGTAGAAGCGGGAAATCTATGATTTTAAAATTAATATCTAAAGAACTTGAAGAAAAGGGAATTAATAAAGAGAATATTATTTTTATTAATTTTGAATCTTTAATGTTCGCTGAATTTGCAAATTTTCAAAAATTATATAGCTATATTATTGAAAAATCAAAAAATTTAGCTGGTAAAATTTATATTTTACTCGATGAAATTCAAGAAGTTGCTTCTTGGGAAAAAATGATAAATTCATTGCTAGTTGACTTAGATTGTGATATTTATATCACTGGTTCGAATGCTAATTTATTGTCTTCAGAGTTGGCTACCTACATTGCAGGAAGATATGTTGAAATAAAGGTTTTTCCTTTATCTTTTAAAGAATTTATAGATTTTTCCAAAATTCAAAATCCAGAAAAAATTTACAGCAATGAAGAATATTTTGAAAAATATTTGCAATTTGGAGGTTTACCTGCCATCCACAATTTCAATCAAGATAAAACTTCAATTTATCAGTATTTGACTGATATTTATAATTCTGTCTTGCTAAAAGATGTTGTTGCGAGAAATAATATAAGGGATATTGAACTTTTAGAACGAATAATTTTATATATTTTTGACAATATTGGAAACATTTTTTCTGCCAAAAAAATTTCAGATTTTTTGAAAAATCAAGGTAGAAAATTAAGTGTTGAAACCGTTTACAATTATTTAAAGGCACTTGAAAATGCGTATATTATTTCAAAAGTTCAAAGATATGACATAAAAGGAAAATCCATTTTAGAAACACAAGAAAAATTTTATCTTCTTGACTTAGGCTTAAAACATTCTCAATTAGGCTACAAAGCAAACGACATCGCTGGTCATCTTGAAAACATCATCTATTTAGAACTGTTAAGAAGAAAATACAATGTGAATATCGGAAAATTAAAAACAAAAGAAATTGATTTCATCGCACAAAAAGAAGATAAAAAATTATATATTCAAGCAACTTATCTTTTAGCCTCAGAAAACACCATTGAACGAGAATTTTCTCCATTAAAAAACATTGAAGACAACTATCCAAAATATGTTCTTTCTATGGATAATTTAGATGAATATAATATAAATGGAATTCAACGGAAAAAGATTATAGATTTTTTGCTGGATTTATGATTTTGGAATTATAGTAAAAATTTTTATTTTAAAATATTTTATTTTACTGATTTTTATAATACAATGACATCATGAATATAAAAAATTTTATCCAAAAATTTTCAAAATAATATACAAAAATGAAAGAGAACTAACCGAATCAGTTCTCTTTTTTTACTATATCAAACAAAGCCATAGTTTTACTCTACTACTCTCAAAACTCTACAATTTCTCACAAATAAAAACGAAATATCTTTAATCAATATTTCTGATTTAGAAACAAAAATTCCCGTCATTTTATCTATTTCTTTTAAAATTATTTTCTCATTATCAAATCTTTCAATTATCCCAAATTTCTCAAAATATGATTTTTCATACTCAAAATGTACTAATATTTTATTTTCAAAACATTTTTTCAAGATTTCCTTTATTTCCATATTTGAAATATCAGGCAAAATTTCTTCTAAAGATACATTCTCTGTTTCTATATGATAAACTTTTTCTGTAATTTCCCAAATGTCTGATGTTTTTATTATTATAAACTTGCAATCTGCCCAGAACAAATCATTTTCATAAATTAACGTATAATTTTCATCTTGAAAAATAACACTTCCTTGAATATCATTTCTCGCTATTACAATTTTATTTTTCTGAATTTTATCATCTTTAACGACAATATCTCTAACAACATTTTTCCCTATCTCTATACTTTTCATTTCACTTTTTCTTATAAATTCTTCTGATTCCCTATCGCCCTCATCACACCATTGAAAGTGTAAAATTTCTTTTGATTCTTTTACTAAATATCCTTCTCTCTGATAGTCATCTTCATAAAATAATCTTAATTTAATTTTATTCTTTTTGAAATATTTAAACAATTCCTTAAAAAATTTATTTTTTTCAAGTTCAATAATTTTTCTGTCACTAGATTTTCTTTCTTCTATTTTTTCCTTCATTAATTCCAAATATTCTGTATTTTTCCCAAATTTTTTCAAATCATCTATCTTTATAAATCTAAATCCGCCATTTTTCCCATACGGACTGATTGATGTAAAAATAGCAAATTCACCATTAATTCCTACAAAATTCCCAGCATCAAATCTCCCTTTAGACAAACGCCAATATTCCAACAACTCATCTTTCCCAGTTTTTTCTAAAAATTTTTTCATAAAATTACCTCCCTTAAAAATCATCTTCCCATAACATTAAGTTTCAATTCTCCCAACAATTTTTTATCACAAAAAACAGTCGAAATCAAAAGTTTTTCATAAATAACTTCTTTTCGCCCAGCAAAATTATTTTTCTCCAAAGTAACATCCAAAAAATTCAAAAATCTTTTTTCAATTCCCAAAGCAAAAGCATAAATATACATTTGCTGAAAATTTTCGATTAATTCATCTTCACTTGAAAAAGTGGGAATTTCCAATTTTTCAAAATTTAAAATGTATTTTCTGAATGATTCAATTTCATTCATGGCCAAAAGTCCATTTTCAGTATATCGCACGATTAATTTCTTGTAAATAAAAAATAAAATTACAAATGTCAGTGGAATTAAAATATAAAATCTTAGTCCAAATATGAACGCAATATTTGGCAACATAAAACTATACAATGAAAATAAAAATGCCAATGCAATAAAAATTTTTGCTATTTTTGGGATATACTTAGAAAATATCGGTAAAAATAATATTCTTAGCCAAAGACTTTCCAAGAAAAAAACGATTATTGCAGCTAAAACTATAAGTCCAAAATTTCCTTCCCCACTTCCAAATTTTACATCTTTACTTGTCATTATAATTGAAGCTAAAATAACTCCAAAATAAAAGATATAAAATCCTGAATTTTTCTTGTAAATTATAAATTCTTCCAATTTTTCAGGCGACCAAAATGAACCTAAAAACTTTTTCTTCGTCCTTTTATAAATTTCAAACATTTTTTCAAAAAAAGGATCTAAAGATTTTTGATTATATGAACTACTCGAAGAGCCGTTACTCGAATTATCCGAAGAACCCTTTAAAATTACATTTATCAAAAAAGCTACTAAAAAAGTTATTAGCACTTGCAAGACTTCTCTAAAAATCTCTTTTCTCCTATCAACATTCTTTTCATCCATTTTCGGCAATTTCTCTCTATTTCCAAAACTTTGATAATCACTTAAAATCCCATTTTCAGAATCCGCCAAGCTATCTAAAACCCATCGCTCTTCTGCAAAAAGCTCATCTTGTCTGTAATAATTACTTTTAGATTTTTCCAAATTTTTCTTATACAAAATATCCGTTTGAAAATCCATATTTTCAAAAAGTTTTTCTCTTTTCGCAGTTATAAAATTTTTCTCAACCAAAGAAAATATCCCAATATGAAAATTTTTCTCCGGCCTAGAATTATTCAAAATTCCAACTCCCATTGCAGAAATGCTTTTCGGAACTTTCAAATTTGGAATGACATCTTTTTTAAAAAAATTTTTGCCCCAAAATTTTACTGTCCAAAAGCAGTAAATCAGTAAAATTATAATCGCAATTATATAAATAATTGTTATTTCTCTCATAAAATCCTCCACTGACAACTATAAAAAATTAACAAATAATATTTATTATATCATATTTTATTCTAAATCCTATTTGAAAAATAGAAACTATATTTTATTTATTTTTTTGTAACGAGAAGTTAAGACCTCTTGTTACAATAAATATTCGCTTTTTAAACGGGGAATAGTATTAAACAGGAAATGTATTAATTGCTGTATTTAAAACATTTAATTTTTTGAAAATAAATTTATTCAATAAATAAAAAGAACTACTCAAGATTTCAAGTAATTCCTTTTATTTACTAAATTATATTTTATAGCAAGAATTTTTACAACTTGCTAAAACTAATTATTTTTAAATTTTTATTTTTATTTTCCACCAAATAATTTACCAATCATTCCAGTTAAATCATCCATCACATTTCCATCTTTATTCGCATCTAATAAATTTGTAATCATACTCATAATTCCACCTTCTCCAGCAAAATTCGCTGCAAGATTTGAAGTTAAATTACTAATTCCTTGTGCGTCTAAATTATTTTCCTTTTTCTGTTGTCCCAACGCTCCCAAAACCAATGGTGCTAAAGTTTCTAACATCTTCAAACTTCCTTGTGCATCTAAACCGCTCGACTGAGAAACTGCATTTGCCACATTTTGCGTATTTCCACCAAATAAATGGTTCAAAATTCCTGCTCCATCTTTTAAATCTGGATTTTGCAAATAACTTCCAAGATTATTTAATACTGAGCCATCGTGCTGTTCCAACGCTTTATTCAATCCTTGTGCTTTTTCGCTATTATTTGCGTTTTTATTAACTGCCGCCAAAATTGCTGGTAGAGCCGCTGCTACTCCATTTCTCGCTTCTGTGCTGCTTCCTCCAACTTGCTCAGCTAATTTCCCTAAATCTTGTCCTTGTAAAAGTCCTAATAATGCTTCTAAATTCATTTTACCTCCATTTTTTCTTAAATTATTTACTTTCTCCCAATTTTGTTAATGCTTTTTCACTAACTTTTTTCTTATCAATAAAATTTAATTTTGGAATACTTGTTACTGCCTTTTCATCTTCCGATTCCCTAGCAAAAAATATAAGTTCTCCTGTTGCAGGATCTATTCTTATTCCATAAATTATGCCATTTGTATAGGTTAAAAGGCTTGATAATTCCTTTTCTCCCAAATTTGACAAAATTTTTGTATAAATTGCTCTAGCTTCTGAATCCTTAATATTTTCATCAGACACTTGTATCAAATTTACAACCATATTTTCAATAATTCCCAAATTTGCCCCATTTACATTATTAACCTTTAAAAATATGCTAGTTGCACTTAGTCCACTATAATCAAGGGCATAAACGGCATTTCCTCTTGAATGTATTTTAGCATAATAATAATTTTTATTTTCATAAGTTAATTTTTCAAAATTTTCAATACTTACTTTATTACTTTTAGATTTTTTTGAAAATATTTCTATTATTTTTTCTATTGAATTATTTGAAAAAATGTTTTCCTTTGCAGTTTTACTTTGTATATTCTCAGGATTATCTCTTTTTTCTTTCGCTTCACTCCCTTTTTTATCACATCCTGCCATAAAAATAAATAAAAAAAGTAAAATTATATTCATTTTTTTATTCAGCATTTTTATTACCACCTATTTTTTTTTATACAGCAAAACCACTTTAAAACTAAACTTAAATATTGTATTCCCATTACTTTTTTAACTATTGCTATTGGAAAAAATAGTTATCTATAGCAAGTAATTTTTTTTCTTTAAAGTAATCTCAAATTCCATAAAAATAGAAGTTATATTAAGTCAAACTTATAACTAATCCGCTGTTTAAATGGAAAATAGTATAAATTCACTGCTTAAATGAGAAACAATATTAATTTTCAGTTCAATATTAAAGGGATTATGTATATTTGATACATTATACAATATTAATCTTAATTTTTCCACATTTTTTCATAAAAAAAGACTATTTATAAACAAGCCAAACTTATTTTAAATAGTCTTGGATTTTTAACTAAATTACGGCTAAAATTATAAATATATAACCGTAATTTTCAATTAAAAGAAAAATTTATTATTATTTTTCAATTCTTGTATAAGGCATTAAAGCGATTTGTCTAGCTCTTTTAATTGCTTTTGCAATTTTTCTTTGAACTTTAGCTTCTAATCCTGTTACTCTCGCAGGAGAGATTTTTCCCTTATCATTCATAAAGTTTTTTAATAATTCAACATTTTTATAGTTAATATCTTCTACTTTAAATTTAACTTTTGGTCTTCTTTTTCTTCTTTTAAATTCTGTAACTGGTTTAGCTCTCATTAATTTGCACCTCCTAAAAACTTTTATAGCAATTTTTTTATAAAACTTGCCTAGTTACTAAAACGGAAAATCTTCATTATCATCCGTATCGTCATCATTTTCATATGTATTATTATGAACTGGTTTACTTCCGCTATTTCCGCCATTTCCATTATAAGGCTGATTTTGCTGATACCCGCCATTATTATTGCTAGTTCCTGAACTTTCAACAAACTCAAAACTACTTACAACAACTTTTGTAGATTTTCTTTTTTCGCCGTTTTGTTCGTAACTGCTTACATTCAAACGTCCTTGCACAAGAATTTTTCTACCTTTTCTAAAATATTCAGCAATGGTTTCTGCTGTCTTTTCCCAGGCAATACAGTCAATAAACTCAGCATCATCTTTCATTTTTTGCACAGCCAGCGTAAAACTAGTATATGCTTTACCTCCTGAAGTATACTTTAATTCAGGATCTCTTGTCATTCTTCCCATTAATATTACTACGTTCATAATTTCCCCCTAATTATAATATTTTTTTAACCTCAAATTTTTGTATTTATCAATTATAATACTTTAAATTAGTCGTTTTTAACAATCATATATTTTAAAATTGATTCATTAATATTTAATTTTGATTCAATTTCAGTAAATTTAGTTCCATCTGCTTGGAATGTTGTTAAAACATAGTATCCATTTTCTTTTTTCTTAATTGGATAAGCTAATTTTCTATCTCCCCAAACTTCTGTCTTAACTTCAGCTGCTCCTGCAACTTTTAATGTTTCTTCTACAAATGCAACTCCAGCTTGTTTTTCTTCATCTGTTAATTGTGTAGATAAAATAAACATAATTTCATAATTTCTCATTTTCTTTCTCCTTTCCTATGGCTTTTTAGCCCTACTTCTAAAATAGAGCAGGTTCTATAATTATACCAAAAAAGCCTAATAAAATCAAGTTATTTTCAAAATTTATTTAAATTCTTTTGATATTATATCAAAATATATTCTTAAAAAACAAAAATTTCAAGAAATTCTTTCTTTTAAGTTTATTATTGAGATTGACTTATGTATTAAAGTAATTCTACTTTACAAAGTCATCAAAATTTTGTATTTTACTTTGACAATATTAGACTTTTAAATTTAATTACTCTTCAAAAAATGGCGGTAATACAAAATCTCCTGGATCTTCCACTTTTTCTTCTTCTTCTTCATAATCATTTTCTTCATTTTTATAATTAATTTTTTCGTTATTTTCTTCTTCTTTAACTTTTTCTTCCGATGGCGCAAATCTTATTGTTTGTGAAGATTTTGCATTATTTGAAAAAGATTCTTCTTCAAAATCTGTCGCCACTAATGATACGCTTATTGTACCTTCCAATTCAGGTTCCATAATGTAACCCCATAATAAATTAGCCTTATCATGTCCTGCTTTTTCTGAGATTGTTTGAGCAACTTCCTGTATTTCCTGTAATCCAATATCTGGACCAGCTGTAACGTTTATCAAGATTTTTCTTGCACCTTCGATAGATTTTTCCAATAGCGGGCTGTTTAATGCCTGAGCTGTTGCACTCTTAGCTTTTTCATCACCATTTGCTTCCCCAAATCCTAGCATTGCAATTCCAGAATTTTGCATAATAGATTTTATATCTGCAAAATCTAAATTTACAATTCCTTGTTTTGTAATCAAGTCAGAAATACCTTTTATTCCCATTTTTAAAACTCCATTTGCCTCTTTAAATGCATTCATTAAAGAGATATTCATTCCAGGTATTTCAAACAGCCTGTCATTTGGAATAGCAATTAAAGTATCTACATTTTCTCTTAAATTGTCAATTCCAAGTGCAGCGTTATTTTTCTTTAACGGCCCTTCAAAACTAAAAGGCTTAGTTACAATAGCTACAGTTAAAATTCCCATTGCTTTTGCCACTTCGGCAATAATTGGAGAAGCTCCTGTTCCAGTTCCACCACCCATTCCGGCAGTTATGAATAACATATCTGTACCTTCCAGAACGTCTTTTATTTTTTCTTCTGATTCCTTTGCAGCAATTCTCCCTTTCTCAGGATCTGCACCGGCTCCCATTCCTTTTCCTAAAAGTACTTTTATAGATGCCTTTGATCTATCTAAATCTTGCTGATCTGTATTTATCGCTATAAAATCAACAGTTGTTATGTTGCTCTCTATCATATCGTTTATTGCATTTCCACCTGCTCCACCTACTCCCACTACCTTCAGTTTCGCTGCATTGCTAAAGTTATCCATTTTTTCCTTGCTACTCAAATTAACTTAATAACTTTTAAAGTAGCTTCTCCTTTCTCTTAATTTCACGTAAAATATCATTTCACAATAATTTTATCTATAAATCTCAAATCCATAGAAATTACTGGTCCTTTTTTTCTTATTTTTTCGTATAATCTATATGCTTCTTCATATTTTTTTTCTGTTACTGTTGTTTCTGTTATTATTCTTACATTATTTGTAAGAAGTATTTCGTAATTTTTTTCAGATTGCCTTATTTCTGAAATCATAGCATAAAAGTCTTTGTTTTTTATTCTTGAAAGTATAGTCTTCATTGCATTTAGACTTTCATCATCTGTGTAATCTATTATAGGAATATTTTTTGCAGGTTCTTCCAGAATATCACCGTATATATTTAAATCCTTGTCTGCTAAAAGTGTTTCATTTCCCTTTTTTATATAAACATATGGCTCTCTTTCCTCCAGAACAACTTTAATTTTACTTGGAAAAAGTTTTTTTACTGATACTTTTTTTACTCGCACATCGCTTTTTATATGATTTTCAATATCATTCGTATTTAAATATACGATATTTTTCCCCTTCATTTGTTCAAGCTGAGCTACTATATCCTGTCTAAGCAGATCAGACTTACCTTCCACCAGAACTTCCTGAACTTTAAAATAATCAGTCTCAATAAACATTTTACCCAAAAACATTATCCCTGCCAATAAAAACAGTAAAATCAATACTTTAACCGGTTTTTTCATTTTTAACTCCGTTTTTTATATTATTATACACTTTTTTTGAATTTTATTCAATATCTTAAATAAATTTATTTAAATTTATTAATAAAACCGCTCCAAAACAGAACTAAAAGACTATAATTCTTTATTTTAGAACCCACATTTTAAAATTTTTAATTTAAATTTTTATTAACTTTTTAGAATTATAATCTCTGTTTCTAATTTTATTCCAAACTTTTCAAAGACAACTTCCTTAACATGTTCAATAACTGAAATAACATCATTAAAAGTAGCATTACCTAAATTTGTAACAAAATTTGGATGTTTTGTGGAAACTGCCGCATCTCCAACTCTATATCCCTTCAAATCAGCATCAGAAATTAATCTTGCTGCAAATTTTCCTTCTGGATTTTTAAATGTGCTTCCTAAATTTGGCAAATCCAATGGATGTTTCACTTTTCTTTGTTCCCTTTTATCCTCTGAAGCAGCCTTGTCAAACCCAAATCCAAATTTAAAAAGAGCAGAAACTACAATCCACTTATTTTCCTTTATTTCAGTAGTTCTATATTTAAAATTCAAATCTGTTGTCTTAATTTTTACAATTTCTCCATCATTTTTACAAACTTCAACTTCCTCAATACAGTCAAAAATCTCTGTTCCATAAGCTCCACCGTTCATATTGACAAGCCCGCCAACAGATCCTGGAATTCCAGTAATATTTTCCAGTCCTGAATAATTATTTTTTTCCATAAATTCTATCAGATCATCTAAGTCCAGTCCAGCTTCTACCCTTACAAGATCGTAGTTATTCTCTTTATTTTCATCTCCAGCTTTTTCTTCATTTCTAACTTTTTTTTCAACTGTTATATTTTTCAGTCTTTTTAACGACAAAAAACTTATATCTAAATTTCCATCGTTAATAAGAGTATTTGTTCCATTTCCCAAAAGGAAAATATTGCTTCTAGTTTGTAAAATTTCCTTTAATTCATTTTTATCATCTATGAAAATAAGCTCTTTTGCAGTTCCGCCAACTTTCATATTTGAATATTCCTTCATTTTGGCATTTTTTATTATTTCCATTTTCTATTTTACTTCTCCTTTTTTGGATTTCTACTTTTTAATTATATTTATTTTTCCATCTTTTTCAAATCATCTGCAATTGCATGAGCTACTCCTGATACACTTCCAGCTCCCATAAATACGTAAGTATTTCCGCTATTTCTATCATTTTTTATAATATTTTCAATTTCCTCCTGAGTTTGCACCCTCACATTTCCTCCGATTTTCTCAGCAAGCAATTCTGAAGATACTCCATAAGTATTGTCTTCACTTGCTGCATATATTGGAAGCAGAATTAAATCATCGGCTTCCTTTAATGAAGTTACAAAGTCATCAAAGAAGAATTTTGTACGGCTATATCGGTGCGGCTGAAAAATTACAGTTACTTTTCCCTTTTCAGTCTTATGTGCCGCAGTTATTGTAACTTTTACTTCCGTTGGATGATGTGCATAATCATCAATTATTCTTAAATTATTATCATAAATAACTTGGTATCTTCTCTTTGCCCCTTTAAATTTTAAAATTCTTTCCTTTACTTTTTTCATATTACAATTAAATTCATGGGCAAAATAAATTACTGGAAGCGAATTTGCAACATTGTGCTCTCCAGGAATGCTCAAGCTGAATGTTCCCAAATCTTCACCTTTTTTCACAACTTCAAAACTTGTTATTCCATTTTCCACTCTTATATTTTTTGCATAAATATCAGCAGTTTCATCCTTTATGCTATACCATGCTATATTTTTATTCTTCAAATTAAGCCCAACTTTTCCGACAGTATCTTTACAAAGAACTGCAATTCTTTCTGTACTGTCAATAAATTGCTCAAATGATTTCTTTATATTTTCAAATGTTCCGTGATGATCCAAGTGATCGGCTTCTACATTTGTTACAACAGAATATTTTGGTTTTATATACAAAAATGAATTGTCACTTTCATCAGCTTCAGCAATAAAATATTCTGAATTTCCAATTTTACTGTTACTTTGAATTTCAGGAATTATTCCTCCAACTACGATAAATGGCTCTTTTTCCAAAAGTGCCACGCTCATCATTGAACTTGTAGTAGTTTTTCCGTGAGTTCCCGCTACAGCGATTCCATCAAATCTGTTCATTATTTCCGCAAGCAGCTGTCCTCTTTTTATTTTTTTTATATTATTGTCAACAATATATTTATATTCCGGATTTGTTTCTTTAATTGCTGTTGAATATACAAATAAGTCTATTCCCTTATCTTTTACATTTTCTTCAACTTGCCCAATGTAAACTTTTATTCCCATATCTTCCATATCTTTTGTCACAGCTTTTCTTTCTAAATCTGAACCTGCCACATTAAATCCATCTGCTGCTAAAATTTTTGCAAGTCCACTCATTCCAATTCCATTTATTCCGCTAAAATACACGTTATTTACTTTTGTTAGCATAATTTCCTCCAAATTTTCTCTTTCCTGTTTTATAATTTATTTCTATGTTCTCTGTTTAAAGTCCCATTTCATTTACTATTATTTCCGCTGAATTTCCCTTTTTCAAGGTTCTTACATTTTCACTCATAAATTCCAGCATTGAAGCCTGTCCCACTATTGACAGAGCCTCATCTATCGCCTCTTCTGCAGTTTCATTTGTAAATATTTTTGCACCATTTACATATTCCAGCACATCTGCATTTTCCTTTTGTCCGACAAAATCGTATGGAATCAATACCGATGGCTTTTCCAGCTGGATAAGCTCAGAAATAGTTGAAGCTCCAGCACGGCAAATTACAATATCAGAAGCTGCCATCAGTTCCGGCACATTTTCAAAATACGGCTCAACTACCGCTGTTCCAAAATCTCTTATTCTGTAAGTCGAAGCCTCGTAATTATCCTTCCCAGTTGCCCAAAATAATCTTATTTCTCCATCTGATGAAAGTGTTTTCCACTTTTTCAAGATAGCCTCATTTATATTTTTAGCTCCCAAGCTTCCACCAATTACAAGAATTACTTTTTCATCATCCTTTATATTCAGTTTTTTTCTTTCTTCAGCTTTATTTTTCCCATAAAATTCTTCCCTCAATGGATTTCCAGTCACAACAAATTTGTCTTTATATTTTTCCTTAACACTTTCAAGCGTATTTTCAAAAGCGACAAATACTTTTTTTGCTCCTTTGTAAAACCACTTATTTGCTTGACCCATTGTGTGATTCTGCTCCTGAAGGTAATATGGTATTCGTAGCACATTAGCCGCTACCAATGCTGGTATTGTTATATAATTTCCAAATGCTATTATTTTTGTAGGTTTTTCCTTTTTTAGCAGCTTTATCGTATCCATTGTTGCTTTCATCATTTTAAATACAGATTTTATACTTCTTAACGGCAATACATCAAGTCCTATAAATCTAAAATTTTCCTTTGGCACAATGTCCTTTTCCATTCTATGCTTCGTCCCAATAAATAAAGTATCTATTCCCTTTTCCCTTACTTTTTTTGCAATTGATAAGGCAGGATAAATGTGTCCACCTGTTCCACCTGTAGTAAATACTACTTTTTCCATCGCTTATTCTTCCTCTCGTTTTATTTGATTTATTACATCATATAGTCAATTTCATTTAACTCATCCAGCTGATTTCCCATTTCCTGCTTATAGACTGTTCTTATTATATTATAGACAATGCCCAGCATCAACATCATCGCAACCATTGTACTTCCACCGTAGCTCATCATTGGAAGCGGGATTCCTGTAGAAGGGATTATTTTACTTGTAACTGCCACATTTCCAATTACCTGTGTTGCAATTATTATAAAAATTCCAGCTAAAAGATATTTTGCATACAAGTCTTTTACTTTTTTTAAAGTAATTCCAATTATAATTAATAAAGCCGCATATAACCCAAGCAGAAATAATATTCCTAAAAATCCATTTTCTTCAGCATATCCCGAAAAGATATAATCTGTATGTATTTCTGGCAAAAATCCATATTTCTGGAATCCATTTCCATAAAATTTTCCAAAAATCTTACCGTTAGATATTGCAATTAACGACTGCGTTGTCTGGAATCCAATTTCTTTAGAAGTATGCTCCGCAATTCTGCTTGCCCTATACCCAACTTTCATTACTCCAAACCATCCTAAAATCCCGCCTAGTCCCGTATAAAGTGCAATTATTGAAAATTTTAATTCTGAAACAAGTAAATAAGTCATTCCAATTATTGCAATCTGAACTGTATTACTAAATGATTTTTCAAATAAAATAAGAAACATATAGACTCCTGTAGTTCCCATTATAACTATACTTGACAACCATGGATGCTTACTTATCTTATTCCGTATTTTAAGATTATACACAAGTGTTGAAAGAACTACAATCAATATCAGCTTTACAAATTCCGAAGGCTGAATACGCATTCCCATTCCAAGGTCAATCCAACGTTTAGCTCCATTTTTAGTTGTTCCTATCACTAAGACCATCACAAGTGAAAAAGCACCTATAACATATAAATATTTTGTTATTTCCCTGTATTTTTTATAATTAAGATTAGCAGTAACCAAAAAGCCTAGCCATCCAAAAATTAACCATATCATTTGCCGCATTAAATAATAATAGCTTACTTTATTTTCATTTTGTGCCCTTGGAGCACTAAGGCTTGCCATCGTTATGATGCTAAGTGCTGAAAGTATTAAAATTACTATTATAAATCCTGTCCCTAATATTTTTTTCCTATTCAATTTTTTCTCCTAAATTCCATTTTTCCAAAAGAAAAACTATTTCCCAATAATTTTTTCTGTCAGTTCCTTAAATACTTTTCCCCTATGTTCAAAACTCTTGAATTGGCAAAAACTAGAAGTCGCAGGTGAAAACAGCACTGTCTGATCCTTTGAAAAATCCACATTTTCCTTTAAATAATTCAGCACATTTTCAACTGTCTCTAAATTTTTATAATTCTTATATCCAACTTTTTCCATATCATCAATCAAAATCTGAGCATTATCTCCAATCAAATAAACAAAATCAACTTTTTCCTTAACTCTTTTAATTAAAGGCATATTATCAATTTTCTTATCATCTCCACCTAAAATCATAATAATTGCATTATTAAACGAATCAATAGCCTTCAATGTCGATTCCACATTTGTTCCTTTAGAATCATTAATAAACGTTGTATTTCCTTTTACAAAGAAGTTTTCAAGCCTATGCTCCAATGCAGTTGTCGTTTTCAAAAATTCAACTAATTTTTCATTTTCCACATTCAATATTTTTGCCGAACTTATTAAAAACAGCATATTTTCCAAATTATGTTTCCCTTTTAACGACAATTCATCCGTTTTCATCAAAATTTCTGAAACTTCATCAATTTTTTCTTCAAAATTTTGAATTTCATCAATACGGCTATTTAAATTCTTCATTACACGGATATTATTTTCATAAACAAAAACTGTTCCCTTTGCCTGTGTACTCAAATATACTTTTTGAGCCTTTACTCTTTCATTTATTTCACTTCTTTTATACAATTCATCAAAAACCTTATCATCTAAATTAATCAATGCAAAGTCATCTTCAGTCTGCTTATCAAAAATTGCAAACTTTGTAATATAATAATCTTCTACTGAATTATATCTTGTCAGATGATCTGGCGTCAAATTTATTATTCCAGCGATATTTGAATGAATTTGCGGATTATTCTCCAATTGATAACTGCTAAGTTCCAGCACAACATAATCCAGCTCTTCCTCATCAGCCACCAGCTTTGCAAATGAAAATCCGGCATTTCCAGCAAGTCTGGCACGAAATCCAGCAAAATTTAAAAGTTCTGCCATTTTTGTCGATGTCGTAGTTTTTCCATTTGTTCCAGTAAATGAAATAATTTTTATATTTTTATCCACATACTTATAAGCCAAATCTATTTCTGAAATAACTTTAACGTTCTTTTCCTTTGCAACCTTCAAAAGTTCCGCCTTCCAAGGAATTCCAGGACTTTTCACAACAAACTCAATTCCTCCTTCATTCAAAAGTCTAATCCCTTCCTCTGACGGCAATGCAACCTTATCATCTATCAAATACACTTCATATCCATTTTTTTCCAGTAATTCCTTCGCACCAAGCCCACTTAACCCAGCACCGAATACAATCCCTTTTTTATCCATGTGATTTCTTCCTCTCTATTCATTTCTATATTTCCAAATTTAAAATCCCTAAATATTCAACTAAAATAAATACTTAAAGAATAAATTTATTATATTCTTATTTACAATTTCACTTTTCATGAAATAATAAATAAAAACATAATTTTTCAAAATTTAAAATTAGATTGCAGGGGAAAATCCCCCCCTGCTTTATTTATCTTAATTTCAAAATTACAAATGTCAATAAACATGTCATTATTGAAACAATCCAGAATCTTATTGTAACTTTCGTTTCAGGCAATCCCAATAATTCAAAGTGATGATGAATTGGCGCCATTTTAAATACTCTTTTTCCAAAAGTTTTAAAGTGCCAGACTTGAATCATAACCGACAATGCTTCCATAATAAATATGAAACCTGCTATTGGAAGCAACAATTCCTGCTTTATAAAAATAACTATAATTCCTAAAATTCCTCCCAATGTCAAAGAACCTGTATCTCCCATAAATACTTGAGCTGGGTAAAAATTATACCATAAAAATCCAATTAATGCTCCAATTACCGCCGCAAGATAAACTATTATTTCAGCAGCTTGCGGAACATAGTAAAGATTTAGGTATTTTGCATATTTTACATTTCCAGTCAAATAAGTTATGATTAAAAGTGTGATACTTACTACAATTGTAGGTCCGCTTACAAGTCCATCCAATCCATCTGTTAAATTTACAGCATTTGAAGATCCGATTATTACAAAAGCTATAAATACAAAGAATAAAATCGGTGTTATATAAAAATAAGAATTTTTTATTATTGGATTAACTATTGAAAAATCAATTGTTTTATTAACAAGTCCATATTTATAAACAAACCAAAATGTCAATGCTGTAATTATCATTTGTCCCAATATTTTTTTCTTTCCAGAAAGCCCATTCTTATGTCTTGTTAATTTTAAATAATCATCGTAAAATCCTATTGTCGTAAATAAAATTGTAATTATAAACAAAAACACAATAAATTTATTTTTAAAATTTCCAGCAATGGCAGTTGCAAATAAAATTGCTCCGATTATTAAAATTCCTCCCATTGTAGGTGTTCCAGACTTGTCAAAATGCGATTTAGGCCCTTCTTCTCTCGCTGTATCTCCATATTTTTTCTTTTTCAGCCAAGCAATAAACGGTTTTCCAAAAATCAGCATAAATAAAAATGCTATCATAAATGCTACAGAGGCTCTTAACATTATTGATTTAAAAATACGTAAAACTCCCCAGCTGTTTATAAATAAATCTTGTAATAAATATAACATTATCTTTTATAGAATCTTCTTATTTTAATAAAAAAATTCTTCTCCTTTCCAATTTTAAATATTTATTTTTCTATGATTTCTTCCAGTTTCATTCCTCGTGATGCCTTTAACAGCACTACCTTTTCCGCTGAAATCTGTCTTATTTTTTCTTTTATTTTTTCCTTTTCATCAAAATGCTCAAATTCTCCATTTTTCAAGGCTTCATTGATTTCAAAATTCCCATTGTCCATATTTTTATTTTCAACATTTTCTTTTATTTTTTCAAATAAACTTTTCATTCTATTTCCAAATAAATAAAGTTTATCAAATTTTGTATTTTTTATTGTATTAAAAAGATTGCTATGAAGCTCCAGTTCATTTTCCCCTAGTTCCAGCATATCCCCCAAAACTACAACTTTTAATCTATCATTATATATTTGGGAAAATGTTTCAAGTGATTTCTCCATAGACATTGGACTTGCATTATAGGCATCATTAATATATGTTGTGTTGCCGTTTTCAATTATTTGAAACCGCATTCCAGTCAAGCCAATATTTTTTACAGCTTCACCGATTATTTTATCTTCCATCCCGAATTGCTTAGCCACAGCAATCGCCATAACTAAATTTAGCACGTTATGTTCTCCCAGAACATTCGTCTTATAATTTCTTTCAACTGTACTTTGACAAATTTTCCCAAAATATTTCAGAAAAAATTCAGTTCCACTTTCGTTAAAATGAACATCTCCATAATAAAAATCAGATGTTTTCTCCTTGAACTTATTATTTTCCAAACTTAAAGCCCTTACAACTTCAATATTTTCAGCCTTCACATTTTTTAAATACTCATCATCGCCATTAATTACAAGCATGTCTTTAATGTATGGAATAATTTCCGTTTTTGCCAAAAATACATTTTCCTTCGTTTTCAAAAATTCCAGATGCGACTCCCCAATATTTGTAATTACATTAATATCAGGCAATGCAATTTGCCCCAGCAAATCGATTTCTCCAAAGCCGCTCATTCCCATTTCCAAAATGATAAACTCATCATCCTTTTCAGCACGCAACAAAGTGAAGGGCAGTCCAATATGATTATTGTAATTCCCTTCAGTCTTTTTCCCTTTATATTTTTGTGAAAGCAAATGGTAAATCATGTCCTTTACAGTCGTTTTCCCATTGCTCCCTGTAATTCCAATTACTTTTATATCTAAATTTTTTCGCCATTCCCTAGCAAAATTTTGCAAAAATTCAACACTATCCTTTACAAAAAATGCACGATCAGCATATTTTTCATCAATTTTCACAGCTTCGCTATCGTAAACAGCAACAGCTCCCTTTTCCAATGCTTCATTAACAAAATTATTCCCGCCTCTAATGGCAACAAAAACATCATTTTTTTCAAGCTCCCTTGAATTGATTGAAACATTTTTTATTTCAAGATCTAATGTTTTTTCTTTGTTAAAAAGCCTTTGAAATACTTCACTTTTATTCATAAAATTTCTCCAAATCCTATCTATTTTAATACTTTTTTTATAATAGTTCACATTATAAAATTATATCATTTAGAAAGCATTTTTTCAATATATTTTTATTTTTTTTCCAAATTTTTCTAAAAGAATTTACCTTATGTTCTACCTGATTTAAAACTAAGCTGGCAAAAACTATAATTATTTTTTTCAAATCTTAAGTTTATATGATTTTTAACAGTTCAATTTTAAATGGATTAGAATATATGAACAAAAAAAACTAAACTTAAAATTTACTATTATAAGCAAGCCTTTTTTCTGTTTTCATTTTAAACTAATAATATCTAGTTTTCAAATTCTGTCTTGCCATCCATTCAAATAAATGCTCACCTTTATCATTCACAGGCATATTTCTAAGGCTGTAAATCCAGCTCCAGTGTCCATTGTACTCAGTTTCACCAATTTTTACATTTGGATAAGAGGAAAGTATTGCTCCATATTTTGAAAGAACGTCATAAACTCTTTTACTTGTATTTTCGTAGGAAATAGTCGGATCATTTTGTGCGTGAACCATCCAAAGCGGTTTATTTCTTATTTTCATCAAATCCTGTGCAGTAGTTGCAACTCCGCCAGAAATAGCCGCTTTATCAAGAGCAGCCGCACTTGTACTAAATGCCGCAAAATAATCTGGATACTCGATTATCATTCTAAATGACATATATCCACCAGCAGAAGCTCCAAAAATATAAATTCTATTTTTATCAACATTATTTTCAGAAGCAAATTCATCAATCATAGCCTTTACTGATTTTATGTATCCTTTACTATAATTGTTATACCAAGTGTCATCAGCCTGCGGTGCCACAACATAAGCCCCGCCAAATATCTTTTGTGCTTTATCTTCTGCAAAAGCCACTGCCCCACGATTTGCCAATTTTTGTGAAACATTATTCCGATAATCCTTGTATCCGCCTTCACCATTCCCATGAAACCAGATTATAAGCGGATGTTTCTTCCCATCATCTTTATTAACAGGTTTAAAATATTGATAATTCACTCCACTTTTAGACTTCGCCGCTACAAACTTATCAGCTTCCTCATCAACAATTTTCCCTTGTATATGAAATCCTGTTTTATAATCCTTTATTTTCTTTTTTTGATCCACTCCATACTCTAAATCCATCAATACATTTCGAGAAACATCCCCTGTAACATAACTCAAAGTATTTGCTCCAACCACATCTTTTCCATATTTCAAATTAATAACAATATTTCCCTTGTCATTCACATAAATATTCTCAATTTCCCTCTCAACTTCAAATGTCCCCAATGATTTAGTCTTATCATCTAGCACAATTCCAGCATCTTTTGGCAAAGTTCCTTTAGCAAAAACTTTAAATGTATCTTTATCAATTTGTTTATTTTGAATATTTTTCCCTTGCCCTTTTGTATCAATCTCAATGGAAACAATATTCTGCCCATAATCAAATACTTTCGCATTTAACGAATACGAAATAATTGGAATAGTTGGAAAGGGTAATTCACTAGAAATTCCCAACACACTCACCAAAAACAAACCTACAAACACCAATACTTTAGTTTTCATACCAACCACTTCTTTTACAATATTTTTTTATTTCAAATTTAATTACTATTTTATTTTCAATTTTCTATATCTATTCACTGCCGCACAAAATTCCTGCTTTCTAGGCAATGCCAAATTTCCTGGATGCCCTGTGTATAAAGAAATCGAGTCAAGCCCTTCCTTTTCAATTTTTTCATAGATCCTGTCAGCCGCTTGCGAAAGCGTGAGTTTTTCATCCAGCACTTTATTTTTAAAATAGTCAACCATTACAGCAATGCAGTTTGTCTGGCTGTCATCCACAAGCTGCTCCAGCCCAGAAATGTCGATTAATTCCTTTCCATATAGAATGCTGTATTTCCCTTTGGCTTTTGTTTTATCTAGTTTTCCAGATTGCGAAAAACTTTTTTTGAGTGGAATTCGCTGTGTAATTCCTTGAAATTTATCATTTGAAGAAAATTCTCGCTTATTTTCATCTGATTTTGCAATCTCCTTTGCCTTTTTCGTTACATCTTTTGGTACATACTCATCCATCATTATAACATGATTTGCTACATCAAAATAATCTCCAGAACCACCGATAATTAGTATAGTGGAAACTCCAAAATTATCATAAAGTTCTTTTACTCTGTCAATAAATGGTGTTATAGGCTCTTTTTCCTTTGCAACAAGTTTTTGCATTCTTCCATCACGAATCATGAAATTTGTGGCAGAGGTGTCTTCATCTATTAAAAGTAAAGATGTTCCATATTCTAGGGCTTCGGCTACATTTGCTGCTTGTGAAGTGCTTCCACTTGCATTTTCAGTTGAAAAAATTCTGGTGTCTTTATTTCCTGGCAAATTGTTGATAAATCCACTGATATTTACTTTTTCTACATTTCTTCCATCTTCTGCACGTATTTTTACTGCATCTGTTTCAGAAATTATGAATTCACGTCCATCTTGAGCAACGTGATTGTAAATTCCTCGTTCAAGAGATGCTAGTAAAGTTGATTTTCCGTGATAACCTCCCCCTACAATTAGTGTAATTCCTTTTGGAATCCCCATTCCAGATACTTCTTTTCCACTTGGAAGATTTAACGTAATTTCAAATTTTTCTGGACTTTTGAATTTGACCGCATTTTTCATTGGTTTATCTGAAATTCCGTTTTCACGTGGAAGTATTGAATCGTTAGCTACAAATGCGACTAATTCTTTTTCTTTCAATACTTTTCGTATATATTCTTGGTCTAATACTAAAATTATTTGCTCTTTTAAGGCTTCTTTGTTCAAATTATCATATATAATAGATTTCTCAACAATTTTAGGTAACTGTTCAAAAATAATTTTTTGTGCAGCTTTTCCCATTATTCGTCTACCTCTTGCTGGCATTCCCATTTCAAATCTAACTTCTATTTTATTTTCCTTTATCAAAACTGATGTTCTTTCTAAAATTTCTTGTCCACATCTATCAATAAAAATTCTTCCACTTCCTCCTGTTCCTGAACTATCATTTCCATTTTTCTGAATTTCCTTGTAAAAATTTCTTGTAAGAAAATCTGAAACTGCAATATTTTTCTCCTTTGTATCTGTTAATTCATAAGGAATTCCTGAAATTTTTCTATCCATTATAATTCGCATTCTTGAAGGTGGAGCGTAAGGATCTGATTGGACATGGTCAATTGCAAGAACATACTTTAGAAATTTATATTCTCCCTTTAGGGACTTATACGCTGAATAACTTTTTCCATCCATTGAAAATAATATTTTTTCTAACTCTTTATAATTTTTCATTTTTTTACAATCCTCCTAATAATTTTTTTATTATTATTTATACCAATTTATTGAAAAGTCCATTATTTACAAATATTTATTTCTATCATAATTTTACCACATTTATCTTTATTTCCCAATTTTTTCCCTTATATAAAAAAACAGCACTAACTTGTGAGGCTGAAATATTCAAGGAGGAATTAACAGCTTCTATTTAGCTCTATTAAACCAGAAAGTTAAAATTACAACTAGAATAATAAATACTAGAAAGTCCCTGTTAATCATAATTTGGTGTCTTCCTTTCATATTTTAAATTGTGAGGCGGTAAAATCTCACAGTATTATAACAAAAAAATACTCCTATCAATTAAGATTAGAGTATTTTTTATTATATCCAAATTTATAGAATTAATTATTTTAAGATATTTTTTAGAAAAAATTAAATTATTCTCTAAATTTTTCATGATATACGACATATCCACCTATAATCCCTATTAAAGAACCTATTATCGTGTTAAAAAGTCTCCCTTCGGCAAATAAAAAAGGACTTTTTGTAAATAATGTACCTGCTTCTGACAAAAAAATTGTAAGTGGTGTTATAAAAATCATTGCTATTCCATAATTTCTTGGAACTAAATATTCGACAATAAATTGGAGGATTATTATTAGCATACATATTTCCCATGGATTTTTTGCAAATAAAAGTATTCCCCAGCAAAAAACAACTCCTATTAAAGTCCCAACTATTCTTTGAACACTTCTTTTAAAAACATGTTGAGTTGAATTTCCTTGCATTACGGCGATACAAGCTACTGCTACCCAATACGGATTTGTCAAATTTAAAAAATATCCCACTCCTAAAGCTATACTCAAAAATATTCCAAATATGATTGCTTCAATAATACTTTTTCTTATTTCTTGCGGAGTATGAGGAATATTCAATGTTTTTTCTAGATTTAATTTTTTTTTCACTATGAAACAATACAAAAATACTACTAAACATGTTGACAATGTTCCAAAAGTCATATAACCTATATTTTCTGCAATTTTTTGAATCGGTTGATGTGGAATTGAAATAGCATTTGAGCATATCATTACAAAAAAGAAATCTTTTGGAGGTTTTAATTTAAAATGTGAAACCATCCAGTGAATAATTCCTGCTGTTATTCCAAATACTATAACTGAAACTACCGTGTTAAAGCTAAAAACTAATCCAATCGTATAAACTGATATGAATCCAAATGAACACCCCATTAGCATTAAGATTTTTTCAGAAAACGAACCTTTTAACGGAAAATATACAACTAAAATTGCTGCTAATGAAGCTGTCATTCCTAATTTTAAATTATTTGACAATAATCCAATTAATATCGGTACTGCCATTGATAAACTTGCTAATAATGGTAAATCTTTTGGAGCATTTACTTTTTTTAATTTTAAATTTTCAATCACAATTTTACTTACCTCCCTTTTTAAATAATTATAATTTTTAAAAATTTACAAATAATAAAATTTCTTATTTTTTTAATCTGTTATTTTTTTTACAACTTTACTTAGCATCATAAATCATTCCTGCTATCATTTTTTCTTTTTCTGTCATCTGCTCTCCCTTCCTGAACTTTCTATCTTTTTTCTATTTCTACTCTCATTTTATCACGCTTTTCTTTTATTTCCCAAATCATTTTCTTTAATTGAATAAAAAAATATACCCCAATCAATTAAGATCGAAGCATTTTTTTATCTTTTTACAAAACATTTTTCATACTTGTAATTTTTTATACATTTGTAAATAAATATTTTTATTATTACTTAACTTTTATATCTAAATTACTTGTAAAAATTTTAATTTTGAACACTAATCCAAATCTTCTCCATTGCTTGCAATAACTTTTTTATACCAGTCAAATGATTTTTTCTTGCTTCTCTTTAACGTTCCATTTCCATCGTTATCTCTATCTACATAGATAAATCCGTAACGTTTTTTCATTTCTCCAGTTCCCGCACTTACCAAGTCGATAGGTCCCCAAGTTGTATATCCTAGAAGTTCCACTCCATCCAGTTCAACTGCTTCCTTCATTGCCTTTATATGATCTCTTAAATAATCTATTCTGTAGTCATCTTCCACATACCCATTTTCATCTGGAACATCAACAGCTCCAAGTCCATTTTCCACAACAAACAGCGGCTTTTGGTATCTGTCATAAATTTCATTTATTGTTGTTCTAAATCCTAACGGATCTAATCCCCATCCCCAATCTGTCACTTCAATGTACGGATTTCTCATTGTTTTTAACAAGTTTCCTTCTCCAAGCTTATCAGCTTCGGCAGAAATACAACGAGTTGTATAATATGAAAAACTTACAAAATCAACTGTATTTTCCCTTAAAATTTCTTCATCTTCACTTGTAATTCCAACATTTATATTTTCTCTTTCAAAAAATTTCTTAGCATAATCAGGATAATATCCACGAGCCTGAACATCAATAAAGAAATAGTTTTCCCTGTCTTTTTCAAGCGCAACCCAGACATCTTCAGGCTTAGAAGTTAATGGATAAAATTTTCCAGCCGCAAGCATACATCCAATTTTATTTTCAGGATCAATTTCATGCCCAATTTTTGTAGCCCAAGCACTTGCCACCAATTCATTGTGTGCCGCTGTGTATAAAACTTGATTTTTATTTTCCCCTTCTTCAAATACAATTCCAGCTCCCATAAACGGTGCGTGCAACAAAATATTAATTTCATTAAATGTAAGCCAGTATTTTACAAGTCCTTTATATCTAGTGAAAATTACAGTACACAATCTCTTGTAAAAATCAATAACTTTTCTGTTTCTCCATCCACCGTATTCCTTGATTAAATGAATTGGAAAATCAAAGTGAGTTATTGTAACTAATGGTTCAATCCCATATTTTCTACATTCCTTAAATACATTTTCATAAAATTCAAGACCTTTTTCATTCGGAGTTTCTTCATCTCCATTCGGAAAAATCCGAGTCCACGCAATCGACATTCTATAAGTCTTAAATCCCATCTCAGCAAACAATGCAATATCTTCCTTATATCTATGATAAAAATCAATCGCTCCTTTAGCAGGATAAAAATGTTCATCATCAAATTCCAGCATTTTTCGCTTCCCAGTAATCACAGCAAGCCTATCTTCCCCAACTGGTGACAAATCCACATTGGCAAGTCCTCTTCCATCCACATCATAAGCACCTTCAAGCTGATTTGCAGCAGTAGCTCCACCCCACAAAAAGTCTTTTCTAAATCCCATCTCTATTTCCTCCTTAATAATTTTCATATTTTTAGTTATTTAAAATCAAAAGCAAAATTAGAAATATCTCCAGTATATAATTAATCTTAAAATAAAAACTATAAAATAAACAAAAAAACAAAACTAAAAGGGGAAAATATTCATTAAGAGCCATTCCCCGCCATTTCAGTTTTGTCTAATCCAAATAGCAATAATCTAAAATTTACAAGTTTATAATTTCACATATTCTTTACATAGTAATTATACCCTAACTTTTTCATTTGTCAATAGAAATTTAGTTTTTATATTTATCTATTTTTTACAAATTTATTTCCTAAAATTTATTATATTCGTAAAACAGAACAATCACAAAAAACTTGAAAAATCTAAAAAACTGATTTTTTAAAAGACTCAAATTAATATCAAAAATTTTTATCAATTTATTTATTTTACTTCATAAATTAAGGATTTCCATAAAGAAAAAATTTTAACAAAAAGATAGCAAGAAGTCTCCAACTTCTACAAGTGGGAAATGAATTGCTTTTTTTGTAAAAAAAATTGAAAAAAGGATACATCCATGATACAATTTTTGTATAAAATATCGAAGAGAAATAATTAAAAAATATATTAAAAATCAAAAGGAGGTGTAATTTTATGAAATATAATTTAGCATTCAAATACAGGATTTATCCAAATAAGGAACAAGAATTGTTGATAAATAAGACTTTTGGATGTGTTCGTTTTGTTTACAATACGATTTTGTATGCTGCGAATAAATTTTATGGAGAAACTGGAAAAAATAAAATAATCACACCTGCCAGTTTGAAAAGTGAAAATCAATTTCTAAAAGAAGTAGACAGTCTAGCACTTTCAAATGCTCAATTGAATGTAAAACGATCGTTTACGAATTTTTTTCAAAAGAGAGCGAAGTTTCCAAAGTTCAAATCTAAAAAGAATAGTATTAAAAGTTACACGACAAATTGTGTGAATAATTCAATACGAATTGAGGAAAACAAATATTTGGTTTTGCCAAAATTGAAAAAAGTTAAATTAAAATATCATAGAGAAATACCGAAGGATTACAAGATAAAGTCAGTAACATTGACAAATAGCAATGGAAATTACTATGTTTCTGTTTTGACAGAATTTGAAAAAGAAATTCAAAAAATGTCAAGTAATGATAAAGTGATTGGACTTGATTTTTCGATGTCTGAATTATTTGTCAGTTCTGAAAACCAAAGGGCTGATTATCCAAGATATTTTAGGATGTTGGAGAAAAAATTGAAGAAATTACAGAAATCGTTATCAAGAAAAGTGAAATTTTCTAAAAATTGGTATAAACAAAAAATGAAAATATCAAGATTGCATGAGTATATCAAAAATTGCCGAAAGGATTTTTTGCATAAATTATCGAAAAAATTGTCTGAAGAATACAATGCCGTGGTTGTTGAGGATTTGAATATGAAAGGGATGAGCCAGGCATTAAATTTTGGGAAAAGTATAGGAGATAATGGGTGGGGAATGTTTTTGAGGATGGTTGAGTATAAACTGATGTTTTTAGGGAAACAATTTTTGAAGATAGATAAGTGGTTTCCGTCATCGAAAACTTGTAGTAGATGTGGAAACGTTAAAGAGAAACTGAAATTATCAGAAAGAAGTTATAAATGTGAGTGCTGTGGAATTGAGATTGATAGGGATTATAATGCGGCACTGAATATAAAAGATATTGGAAAAGAAATGTTGAAATATTAGGAAATAAAAAAACAGGGTAGGAACTGCCCGAAGAGCTTGGTAAATATATTTGGCTAGCAAAAGCAGATACTTCCCAAGAAGCTCCCGCTTCTAAAAGCGGGAGTAGTTCACTAATACTTCTAACTTTAAAATCTGTAGTATATCTTTATTCTGCATAATCAAAATCTTCTATTATTTTTTCCAGATTCCCCATAGTAAAATTTTTTTTCAAATATTCCAATTTTCTCTTCAGTTCCTTTTCCTTTTTAAATATTCCAAGTTTATTTTCATATTCATCCAGTTTCTGAACTCCTTTTTTTATATTGTCAAAAACTGCTTGTCTTGTAACTCCACATTGTTCTGCAATTTCTGAAAGAGAACTGTTTTCCTCCAGATAAAGTTCTAAATATTCTCTCTTTTTCTTTGGAAAAAGTTCGCTATAATAGGAAAATAATACAGAATATTTTAAAAAATCATCTAATTTATCCATATATTTTCAAACTCCCTTTATTTTTTTACTTTTTTTACAATTTGTTTTTTCCATACATACTTTTCCATTTTATTTTTATCAATTTTATTTTTCACAATTTTTATTTTTTCTAAAATTGCTTTATAATTTTCATTTTCAATTCCAAAAACATCCTTAGAAATTTTTTCACATTTTTCTAGCAATTCCAACGTCTTTTTATAACTTTTATTTTCAAAATAAGCATTTATAAAATTATTCAAAATATTTAAATAGAGATTACTGCCTTCTCCAACTCGTCTCTTTAATATTTTCAACACTTCATCTACTATATTTTCTGCCATTTTTTTTTCATCAAGTTTCAAATAAGGCTTTACCATATTGCTCAATATAATTGCTCCCTGAATTTCACTATCTTCCAGATCCTGCAATATTATCAAACTTTTTTTTTGCCATTTCACCGAATCCTGATACCGACCATTTTCCTCATAAAAAAGCCCCAAATTATTACAAATTCCAGCAAATATATATCCATTTTGAAAATTATTCTTTTTATAAATTTTTATCGCCTTATGATATTTTTCCTCAACTTTTTCATAATTCTTCATAACTCTGTAAACCTCAGCAAGATTAGCATTACAAGTCACATACGGAAGACTGTTTTCACCATAAATCTCCAAAATAATATTTTCCGCCTTCGTCAATAATCTTACCGACTCATCAAATTTCCCCACATATTTCAACGCATTCCCCAATTCCGTCAAAATTTTCGCATTTTCTTCACTCTCCTGCCCAAAAATTCTTCTAAACAATACCCTCAATTCCCTCAAAACCTCAATTTCTTTCTCAATTTCCCCGCTATTCAAATACTCTTCCCTTTTCACAAGCAATTCCTGAATCCTATTTTCTTTTACTTCCTTTTCTTTCCCAGTCATTTATAATTTCCCTCTTTTTAAATTTTTTTATTTTATATTCAAATTTATTTTAAATTAAACTGCTAAAAATTATATGAATTTAAGAGTTAACTAAAATAGTCACAGTTTTTAAGTTCAGTTTTAAGACAATTTTACTATATATTCAAATCCCTTTAACAAATGTTCTCGACAACTCCATTTTTTTGAAATAACTTATCAACAATTCAATATTAACCACTTTTTTTATTTAACTATTATATTCATCCCCATTTAAAAGCCAAAAATTACATTCTATTTATTTTTCTTTCAATCTTTTGTAAAAAATTTATAACAAATTAACTATCTAAATAAAAAATAGTATTAACCTCACCATATCAATATTATTTATAATATCATAATTTTTTAAATAAATCTAATTTTTTTCCTTTAGGAAAGAGTAAAAATTTTGGAGAATGATTAAAAAAATTATATTTTTAAATAATTTAACTTTCTATAAAATATAATAATTAATTTCATAAATTTAAATATATAGTAAAACTATCTTAAAACCGAACTCAAAAACTATGATTATGACTATTTGCTTAAAACCTAGATCTATAGTTTATACTATTCTCCGTTTAAAAAGCGAATATTTATTTTAATTATTTGAAAATAAATATCAGGTTTAATCTGCTAAAAAGATTTATAAAATATTCGTTATTCAAATGGGGTTTAGTATTAATTTTAAATGGATTCGAGTATAATAAAAAAAATATTTTATTTTATCTTCAATCAAAAAAATACACAAAAAAATATAATAATAGATAAAAAAAACTCCGCTAAGGAGAATACGACATGACAAAAATAAATTCAATTCTGCAAATAAAAAAATGGCGTCCCCGGTTGGACTCGAACCAACGACCCTCTGATTAACAGTCAGATGCTCTAACCGGCTGAGCTACGGAGACACACATATTTAAAAAAGTTTGGCAACTACCTATCTTCCCAGGACGAATCCAAGTATTTTAGGCACTAACAGACTTAACTGCCGGGTTCGAAATGTTTCCGGGTGTATCCCTGTCGTTATCATCACCAAACTAGATATATATACTGTCCATTAAGACAATGAGAAATAAATAGCAGCAGCAAAAGATTATCTTAAAAGCAGACGTAATATTAGTACTAGTCAGCTAAATGCATTGCTGCACTTACACCCCTAGCCTATCGACCATATGTTCTCTATGGATACTACGAATATTCATCTCAAAGCCGGCTTCCCGCTTAGATGCTTTCAGCGGTTATCCGTACCAGACGTGACTACTCAGCCATGCCACTGGCGTGACAACTGATACATCAGAGGTCTGTCCAACCCGGTCCTCTCGTACTAAGGTCAGATCTTTTCAATATTCAGGCGCCTGCAGTGGATAGGGACCGAACTGTCTCACGACGTTCTGAACCCAGCTCGCGTGCCTCTTTAATGGGCGAACAGCCCAACCCTTGGGACCTTCTCCAGCCCCAGGATGAGACGAGCCGACATCGAGGTGCCAAACACTTCCGTCGATATGGACTCTTGGGAAGTATCAGCCTGTTATCCCCGGGGTAGCTTTTATCCGTTGAGCGACGGTCCTTCCATGCGGAACCGCCGGATCACTAACTCCTACTTTCGTACCTGCTCGACCCGTCAGTCTTGCAGTCAAGCTCCCTTATGCGTTTGCACTCTTAGGCTGATTTCCATCCAGCCTGAGGGAACCTTTGAACGCCTCCGTTACTCTTTGGGAGGCGACCGCCCCAGTCAAACTGCCCACCTAGCACTGTCTCCGTTGCCAGATTAGAATTCCGACAGCATATGGTTGGTATTCCAACAGCGACTCAGCAATGGCTGACGCCATCACATCACAGTCTCCCAACTATCCTATACACACATTGCCAGAACCCAATGCCAAGCTACAGTAAAGCTCCACGGGGTCTTTCCGTCCTACTGCAGGTAGCCGGTATCTTCACCGGCATTACAACTTCACCAGGTCTCCAGCCAAGACAGCTCTCAAATCATTTCACCATTCGTGCAGGTCGGAACTTACCCGACAAGGAATTTCGCTACCTTAGGACCGTTATAGTTACGGCCGCCGTTCACCGGGGCTTCAAATCGGAGCTCTCACTCCTCCTCTTAACCTTCCGGCACTGGGCAGGTGTCAGCCCATATACGTCGCCTTTCAGCTTAGCATAGACCTGTGTTTTTGGTAAACAGTTGCTTGAGACTCTTCACTGCGGCCTGTTTCCCCTGGGAGCGCTTCTCTCCTTCAGGTATGTCAGGCACCCCTTCTCCCGAAGTTACGGGGCTATTTTGCAGAGTTCCTTAGCTAGAGTTATCCTGTCGGCCTTAAGTTTCTCACTCTGTCCACCTGTGTCGGTTTACAGTACGGGCGCTGCTTCTCATCGATAGAAGTTTTTCTTGGCAGTGTAGGATCTGCGACTTATGCAAATGCACTTCCCCGTCAGGTCTCACGTTTAGGCGTGCGGATTTACCTGCACGCCCACGCTGAGCCCTTAGAAAGGCTAAACCGTCAGCCTTCTCGCATACCTTCCTGCGTCACTCCGTCTCTCAAGCGATAACAGCGGTACAGGAATATTAACCTGTTTTCCATTCGCCATCACAATTTTGCTTATGCTTAGGTCCCGACTTCCCCAGGGCGGACAAGCCTTCCCCTGGAAACCTTGGACTTCCGGCCGGCGGGATTCTCGCCCGCCTTCTCGCTACTCATTCCTGCATTCTCGCTTCTGATACCTCCAGGACGGCCTTGCGGCATCCCTTCGACGGCCTACAGAACGCTCTCCTACCAAGATACGGTGTATCTTCCGCAGCTTCGGTTTATGTCTTAGCCCCGTTACATCTTCGGCGCAGGCACTCTCGACCAGTGAGCTATTACGCACTCTTTCAAGGCATGGCTGCTTCTAAGCCAACCTCCTGGTTGTCTATGAATGTCCACCTCCTTTCCCACTTAGACATAATTAGGGACCTTAGCTGGCGGTCTGGGCTGTTCCCCTCTCGTCCGAGGACCTTGTCATCCACGGACTCACTCCTGAACATAATATATGGTATTCGCAGTTTGCTTGATTTCGGTAAGCAGTACGCCCCCTAGATCATACAGAGCTCTACCCCCACATATCTCAGTTCAAGGCTGCACCTAAATGCATTTCGGAGAGAACGAGCTATCTCCTAGTTCGATTGGCTTTTCACCCCTAGACCTGTCTCATCTCCCAACTTTTCAACGGCGGTGAGTTCGGCCCTCCACTGAGTCTTACCTCAGCTTCAGCCTGGACAGGCCTAGATCACTAGGTTTCGCGTCTATGACTGGCGACTTGACGCCCTATTAAGACTTGGTTTCCCTTCGGCTCCGTCTATTAACCTTGCCACCAGCCATAACTCGCAGGATGATTAACCAAAATCCACGCAGTCACACATAATGTGCTCCTACCGTTTGTAAGCACACGGTTTCAAATTCTGTTTCACTCCCTTGCTCAGGGTTCTTTTCACCTTTCCCTCACGGTACTCTTCACTATCGGTCAACAACAGTATTTAGCCTTACGTGATTTGGTCCACGCTGATTCACGCCAGATTCCTCGTGCCTGACGCTACTCGGGTGCTTCCAGTCTCCACATATGCTTTATGTTCTACAGGACTTTCACCTTCTTCGGTCCAGCTTCCCAACTGGTTCCACTTACACATATGCAGATTAAACATTATGACAATCCGTTAATGGAAGTCCCGCAACCCCGTGCCAGCAACGCTGTCCGCTTGACACTGGCACGGTTTAGGCTTTTCCCTGTTCGCTCGCCGCTACTTGGGGAATCGTTTTACTTTCTTTTCCTCCTGCTACTTAGATGTTTCAGTTCGCAGGCTTGCCGTTTTCACGCATGCCCTCCAGGCATGCAGGTTTACCATTCGGAAATCCGGGGATCAATGATTATGTGCATCTTCTCCCGGCTTATCGCAGCTTATCACGTCCTTCGTCGGCTGTTGCTGCCTAGGCATCCTCCGTGTGCCCTTATTAGCTTTATATCCAGAATAACTTTTACTCTAGTTTAGTTATAATCTTTTACCTACTATTCATTTCCCATTGTCCTAACAGTTATAAAGATATATAAAGAAGCAGTGCTTGTTTCTCCTTAGAAAGGAGGTGATCCATCCGCACCTTCCGGTACGGATACCTTGTTACGACTTCACCCCAATCACTATCCACACCTTAGATGCTTTCCTCCTTGCGGTTGGACCGGCAGCTTCAGGTGCAGACAACTCTCGTGGTGTGACGGGCGGTGTGTACAAGACCCGAGAACGTATTCACCGCAGCATTGCTGATCTGCGATTACTAGCGATTCCAGCTTCATGAAGTCGAGTTGCAGACTTCAATCCGAACTTGGACCGGCTTTAAAGATTGGCTTGGCGTTGCCGCCTTGCGGCTCTCTGTACCGGCCATTGTAGCACGTGTGTAGCCCAGATCATAAGGGGCATGATGACTTGACGTCATCCCCGCCTTCCTCCTACTCTTCGCAGGCAGTCTTGCTAGAGTTCCCAACCTAATGATGGCAACTAGCAATAGGGGTTGCGCTCGTTGCGGGACTTAACCCAACATCTCACGACACGAGCTGTCGACAGCCATGCACCACCTGTCTCTGCGTTCCCGGAGGCACAGCCTGCTCTCGCAGGCCTTCGCAGGATGTCAAGATCTGGTAAGGTTCCTCGCGTTGCGTCGAATTAAACCACATGCTCCACCGCTTGTGCGGGTCCCCGTCAATTCCTTTGAGTTTCAGCCTTGCGGCCGTACTCCCCAGGCGGATTACTTATCGCATTAGCTTCGGCACGGACACTCTTCATGCCCACACCCAGTAATCATCGTTTACAGCTAGGACTACCAGGGTATCTAATCCTGTTTGCTCCCCTAGCTTTCGCACTTCAGCGTCAGTTACCGTCCAGTGAACTATCTTCATCATCGGCATTCCTGCACATATCTACGAATTTCACCTCTACTCGTGCAGTTCCGTCCACCTCTCCAGTACTCTAGCCACATAGTTTCCAGGGCAGGCTTGCGGTTGAGCCGCAAGTTTTCACCCCAGACTTATCTGGCCGCCTAGATGCCCTTTATGCCCAATAATTCCGGATAACGCTTGCGACATACGTATTACCGCGGCTGCTGGCACGTATTTAGCCGTCGCTTCTTCTGCAGGTACCGTCATTTTTTTCTTCCCTGCTGAAAGCACTTTACAATCCGAAAACCTTCATCGTGCACACAGAATTGCTGGATCAGGGTTGCCCCCATTGTCCAATATTCCCCACTGCTGCCTCCCGTAGGAGTAAGGGCCGTATCTCAGTCCCCTTGTGGCCGTCCACCCTCTCAGGCCGGCTACCTATCATCGCCTTGGTGGGCCGTTACCCCACCAACAAGCTAATAGGACGCAAGGCTCTCCTGCAGCATCTCTTTTCATCAGGCTGGACATGAGTCCGCCTGACTTTACCAGGTCTTATCAGTCGTTTCCGTCTGTTATCCCTGACTGCAGGGCAAGTTCCTTACGCGTTACTCACCCGTCCGCCTTGGCTAGGCTGTGCAAGCACAGCTTCGCCAAAGACTTGCATGTGTTAAGCATTCTGTCAGCGTTCATCCTGAGCCAGGATCAAACTCTTCATTCAATATATAGACATATATTTAAATTTCACCTAATTAGTCTTGACGTTATCTTTTTCAAGATACTTGACTTTATTGATTATACACTTAATTGCTTCTTTATGTTATTAATATCTCTATTGTCCGTTGATACATTTTCGTATCGACAAGATATATATTATCATAAAAGAAAATGTTTGTCAACTACTTTTTTGAAATTTTTTTCAAATTTTCTCAATTTTATTCTTGCATTATATTAGTTATACAAGTTTTGAATCCCATTTTTTCCTTATTATATTACTATCAATACACTATTGATACTATATTGTTTTATTTTTTTAAAACAATTAATCAAAAATTAATTTTATGTTTTTTTAATAATATAAGATCAATTATTTCCTTTGTTTAAAGACTTCAATCCACTTTTTAAGTTTTTCTTTAATTTTATTTTAATATTAATTGTTGTTAAGAATCCTTTGTCATTAGTGCTTTAAACAGGATTTAATAAAAAATAAAATATACTCTAATATTTTTTGATATATTATGATACAATACTTTAAATTAATTTATCTGTTTAATTAAGATTATTTGAGAAAATATTTAGGTATTTATAGAAAAGAGAGGTGATCTGAGAAATACTGAATATTGATTCAAAATTGAATATTTAAATTAATAAAAAAGAATTAAAAAATGGAGGGATTAAATTATGGAAAAAATATTGAAGGATTTTATTTATTTTACAGATAATGAAAATATTGAAAAATTGAACAATGAGATGTGTAAAAATTTTTATTTGAAAAAGGAAGAAATTAAAGACAAGAATATTAAAAAAGTTCAATTTGATAATCTGACATTTGGAATTTATTTTTCTAAAGCTGATGATAATAAAGGAAGAATACTTGTTTTAAAAAATAAAAAGAAAATAAAATGCGGGCATTTTTCTATAAATGGAGTAAAAAAGGAATTTTATACTGATTTATATTTTCTAATTTTACATAATAATGAAAAAGAAAAAAATATTATTTTTGAAGAACTTATTGAGAAAATTTTGGGAGTTATTAAAATAAAAGAGTTAAACTTATAAAATATAATAAATTTATTTTTTGAGAGTGTAAAAAAATATTAAAGAAATAAAATTTCTTGAAATTCTTATTTATCAAGAACTGTAGATTTACTACTACAATTTCACAAAAAATTTACACTCTCATTTTTAAGTATTTAATATTTTTTGTGAGAGAATAAATAAAATATAATTTTTATTTTTTTATGAAATTTAATATTTTAAAATAACATAGTACATCATTTTTATTTAAATAATCTCCAGTTTTGATAGATTTTATCTTGTAAAAATCAGATATAAAAATTTTTTTAAAAATAATTTGATTTTTTTAAAAATAGGGGTATACTTTAATTGTAAAGAATAAAAATGGAGGTATTTATATGAAAGTTTTAGCTATGATTTTAGCTGGTGGAAGAGGTTCAAGACTTGACATTCTATCAGAAAAAAGAGTTAAACCAAGTGTTCCTTTTGCTGGAAAATTTAGAATAATAGATTTTGCACTTAGTAACTGTTCAAATTCAGGTATTTACGATGTTGCATTACTTACTCAATATTTGCCATTATCATTAAATGAACATATTGGTTCTGGAAAACCTTGGGATTTTGACAGAAGAGATTCTAGCATTACAATGTTACAGCCACATGAAAAACTTGGTGGCAATTCTTGGTATCAAGGAACTGCCGATGCGATTAGACAAAATATTGACTTTATTAAAAATAAAAATCCTAAATATGTATTAATTTTATCTGGAGATCATATTTACAAAATGGATTACAGATGGATGTTAAAGGAACATGAAGAAAATGATGCTGAATTGACAATAGCTGTACAACCTGTACCTATTGAAGAAGCAAGCAGATTTGGTATTTTTGAAGTTGATAAAGATAAAAAAATATTAAACTTTGAAGAAAAACCTGCAGAACCAAAAAGTAATTTAGCTTCAATGGGAATTTATATTTTCAACACTGATTCTTTATTAGAATATCTTGAAAAATTAGAAAATAGCGATTTAGATTTTGGAAAACATGTTATTCCTTCAATGATTCAAGAAGATAGAAAAGTTTATGTTCACACTTATGACAGTTATTGGAAAGATGTAGGAACTTATGATTCATACTTGGAAGCAAATTTAGACTTAATCAAAAAATCTGAAGAAGTTGGAATTAACTTGTACGACCAAGGATGGAAAATTTATACAAGAAGTGAAGACTTAGCGCCAGTAAGAATTGGAGTTACAGGAAGTGTTCAAAATTCATTAATCTGTAATGGATGTAAAATTGAAGGAAGTGTTGAAAATTCAGTATTAGGACCAGGTGTTACTGTTAGAAAAGGGGCAACTGTTAGAAATAGTATAATTTTTTCTGGAACTTATGTAGATGAAAATTCTCACTTAGATACTATTATTGCCGATAAAAAGACATATATTGGTAAAAATTCATTTATAGGAAATGGAAATGCAAATATTCCAAATAAGGAACGTCCAGATTTATTATCTTCAGGAATTACAGTTATTGGAAAAGGTGTAGTTATACCTGATGGATCAATTGTTGGTAAAAATGTAAGAATTTTTGCTGGAGTAAAAGTACATGATGACAATAGATTAATAGAACCAGGAGAAACTATTAAATGGTAATCTAATTGTTTAATATAAGAAATTTTTTTAATAAGGAGTGATTAATTTGAAAATTGTATATTTGGCATCTGAAGTGGCTCCGTTTTATAAATCTGGTGGATTAGCCGATGTTCTTGGTGCATTGCCTAAAAAAATGCAGGAATTGGGACATGAAGTTTCTATAATAATGCCTAAATATGACATAATACCATTAAAGTATCTTGAAAAACTAGAATGGGTTGCAAGACTTGAGAGTCACGGAGATGTATTTAATTTGGTAAGATATCCTGATGACAAAATAAATTATTATTTTATTGAAAATAAAGCATTATATGAAAGAGGACATGTTTATGGAGATTTTGACCAAGATGTTCAATATGCGATGTTTTCAGAATTGGCACTCAGATTCTTAAAGGAAATTAATTTACAGGCTGATATTTTACACTGTAATGACTGGCAAACTGGTCCAGTTCCATATTTTTTAAATGTCAGATATAATTATGATCCGTTTTACTGGGACATGAGAACTGTTTATTCAATTCACAATCTAATGTATCAAGGTAGATTCTCTAAATATTCATTTGAAAGAATGGGATATTATATGGATGATAGAAATGATCTAAACTTTATGGAAATTGGAATAGGATATGGTGATGTAGTAAATACAGTAAGTCCGACTTATGCTGAAGAAATAAAATATGCATATTTTGGTGAAGGGCTTGAATGGATTACAAATAGAAAATATATTCATGGTATTTTAAATGGAATAGATACAGATGTGTTTAACCCTGAAACAACAAAAGGGATAATTCACTTTAATAAAGAATCTTTGGATAAAAAACGAGAAAATAAATATTTATTACAAGAAAAATTAGGACTTCCAAAATCAGATGTTGCTCTAATTTCAATAATTTCAAGACTTGTTGAAGGAAAGGGATTGGATCTAGTATCTGCAGCTCTTGAAAATCTACTGCAATATGATGCAGTCCAAATTGTAATTTTAGGAAGTGGAGATAAATTTTACGAAGACTATTATAACCATCTAGCTTGGAAGTATCCTGATAAATTCAAAGTTTATCTTGGTTATAATGGACAGCTTGCAAATGAAATTTATGCTGGAAGTGACATGTTTTTAATGCCTTCAAGATATGAACCTTGTGGACTTAGTCAAATGATTGCAATGAGATTTGGAACTATCCCAATCGTAAGGGAAACTGGTGGATTAAAAGATTCTGTCAAACCTTATAATATCTTTACAGATGAAGGAAATGGCTTCTCATTCACAAACTTTAATGCAGATGATATGTTATTTACAATAAAAGTTGCAGAAGGAATTTATTATGATAGACCTGATATTTGGGAAAAATTAGTTAAAAGAAATATGGATTTAGATTTTTCTTGGGATAGATCTGCAAAAGAATATGAAAAACTTTATGAATTAGCTAAATCTTATTAATTATAAAAAATCAAATTTATACAAAAAAATGGAGTAAAACAATATTGTTAAACTCCATTTTTATTATTATACTCAGACCTATTTAAAATTAAACTATTAAAAATCATATAGATTCAAAATAGTCATAACTTTTGAGTTCAATTTTAAAACAGTTTACTATAAATAAAAAAAACTCCGCTAAGGAGAATATGACATGACAAAAATAAATTCAATTCTGCAAATAAAAAAATGGCGTCCCCGGTTGGACTCGAACCAACGACCCTCTGATTAACAGTCAGATGCTCTAACCGGCTGAGCTACGGAGACACACATATTTAAAAAAGTTTGGCAACTACCTATCTTCCCAGGACGAATCCAAGTATTTTAGGCACTAACAGACTTAACTGCCAGGTTCGAAATGTTTCCGGGTGTATCCCTGTCGTTATCATCACCAAACTAGATATATATACTGTCCATTAAGACAATGAGAAATAAATAGCAGCAGCAAAAGATTATCTTAAAAGCAGATGTAATATTAGTACTAGTCAGCTAAATGCATTGCTGCACTTGCACCCCTAGCCTATCGACCATATGTTCTCTATGGATACTACGAATATTCATCTCAAAGCCGGCTTCCCGCTTAGATGCTTTCAGCGGTTATCCGTACCAGACGTGACTACTCAGCCATGCCACTGGCGTGACAACTGATACATCAGAGGTCTGTCCAACCCGGTCCTCTCGTACTAAGGTCAGATCTTTTCAATATTCAAGCGCCTGCAGTGGATAGGGACCGAACTGTCTCACGACGTTCTGAACCCAGCTCGCGTGCCTCTTTAATGGGCGAACAGCCCAACCCTTGGGACCTTCTCCAGCCCCAGGATGAGACGAGCCGACATCGAGGTGCCAAACACTTCCGTCGATATGGACTCTTGGGAAGTATCAGCCTGTTATCCCCGGGGTAGCTTTTATCCGTTGAGCGACGGTCCTTCCATACGGAACCGCCGGATCACTAACTCCTACTTTCGTACCTGCTCGACCCGTCAGTCTTGCAGTCAAGCTCCCTTATGCGTTTGCACTCTTAGGCTGATTTCCATCCAGCCTGAGGGAACCTTTGAACGCCTCCGTTACTCTTTGGGAGGCGACCGCCCCAGTCAAACTGCCCACCTAGCACTGTCTCCGTTGCCAGATTAGAATTCCGACAGCATATGGTTGGTATTCCAACAGCGACTCAGCAATGGCTGACGCCATTGCATCACAGTCTCCCAACTATCCTATACACACATTGCCAGAACCCAATGCCAAGCTACAGTAAAGCTCCACGGGGTCTTTCCGTCCTACTGCAGGTAGCCGGTATCTTCACCGGCATTACAACTTCACCAGGTCTCCAGCCAAGACAGCTCTCAAATCATTTCACCATTCGTGCAGGTCGGAACTTACCCGACAAGGAATTTCGCTACCTTAGGACCGTTATAGTTACGGCCGCCGTTCACCGGGCTTCAAATCGGAGCTCTCACTCCTCCTCTTAACCTTCCGGCACTGGGCAGGTGTCAGCCCATATACGTCGCCTTTCAGCTTAGCATAGACCTGTGTTTTTGGTAAACAGTTGCTTGAGACTCTTCACTGCGGCCTGTTTCCCTGGGAGCGCTTCTCTCCTTCAGGTATGTCAGGCACCCCTTCTCCCGAAGTTACGGGGCTATTTTGCAGAGTTCCTTAGCTAGAGTTATCCTGTCGGCCTTAAGTTTCTCACTCTGTCCACCTGTGTCGGTTTACAGTACGGGCGCTGCTTCTCATCGATAGAAGTTTTTCTTGGCAGTGTAGGATCTGCGACTTATGCAAATGCACTTCCCCGTCAGGTCTCACGTTTAGGCGTGCGGATTTACCTGCACGCCCACGCTGGGCCCTTAGAAAGGCTAAACCGTCAGCCTTCTCGCATACCTTCCTGCGTCACTCCGTCTCTCAAGCGATAACAGCGGTACAGGAATATTAACCTGTTTTCCATTCGCCATCACAATTTTGCTTATGCTTAGGTCCCGACTTCCCCAGGGCGGACAAGCCTTCCCCTGGAAACCTTGGACTTCCGGCCGGCGGGATTCTCGCCCGCCTTCTCGCTACTCATTCCTGCATTCTCGCTTCTGATACCTCCAGGACGGCCTTACGGCATCCCTTCGACGGCCTACAGAACGCTCTCCTACCAAGATACAGTGTATCTTCCGCAGCTTCGGTTTATGTCTTAGCCCCGTTACATCTTCGGCGCAGGCACTCTCGACCAGTGAGCTATTACGCACTCTTTCAAGGCATGGCTGCTTCTAAGCCAACCTCCTGGTTGTCTATGAATGTCCACCTCCTTTCCCACTTAGACATAATTAGGGACCTTAGCTGGCGGTCTGGGCTGTTCCCCTCTCGTCCGAGGACCTTGTCATCCACGGACTCACTCCTGAACATAATATATGGTATTCGAAGTTTGCTTGATTTCGGTAAGCAGTACGCCCCCTAGATCATACAGAGCTCTACCCCCACATATCTCAGTTCAAGGCTGCACCTAAATGCATTTCGGAGAGAACGAGCTATCTCCTAGTTCGATTGGCTTTTCACCCCTAGACCTATCTCATCTCCCAACTTTTCAACGGCGGTGAGTTCGGCCCTCCACTGAGTCTTACCTCAGCTTCAGCCTGGACAGGCCTAGATCACTAGGTTTCGCGTCTATGACTGGCGACTTGACGCCCTATTAAGACTTGGTTTCCCTTCGGCTCCGTCTATTAACCTTGCCACCAGCCATAACTCGCAGGATGATTAACCAAAATCCACGCAGTCACACATAACGTGCTCCTACCGTTTGTAAGCACACGGTTTCAAATTCTATTTCACTCCCTTGCTCAGGGTTCTTTTCACCTTTCCCTCACGGTACTCTTCACTATCGGTCAACAACAGTATTTAGCCTTACGTGATTTGGTCCACGCTGATTCACGCCAGATTCCTCGTGCCTGACGCTACTCGGGTGCTTCCAGTCTCCACATATGCTTTATGTTCTACAGGACTTTCACCTTCTTCGGTCCAGCTTCCCAACTGGTTCCACTTACACATATGCAGATTAAACATTATGACAATCCGTTAATGGAAGTCCCGCAACCCCGTGCCAGCAACGCTGTCCGCTTGACACTGGCACGGTTTAGGCTTTTCCCTGTTCGCTCGCCGCTACTTGGGGAATCGTTTTTACTTTCTTTTCCTCCTGCTACTTAGATGTTTCAGTTCGCAGGCTTGCCGTTTTCACGCATGCCCTCCAGGCATGCAGGTTTACCCATTCGGAAATCCGGGGATCAATGATTATGTGCATCTTCTCCCGGCTTATCGCAGCTTATCACGTCCTTCGTCGGCTGTTGCTGCCTAGGCATCCTCCGTGTGCCCTTATTAGCTTTTATATCCAGAATAACTTTTTACTCTAGTTTAGTTATAATCTTTTACCTACTATTCATTTCCCATTGTCCTAACAGTTATAAAGATATATAAAGAAGCAGTGCCTGTTTCTCCTTAGAAAGGAGGTGATCCATCCGCACCTTCCGGTACGGATACCTTGTTACGACTTCACCCCAATCACTATCCACACCTTAGATGCTTTCCTCCTTGCGGTTGGACCGGCAGCTTCAGGTGCAGACAACTCTCGTGGTGTGACGGGCGGTGTGTACAAGACCCGAGAACGTATTCACCGCAGCATTGCTGATCTGCGATTACTAGCGATTCCAGCTTCATGAAGTCGAGTTGCAGACTTCAATCCGAACTTGGACCGGCTTTAAAGATTGGCTTGGCGTTGCCGCCTTGCGGCTCTCTGTACCGGCCATTGTAGCACGTGTGTAGCCCAGATCATAAGGGGCATGATGACTTGACGTCATCCCCGCCTTCCTCCTGCTCTTCGCAGGCAGTCTTGCTAGAGTTCCCAACCTAATGATGGCAACTAGCAATAGGGGTTGCGCTCGTTGCGGGACTTAACCCAACATCTCACGACACGAGCTGTCGACAGCCATGCACCACCTGTCTCTGCGTTCCCGGAGGCACAGCCTGCTCTCGCAGGCCTTCGCAGGATGTCAAGATCTGGTAAGGTTCCTCGCGTTGCGTCGAATTAAACCACATGCTCCACCGCTTGTGCGGGTCCCCGTCAATTCCTTTGAGTTTCAGCCTTGCGGCCGTACTCCCCAGGCGGATTACTTATCGCATTAGCTTCGGCACGGACACTCTTCATGCCCACACCCAGTAATCATCGTTTACAGCTAGGACTACCAGGGTATCTAATCCTGTTTGCTCCCCTAGCTTTCGCACTTCAGCGTCAGTTACCGTCCAGTGAACTATCTTCATCATCGGCATTCCTGCACATATCTACGAATTTCACCTCTACTCGTGCAGTTCCGTCCACCTCTCCAGTACTCTAGCCACATAGTTTCCAGGGCAGGCTTGCGGTTGAGCCGCAAGTTTTCACCCCAGACTTATCTGGCCGCCTAGATGCCCTTTATGCCCAATAATTCCGGATAACGCTTGCGACATACGTATTACCGCGGCTGCTGGCACGTATTTAGCCGTCGCTTCTTCTGCAGGTACCGTCATTTTTTTCTTCCCTGCTGAAAGCACTTTACAATCCGAAAACCTTCATCGTGCACACAGAATTGCTGGATCAGGGTTGCCCCCATTGTCCAATATTCCCCACTGCTGCCTCCCGTAGGAGTAAGGGCCGTATCTCAGTCCCCTTGTGGCCGTCCACCCTCTCAGGCCGGCTACCTATCATCGCCTTGGTGGGCCGTTACCCCACCAACAAGCTAATAGGACGCAAGGCTCTCCTGCAGCATCTCTTTTCATCAGGCTGGACATGAGTCCGCCTGACTTTACCAGGTCTTATCAGTCGTTTCCGTCTGTTATCCCTGACTGCAGGGCAAGTTCCTTACGCGTTACTCACCCGTCCGCCTTGGCTAGGCTGTGCAAGCACAGCTTCGCCAAAGACTTGCATGTGTTAAGCATTCTGTCAGCGTTCATCCTGAGCCAGGATCAAACTCTTCATTCAATATATATTCACATATATTTAAATTTCACCTAATTAGTCTTGACGTTATCTTTTTCAAGATACTTGACTTTATTGATTATACACTTAATTGCTTCTTTACATTATTAATATCTCTATTGTCCGTTGATACATTTTCGTATCGACAAGATATATATTATCATAAAAGAAAATGTTTGTCAACTACTTTTTTGAAAATTTTTTAAATGGCTTAAAAATTATAGTGGTTTTTTTGCTGGTATCCCAGTTTTTCTTGGGTATTTTTCACTTGTCTTTTTTAATTTTAAAATTTCTAATATTATTCTTTTATCTTCATTTTCTGGCAATTTAAATTCAAAAATATTATTTATTTTTGCATTTAAAATTTTTAAAGCCTTTTTAGATTCTTCTATTTCGTTTAAATTTAATTTTTGTGGCAGAAAACGGCCATTTACTTTTATAAATGGAATCATGTATTCTAAAATTATTCTTAGATTGGCCACTCCTCGACAAAGTGCAACATCATAGATTTCACGGTTATTTTTTATTAACTCTTCAGAACGTTCAAAACTTGTATTTACATTTTTTAAATTTAATTCTTTTATTACTTCATTTATAAAGTCTATTTTTTTTCTAACTGAATCAACTAATAAAAAATTTCTTTCTGGGTAATAAATAGCAAGTACAAGTCCTGGAAATCCTGCACCTGTCCCAACATCAATAAATGATTTTTCATTATCATTTATAACTTTTGTTAAAAATAATGAATCTACAAAGTGTTTTTCCAACATTCCTTTTTTATCTCTAATTGCTGTCAAATTCATGACTTGATTTTTTTTATATAAAAGTTCTAAAAATTTCATCATCTTTCCAATTTTTTCATTTTCCACTTTAATTTCTGATTTTTCAAGTAAACTTATAAAATATTCTTTAAAATCAATATTTTCCAATTTTTTCTCCTAATTTCTATTTTTCATTTTATTTTAAAACTCCATCCAGATACATCAACAATACTGAGATATCTGCTGGTGTTACTCCAGACATCCTAGATGCTTGCCCAACGTTATACGGCTGATTTTCCTTCAAACGTTGTTTCGCTTCTCTCGTAATTCCCTTCATTTTTTCATAATCAAAATCTTTAGGAATTTTTTTGTCATCAAGTTTATGCTGTTTTTCCATAATTTGCATTGCTTTGGCGATATAGCCTTCGTATTTTGTCTGAACTTCAATCTGATATTCAGTTTCAGCATCAAAACTTAAATTTGGTGCATTTTCAATAATTTCAGCAATGTACTTTATATCTTGATATGTCACTTTTGGACGACGCAAAATTTCTTTTAATGTAGTACCGCTCTTTAGACTTTCATTATATTTGTCAAGAATTTCCACGAGTCTTTCGTTGCTAGTTCCTAATTTTATATTTTCCAGTTTCTCCATAGTTTCTTTGACATTTTTTTTCTTTTCCTGCACAATGTCATAATATTTTTTATCCAAAAGTCCGATTTTATATGCCTTTTCAGAAAGCCTGATGTCAGCATTGTCTTCACGTAAAATAAGGCGGAATTCGGATCTTGCTGTAAACATTCTATATGGCTCAAATAATTCTTTGTTTATCAAATCATCTATCATCGTTCCGATATAAGAGCTTTCTCTATCCAAAATAAACGGTTCTTCTCCTTTTATTTTAAGAGCCGCATTAATTCCAGCAATAATTCCTTGTGCAGCCGCTTCTTCATAACCGCTTGTACCATTAACTTGCCCAGCCAGATAAAGTCCTTTTACTTTTCTTGTTTCAAGTGTGTAATCAAGCTCGCTTGGATCTACAATATCATATTCCACAGCATATCCATATCGCATTATATGGGCATTTTCAAGTCCATTAATTGTATTTACAATTTTTTGCTGTAAACTGGCAGGATAGCTTGTAGAAAGTCCGCTTATGTAAACTTCCGCTGTTTCAAAGCCTTCTGGCTCTAAAAATAAATGATGGCTGTCCTTGTCGTTGAATTTTACAACTTTATCTTCAATTGACGGGCAATATCTTGGTCCTGTGCTGCTTATGCTTCCGTTATACATTGGTGCTTTGTCTAAATTATCAAGTATTATTTTATGTGTTGTTTCATTTGTTCTTGTTAAATAGCAAGATAATTGGGGTTTTTCCAAAATTTCGCTATTTGGAGTTCTCATTGAAAATTTTAATGGAACTCCTGTTATTCCAGGCTGCTCTTCAAGTTTTTCAAGATTTAACGTTCTAATATCAAGTCTTGGAGGAGTTCCTGTTTTAAATCTTCCCATTTTTAATCCTAATGACTTTAGTGAACTTGTCAAATCATCAGCAGATAATTCTCCCATTCTTCCGCCTTTTACACGTTTATCTCCAATATACAAAAGCCCTCTCAAAAATGTTCCTGTTGCAAGCACAACTGCTTTTGCAAAAAATTCCATTCCAGTTTTAGTTTTTATTCCCTTTACAACTTTTTCTATTCTTTTAGAACCATTTTCAACAATTTCAATTTCATCAACAATCAATTCCGTAACAATATCCTGTATAGTATCAAGATTTTCCTGATGTTCTATTGTTCTTTTCATCTCTCTTGCATAAATTTTTCTATCTGCCTGAGCTCTCAACGAACGAACTGCCGGTCCTTTCTTTGTATTTAAAATTCTCATCTGCACAAAACTTTTGTCCATATTTCGTCCAATTTCTCCACCTAAAGCATCAACTTCCTTAGCCAGATGACTTTTTGCAGGTCCTCCTACCGATGGATTGCAGGACATAACCCCTATATTATCAAGCGTTATCGTAAAAATTGCCGTTTTCAATCCTAATCTTGCCGATGCCAAAGCTGCTTCATTTCCCGCATGTCCAGCACCAACTACAATTACATCATAATTTCTCATTATATAATATGTAATTTTTTTATTTTAAAATTACATTCTCCTTTCGATTTTAAGTATACTTACATAATCCATTATATATTAATATTTTGTTTTTTTCAATGTGATATTTTTACAGATTTTTTATAAACTCATTTTTCTTAACTTTCATTATAACAAAATTATCAGCAATATCTTCTTTTTTATTTTTTTCTGTTAAAACTGTTGAATTAATAATTTTTACGACTTTTTTCATTTCCATTTTTTCACTTAATTCTGCTCGTTCTTCTTGTGCGTTTTCTAAAAAATATAGTTCAAAATGATTTCTTGTTTCAAGAATTCTCTGAATTTTATGTTTTTCAGCAAATAATTTTAATTTAATGCTTAAAATGAATTTTTTCATCTGTTCTGGAATTTTTCCAAACCTATCTCTCACTTCATCAAGCAATTCAGCCAATTCCTCATTTGTTTCAAGCATTGCAAACCGCTTATAGATATTTAACCTTTCATCCTTTTCAATATACGTTTCAGGAATAAATCCTCTCTCATCCAGAATAATTTCTACATTTTCAATTTTTTCCACAAATTTGCCCTTTTGCCTACGAATTTCCTCATTTAACATTTTTATATACAAGTCATAGCCAAAAGTTTCAATCGTTCCGTGCTGCTTATCTCCTAAAATTTCTCCAGCACCACGTATTTTCAAGTCTTCCATCGAAATTTGAAAACCGCCTGATTTTACCCCTTCCACTTTTAGCATGCTTTCTTCCTTTTGCCGCCCCTGCTTTGTAATATTTCTCGTTTTTAATAAATAGCAGTATCCTTGCCTGTTGCTACGCCCTACACGCCCTTTCAGCTGATACACCTGCGATAATCCTAGTCCAGTAAAGTTTTCAATCAGAATTGTATTGGCATTTCCCACATCAATTCCATTTTCAATAATTGTAGAAGCAATTAAAATATCAAACTGCCCATTTTCAAAACGTAGTAATTTATCTTTAATTTCCTTTGGCGGAAGCTGTCCATTTCTGAACCTCCCACGACTAAAGTCGCAGGGTTCTAAAATCTTTAAAAATATTCAAAAATTTTCTAAGAAGTTTGATAGCTTTACACTACCCTTATTCTTTTAGGTGTGTTCAGCTCACCTCTATTGTATAGGACACTTAAGTCCACAACTTTACTTTTTCTTAATATATTTAATGCTCCATTACAATCTGCATTTAATTGATAGCCTTTACTTGTTTGATATAGTCCTCTTTTTATCCTTTTTCCACTGAATATATATTCTTTTTGATTTTCTTTATCATATATTGGAATTTCATCTCCATCAAAGAAACTTGCTTTTGATGTATAACTTTCTTCTTGCAGCTTAAATTCTATTCCATATAGTTTACATAGATATATTAATTTATCTCTTAATTTTCCATATGGTATATTTATAAAGTTCTGATTATTTATACTTCCAATATTTGAATTTCTTTGAAAATCTTCATTATATCCTAGAACTATTTTTCCTATATCATTATTAAAACAATAATTTATAATTATTCTTGCTGCTTTTGAAAGATAATTATTTATGCGATTATTTCTCTTTCTAGTTATTTTCTTTTGTCTTAATGTTGTTCGCTCAATCTTTTGCTTATCTTTTATACTTTGTAATTTTGCATTTATCTTGTTATAGTATTGATTTATTGATTTTAATTTTCTACCATCTATTATGAATGAAGCTCCAGCATTTGTAACACAAGTACAAAGATTATTTATACCTAAATCAATTCCTAGTGCATTTTCTTTATTTAATTCCCTTTGAACTTCTTCTACTTCGTAAGTATATTGAATTTCAAAGTACCTAGAATGTTGTTTGGGTATTATTCTAATCTCTTTTATCTTCTTGCCTTTTAATACTGGTGGTAGTTTTATTGCGATTTCCTTATGTGTCTTTCTAAATGAATTTGAATAAGGAACTATCAGAATATCATCTTTTAATCTTACAAAACCTATAACAAGAGTTGTAAATCCATCTTTAGCAAGATATTTAGGTAATTTTATTTTCTTATTATCATATTGACCATTTTTAGCAAGTTTTAAAAGTCCAAAAAATGATTTGAAACTTCCGTCTACTTCTTTTAGAATTTGTTGAGCCATATTAGAATTTAACTTCTTATAGTTCTCACTGTTTTTAAGCATTTTATAGTTTTCGTTATAACTTAAATACTTTTTCTTATTAAAATAGTATTGTCTAACATTATATATAGCCTGATTCTTTAAATTCTTAGCTATATGGCACAAATATTTTAAATTTCTAAACTCCTTTTTACTAAGATGTTTTACCTGTTGTTTTAAAGTTAAATACATAGATATCACCTCCTTTTCATCAGAGATATTATACTATATATCCTACATTTTATCTATTAAAAAGTAATATTTTTTAAATATTTTTAAAGTTTTTAAAACCCCACAACAGTGGGAAGTGTCGTTCACATAAGTTCGCTACTACTTATGCAGTTCTCTTATGAACTTCTTGTTATCTCTAACAAGCACAGACTATATCTTATCCATATCCTATTTCAAGGACTTAGGCGAAACCACTTCCAATACCAATCGCTTGTATTGTACTCCCCTCACGAGGGATAGTCGTTGAACTTTCCTTTTCAGGCTTAGCTGCTGATTGTCTATTATCATAATGTTTAGAATTTAACCTTGCATCATCTAGTATATTTTTTCTGCTTTCGCTACCTTCACACTTATACCATATTTGAACGAAGGTATTATGTTGTGGTTATACTAGCTTTAAGAGTTCCCAGCAATTCAGTTTCTTTGTTGCACGGTTTTGCTCCGTGTCTACATACAAGTTTCCCTATATGCTTACTAAAATTTTCGTGCAATTCATCTCATGACTAAAGTCGCGAGTGTTCTTGCACTATTTAATAAATTCGATTTTTACAAAGTCAGGCAGCATTTCCTTTAGTTCTTTCAATTTTTCCTTCATATTTTTTACATCGTTATAAATATAAAAAACTTGCCCGTCACGTGACAATTCACGTAAAATTGCCATTTTTATTGTTTCCTCATCCCAATCTAGTACTTCTGTTATAATAGGAAGCCTATTTGTTGGAGGAGTGTCAATTATGGAAATTTCACGGATTCCAAGCATCGCAAGATTTAATGTACGTGGAATCGGAGTCGCAGTTAATGTCAGCACATCCAGCTTTTCCCGCCGTGCCTTCAGTTTTTCCTTGGCTTTTACACCAAATTTCTGCTCTTCATCAATAATCAGAAGCCCTAAATTGTTAAACTGAACATCATCGCTTAAAATCCTGTGAGTTCCAATAACTAAATCAATAATTCCGCTTTTCAAGTTCTTCAAAATTTCCTTTGACTTATTTTTTGTAAGTCTTGACAAATTCTCAATCGTAATCGGATAATTTTCAAATCTTCTCTTAAACCGTTCAAAATGCTGTTCTGCAAGCACTGTAGTCGGAGCCACCATAACAACCTGCTTTCCATTGTCAATTGCTTTAAATGCGGCTCTCATTGCAACTTCAGTTTTCCCATATCCAACATCTCCACAGACAATCCTGTCCATTATTTGTGGACTTTCCATATCCTTTTTCACATCATTTATGGCATTTTTCTGATCTTCTGTTTCCTCAAACGGAAAGTTCGCTTCAAAGTCCTCCTGCCACACAGTATCCTTCTGATATACAAAACCATTCTGGCTTTGCCTTCTTGCCTGTATTTTAATAAGTTCCGCCGCAAATTTCTGAATATCCTCTTCAATTTTCTTCCTTTTCCGTTTAAACCCACGTGTCCCCAGCCTAAATAACTGCGGTTCTATATCATTTGACACATATTTTTCCAGCCTGTCCAGCTTTTCCACAGGAATATACAAAATATCCTCATCAGCATACTTAATTTTCAGGTAATCCCGCTCATCTATCGTCTGAATTCCCTTGTAAATTCCAACACCGTACTGAACGTGAATTACATAGTCGCCTTCGATTATTTGATTGACTTTCTTATATTTTACAGCTTTATTTGTTTTTTTCTTCCGCTCATAAATATATCCATCAAGTTCCCTATCTGTCAGCACAAGAAAATTATTTTCATTATTTTTATTTTCATTAAAAATAAATCCTTCAAACAGCTCATATTTTTCAATTTCCAGATTATTTTCCTTTTCAGTTAAAATTTTACCGTATTCAGCCAATTTTTTTTCATAATTATTTGTAAAAATATAGACGTTTTCAGTTTTTGACAATTTTTCAAGCCTATTTTTATCTCTAAAAGTTTCAACCTGCTCCTGCGAAAAATTTTTAGTCTGTACAAAAATACTTTTCTTCTTTAGATTTTCATACCTTTTCCGATAAACTTCCTCCCGATTTCTATCCAGCAGTATAAATTCTTCCATTTTATAATCTAAAAGTTCTTCATTTTCAATAACAATCGTAATATCTTTCGCCTTTAATTCATCAATTAGCTCAATCAGCTCATAATTATTTCCAGAAAGCCAATTTCCAAAAATCTTAATTTTCTTTATTTTTTCCACAGAAATCTGACTGTCAATATCAAAAAACCTAATGCTTTCCAATTCATCCCCAAAGAACTCCAATCTCACGGGATTTTCCAAATCTGGCGGAAAAATGTCAAGAATATCCCCACGTCTGCTATATTGCCCTTTTTTCTCAATCAAATACGAATTTTCATATCCATTTTCCACAAGAAAATCCAAAATTTGTGGAAAACTGTATTCTTTTCCAATTTCAAATGAAAGAAACTTAACCTTTTCAAAAAAAACATCTAAAGTAATCTGTAAATTTACAAATAAAATAAACTGCTCCTGATTTTTTAAAATATCTAGCAATCTTATATTTATTCCTGTAATATCTTCCTTATTTTGTGAAATATTTTCAAAAATATCAATTATTTTTTTATTATTTTTAAAAATTTTTTTCAAAATATTTTCTTGATTTTCAGACATTTCATAATAATTTTCAAGCATTGAATAATAATTTTCCAAATTTCTATTGGATGTGGAAATATAAATTATCTTTTTCTTTTCCGAACATAATAAAAACCACGGAATTGCACCGCGGTAAAAATTATTTTCAGATTGTAAAATATCTTTTTCTTTATTTTTTAATTTATTTAAAAAACTTAAATTAAAGTTCATATAAAACCTTCCTATTTTTCTATCTGTTGTTATACAATCTCCATATTCCATAAACTATGTAAATATAAACAATATATGGCACAAATCCTAAAGTATGCAAATATGAAACAGCAAAAACAAGCGCTATTATCAAAATTGCAAGACCAAGTCCTTGTATTATTTCAGCAAATGAAACTGTTTCAACTCCGAATACATTTGGTTTATAAATTGTATTTATTGGTCTTGTAAAAGGATTTAATATTAATACAGAATAGATAATCGCTTCTGCCTGGATTCCCATAAACCAGAATATAATTGTTGAAACTCCAGCAAGAAATCCAAAAAATACCTTCCCAAAACCATGCTGTGGAGTAGTAAAAGTATCTGTCAATACAAAAACTCCCATAAAAATCACTTCTCCAAGTGAAGTAGCCACATTAATATTTTGATTTGAAGCAATGTAATACCCAAAGAAAATTGTAACAAAAAACGATACAGGTATATGCCATGTTATTTTTGATCTAAAAAGCAAATATATGGCTCCTAAAACCATTGCAATTATCGAAAGTTCCCCAATTATCCCTCTATCTGTTAAAATTAAAGAGGGCAATGAAGTACTTTCAGAAATATTTAAAACTTCAGGATTAGCCCATGCTGCAGAATTTGAAGCAAGTACAGCCGGAAAAAATGTCAATATAAATAACTTTCCTAAAATTACTGGATTAAATATTTTCTTTTCTGTTTCTCCATATATAACTTTCCCAAACAATGTTGCCATTGCCCCTGCAAATGCCGCTACATAAAGCGGTGTAAATGGAGCAAGTGCCAGTCCTGTCAAAGCCCCTATTACTATTCCCGACAAATCCTTTAAAGTTTCTTTTTTTCTTTGTATTAATAATGAAAATATCACTTCTGCCAATTCTGATGCAACAACTGCCGACAATATTACCAAAATAGGCGTTACCTGGTAAACTAAAAATGCAGCAAGCAGCATTGGAATCAGGGATATTAAAATATCTATATTCGTTTTTGCTATATTTTCCTGCAATTCCCTTCTTTTACTTCTAAACATATTAAAATTTCACTACCTTTCCTTTTATAGTTTGTTTTTCTAATTTAAGATCATTTTCTACTCTCTAAATATTTGACAATCTAACTTTTTTGTTTCAACAAGGGGTCAAATCCCCTTGCCTTACAATACTTATCTTACTAAATAAATTTCTAAACAAGTTTAATATTAGATTTCATAAATTTTATCTTTATTCTGAAGAACTTGAATCTCCGCCACCTGTTGAAGTTCCTCCAGAACTGCTGCTTCCGCCACTATTTCCTCCACTGGCTGGTTTTGCAGAAGAATCTTGAGATTTAACATGTGAAGATTTATGCGATGATGATGAATTATTTTTCAAACGGCTATGTTTTGGTTCCTTATAAAAACTATACTGGTTACTTTTTTTATATTTTTTACTTCCTTTTTTGCCGCTAGTCTTATTATTTGCATCAAGTGCATATTCTGGATTAACAGCCTTGTTTTGTGCTGAATTTGGATTATTAGGCACTGCATTTTGCTGTGGTTGTTGTGGCTGCTGCTGTGTTGATTGCGGTTGCGGTTGTGCTGCCACTGCTGGAGCAGGTTGTTGAACTGGCTGTGGTTGTGGTTGTGCCGATTTTTGTTCAACTTTTTTATTTTCTTCTTTTTTTGCCACCTCTTTCTTATTGTCTGCTTTTACAGCTTTATTTTTCTTGCCAACTATACTTTTTCCAACTTCCTTTGTTCCATCCTCTAGTTTTTTTACTAGGCCCTTTGAATTTTTTGAATCCTGACTTCCAAATGCCACTAGCACAACTGACATTAAAAACAGGAAAATTCCTTTAATCTGTTTCATCTTTCGTCTCCTTATTCTAATAAATATTAGCTTTTACCATTAAAATCGAAATTTTTATTATATAATGCTTTGTAAATTCCATTTTTATTTAACAATTCATTATGATTTCCAACTTCTTTTATTTCACCTTTTTGTATCACTACTATTTTATTACTATTTTCGATTGTTGTCAACCTATGGGCGATAACAAATGTAGTTTTTCCATCCATAAGTTTTTCAAGCGCATCTTGAACTAGCTTTTCAGACTCATTATCAAGGGCAGAAGTCGCTTCATCTAAAATTAATATTTGAGGATTTTCTAAGATTGCACGTGCAATTGCAATCCGCTGCTTCTGTCCACCAGACAGCTTCACTCCACGCTCTCCAATTTCTGTATTATAACCATCAGAAAGATTTTCAATAAATTCGTGTGCATTTGCCTGTTTCGCTGCCTCCACAATTTCCTCAAAAGTAGCATTTTGACGGCTATATTTTATATTGCTAAGTATAGTTCCAGAAAATAAAAACGTTTCTTGCGGCACAATTCCTATTGCTTTACGTAAACTCTTTATTTCATAATCTCTAATATCAATTCCATCAATTTTTAATGAACCGCCTGATACATCAAAAAACCTAGGTATCAGATTTACAAGTGTCGATTTCCCTCCACCTGAATTTCCAACAAAGGCAATTGTTTCACCCTTTTTAACATCCAAATTAATATTTTTCAATATTTTTTCAGTACTGTCCTTATATTTAAAATCTACATTTTCAAAAGTTATATCTCTTGCAAAGTTTTCAAATTTTATGCAATCTTTCTTATTTACAATAGCCGGCACTTCTTCTAAAATTTCAGAAACTCTTGTAATAGAAGATATATTTGCACTTATGGAATTAAATCTTGTCATTGCACGTCTTGCAGGCGTATACATTGACGAAATTGCCCCTACTATCGTAATAAAATCTCCAGGTGTGAAATTTTTTGCCCTTAAAACTCGGTAGCCGCTAAACATTAGCAGTAACGCTATAATTATATAATTCATAGCTTCCATTATTGAATTTGCTTTTGCATTATATCTGGCAGATTTCACAGCAATTTTCTTTAAATTAATGTTTTTCTTTTTAAAATCATTTATCTCATGCTTTTCTGTCGCAAATGCCCTAATAACTCTAATTCCAGATAATGTTTCCTGTAATTTGGAATTAAGGCTGTCCAACGCTTCTTGCCTTTGTTTTCCCGATCGTTTTAGTCTTTTGGCATATTTTCTTACTGTAACGATAAGAATAGGGGTAACAATCATAACACCCAAAGTTAGATCAAAATCTATATAAAAGGCTATCCCAAGGCAAAGTACTAATTTTATTACTTCAGGTATCATATTAAAAACTTCTAATATAATTGAATTTATATTGCTGGGATCTGTCATAGTACGTGTCATCATATCTCCTATTTTTTTCCCAGAAAAATATTCCATATCCAGAGTCTGTATTTTATTATAAATATCGGTAACGATATCTTTATAAATAGAAGATGAAATTACTGTTGAAAAAATTGTATTCCAGTACATAAGTATTGCACCAATTGCTGCAAGCATTATCATTGCACCTGCCGCATATAATATATCTTTTTCGCTTTTTCCTGAAATTCCTTTGTCAAATAACCTTTTTATTAATGCTATTGGAGCCGAGGAAACAAGCGATGACATTGTTGCAAGCAAAATATTAAGGATAATTAATATATAATATTTTTTTATGTATTTTTTCAGTTTTAAAATTTCTCCAAAATCTAATTTTACTATTTTCATAAATTTACCTTTCATTTTTATTTTTTGTATTTCTTATTTTTCTATGTTTCCAAATTGGGCAAGCAGTTTTGGGTGTACCTTTGTTCCAAAAAAATCTATTTTTCTAGCATTTTTAATATCCCACACAGCAGTAGAATAAATTGTTGCAACCGTATCAAAATATACTCCCATATATTCAAATATCTGAAAAGGTATTTTACTTGTAAATATTTCCATTTCCGGAAATTCATCTTTATATGTAAAAATCCCCCTTGGATGCAATTTAAACAACATATCGCTTTCATTGTAATTTTTAAATATTTTTTTATATAGCTCAACTGTTTCTTCATGTGTAAGAGATTCATCTTCCTCTAGCGGCTGACTTAAAAAAACAACTTTTTTTATTTCTTTCATTTTTGTTCTCTCCTAATGCTTTTTGAATATTTTTCTATAAATTGCTGTAGATCCATCAGTCAATTCATTCTTAAATTCATCAAAATTCTCAAAATCATCTCCGCTCACACGATAAATCCAGTCTTTATTAAGCTTTAAGGAATTTACGCCCTTTCTAGTTGTTATAAAAATATCCACTCCCAATTTTTTTATATCACCTCTATTGCCTTTATATCGATGTCCCCAAGGATAAGCCAGACAATCTGGAATTTTTCCCAATTTTTCACTAATAATTTTTTTATTTTCCAAAATTTCAAATTTCACAGTTTCTTTAAATTGTTCTTCACTAATTTTATCAAAAAACTCATCTTTTCTTTCTTTAAATAATTTATTCAAAAATTCCTTTTTTTCCTTTTCAGACATATTATTCTCTTGAGGTTCCACAATATTTCTATACTTTTCCACAAAATCCTTTTTAGCCTTATAGCCAGGAATAGAAATCTTGCTTCGTAATTTAAACACAGGAAGTCCATTTAATTTTCCAGCATCCCTTTTTTCATCATAATTTCCATCAAAAAACAGGCTATAGCTTTCTCTTTTAAAATATGGCGAACTTTCCTCATCATAAAAATCCAGAACATCAATATTCTTTATTGTCAGCTGATGTGAATGTGTATGAAGCTGAAAATCAACTAGTCCGCTTTCATACATTTCCCTAATTTCAGCCCAGTTTAAATAAGCATCATCCTTTTCAATAAACTTTGTATTCAAAAATATTGTAGCCTTCATATTATATTTTTTTAAAATTGGAAAAGCCAAAGTATAATTATTTTTATATCCATCATCAAAAGTTATAAGTATTGAATTTTTCGGCAACTTATAATCTAATCCCTTCAATTCCTCCATTTTAAAAGTCTTTTTATCCTTTATCCACTTTATATGCTCTTCAAATTCATCCACAAAAATTCCGCCTTTTCCCTTTTCACTGTCAACACTGTGATACATAAGGCATAAAACAAAATTTTTTCTAGTTTTATTATATACAATAAATGCCAAAAACAGCAAAATTATTATTAAAAATAAATATATCATCTTTCCCTCCCTTCAAGTTATAACTTACCTCTTAGTTTCAAAATTTTTGCTCTAATTTTTTTAATCAACCTATCAATCTTAAAATTCAGAACTGTATTTTTTCTCCTGTTGCTAAAATGCACATGCCTTTTATTCCCAATATGGGTCACATAAGGCTCCTTAAAAAATACCGCTTTAAATCCACGTTCCTTGTAAAAATTCGACAAAACTTCCTCATATCGCTGATTTTCCAATTTCTCGTGAAGCCCAAACAAATCCATATCTTTTTTTCTTCTCAAGGCTGGATTGTAAGTAAATATTTCTCCCTTTACATTGTAGTAATGCTCCCCTTTTTTTGAAACATAATCTTTATCATAAAAAAAATCTTCCTTAAAATCTTCCTTTGAACGAAGCCCAACAACTAAAATTTTTTCATCCTCCTCCATTACTTCCATTGACTTTTCAATAAATCCACTTTTAAGAAATTTCCAGTCATCTTCACAATGGAAAATATATTCAGTATCAATTTCACGATAAGCCTTGTCAATTGATTTTAGCTGCCCTAACCGTGTTTCATTTACTATCAGCCTAAAGTCTTGATTTTTACCATCATATTTTGAAATCAGCCTTTCCAGTTTTTTCCCTTCTGTACTGTCTTCTGTTATTATTATTTTCTTAATCGGATAAGTATTGCATTCAAAAAAGCTGTCAAGCGTTTCTTCCAGCAAATCAAATCTCCCGCAGCTAGTTATTACCAGCGTTACTTCCTTCATATCTATCAAGCCCCTTCTTAGCCATTGTTTTTCTGCTTTTTATAGCCTCCACCAAATATTCATCATTTTTCTTCAGCCTGCTTCTGTCATTTTCATTATGATACAGATGACAAGTCAATGCCTCAAATTTTAATTTTTTCTTTTTACATCCAATATTAAATAGCCTTACAGCAAGTTCACTATCTTCCCTTCCCCAACCTTCTATTTCCTCCTCAAATCCGTTCACTTTAATTAAATCCTCCTTGAAAAAGGACATATTGCAAGACCTTATTCCACGTAAATTTCTATCTACTTTTGTAAATATTTTAGAAAGAATTTTACTTCTTATCATATTTATATTATTCTTTACACCTTTGCTAAAAATATTTATTCTTTTGCCTTCCATTATCTTCTTTGCCGCAACTGCCGAAGTTATAACTCTTGATCCTTGAATGAAGCAGCCTTTTTTCATATTTTTTATATGATCTTCAACAAAATGCCTGTTCAGTACCAAATCACCATCTATTATTATTATATAATTTCCAGATGCCTTGCTTATCGCCCTGTTTCTTGACATTCCAGCCCGAAATCCCTTATCTTCCTGCCAAGAATGAATAATATTGCTTTGCGGACAGCTTTCCTGAAATCTCTTTACAAGATCTATTGTTTCCTGCTTTGAGCCGTCATCGGCAACTATTATTTCCTTTGGAGCAACAGTCTGATCTAACACGCTATTCAGACATATTTCCAGAGCTTTCGGCCAATTGTAGGTAGTAATAACGAGAGAAGTGTCATTTCCCAAATTATTATAATATTCTTCACGTAATTTTGTATATTTTGTCATTGTGTAGATGGAACTGTACTTGGCAAGCAGGTAGCCTTCATATCCATCCATAAATCCAAGCTGCAAAATATACATTCTAAAAAATCTGAACATCATTTTTGAATATATTTTTATAAAGTTCGGATTTTTCCCATTTTTTATATATTCTTTTGCACTTTGTGAAGTATACCTGTTTAATTTTTCAAGAAATTCCTCAATGCTGTCGTAAGTATAATGAATTATCATTTCCTTTATTTTTTTTATTTTACTGTCAGTCTGATATTGTTCATGAACTTCACGGCTGCTTATTTTTACTTTTCCATTTTTCCACAGCCTGATTACATAATCATCCCATCCGCCAAATTTTATTTCCCTTTTAAATGCAATATTTCTCAATTTTATTTTATAAACATCGCTTGATGGATTTTCACTATTTATAATTGTTTTTATTTTTTCCTTTAGCTGCGTTGATATTACTTCATCAGCATCTATTAATAAAATCCATTTGCCTTTACATTTTTCCAGGACAGAATTTTTTTGCGGACCGTATCCCTTCCATTTTTCCACAAAAACCTTTGCTCCCTTTGAAAGCGCAATTTCCACAGTCCTGTCTGTACTTTCACTATCAACGATTATTATTTCATCAGCAATTTCCCTCACAGAATCCAAAGTTTTTCCAATCCTGTTCTCCTCATTAAAAGTTATTATTCCTACAGATAGTTTCATAAGCCCTTCTCCCATTTCATATTTTATAGTCATTTGTAAAAGTATAAGAACACAATATTTTTATGCTTGACTTTCTTAGTCTTCGCCGCTCTCTGACAAGGCCTATAAATACCGCTTTTAATTCATTTACTTTTGCAATCGCCTGCACATTTTATTAGATATTTACAAAAACCTGAAAAATTCTACATATCTTTATGATTTAATTTATCAAATACTTTTTCAAAATCTACATCATTGATACGTTTTTCAGTATAGTCAACTAATATATTGCCTTCTTCTTTTATCCGCCATTTATTCTTATTAATTTTCAGTCCATAAAAAGCCATTATTTTTTTATTCAGCCCTTCGGCAATATGCAAGATGGCAGTATCCAGCGATACCACCAAATCACTATTTTTAATTATAGATATTGAGTCAAGTACCGTTCTGGACTTTTCAAAAAATAAAATATTTTTATTATCTGTCTTTTCAAGTATATTATAAATCGTTTCCCTGTCATTTGGAGAATCCAGAATTATAATCCTATGATCCCTATACATTTCACTTAGCCTTCTTATTATAACTAAGGCAACTTCCTCATTTATTTTTCTTCCTCTAGAGGCTCCAAAAAAGTTTAATGCAATTATTTTCTCGCTAACATTGTTTTCATCTAAAAATTTTTTTACATTTCTTTCTGAATCTTTGGAAACTGGAACATCATAAGCTGTATCCTTTATTTCAATATTCACTTTCTTCATCATCTGCTTATAAATTTCAATCATTTTTAAAGTGTTATTCTGTCTTACATTCTTATTATATATTTTATAGCCATCTTTATTATATCCAACATTAACTTTGGCATTTACCCTGTTTATAAGATAAACCTGCTTATACTTCAAACCTTCCGTCGAATCAAGCAATACATCATAATTATTTTTTTTCAGTATTCGTGCAATTTTTCTCCATTCAAAAATTTTTTTTCTGTCAAATATATAATATTCATCTATATTCTTATTTAATTTCAGTAAATCTTCTAAAGATTTGTCAGAAACAACATCTATTTTTATATTAGGATAATATTTTTTTATTTCTCTAAAGATAAATGAACTTATTATATAATCTCCTATTTTTCCATCTGTCCTTAAAAATAAAATCCTGTTTATTTTTGATGGATCTAAATCTGCATCTTTTTTTCTCTTATCAAATATCCTGCTTAATATTTCATTTTTTTTATCAACTAATTTATCCCTATATGGTCTATAAAATTTCCAGTTTATTTTACTCATTAAATTCTCATTCCTTATGTAAATATTGTTTTATCTACGTTAATTCAAGGATAACGTATAATTCTAATTCTCCTTTGTTTCTTTTATTTCATCTATCTTGCCGTTTAGCCATCTTATCGGCTCTGATAACGAAAAACCATAAGTCTGGTTATGATTCCCCTGCATTTTTGAAATTACCTGCAAGCTGTCAGCAGTTGTTTTAGGTGACCATCTGCATAAGTTATATTTATCATTCGCATAAAAACTCAGCAAAGGCTTATCCAAAGAAGAAGCAACGTGAATTGCGCCGCCATCAACTCCAATTGCTAAATCAGCTGCAGCTGCAAATAAAACAAAATCCCTGATGCTAAATTCCCTAGATAAAGAAATGTCTAGATTTTTATTTATATTATTCATTAACTTTCTATAATATTCTTCACTTCCAGCAGTTTTTCCCATAATAATTTTTACATTTTTCATCTTTTCATCTTCGATATTATTTAATAATTCAGCCACTTCTTCAGGTTTCATTTCTCTGTCGCTTCCTTGTGGAACAAGTAAAATTTTTACTTTTTGAGTTTTTTCAGAATCAGATTCCCAAAATTTTTCCATTTTATCAATATCTTTTTTTAAAAGTTCAATATGCGGCTTTTCTCCTTCTATTTTAAAATATTTAGAAAATTCAGAACCTATTAAATAATCTATAATATGGGTTTCAACAGGTGGAGTACAGTCAAAATCATAATTTTTCACATTTTTTCTATTATAATAATGTCCTTCATCACTTTCTCCGAAAATCATTGTAATTTTTGGACTTAACACTTTCTTCCAAATCATCCGCTTTGTATTTTCCTTACTTAAGAAATCAAGTAATACATCCCATTTTTTATGATTTTTAAGTACGTCATTCCGCTTTACAATATTATCTATTATTTTTTCATTCTCATTGCATAATTTGGCAAATTCCATATTTCTGCTTGTCACTACTAACCCTAATTTAACATTACGATACATTTTTTTTAACTGTCTTGCATAGCAAAAAGACATTAGAGTATCTCCGATGGAATCCTTAGGATTTATAAGTATTGATTTCACATTTTTTAAGTTAATATTTTTATGTCTTTTTTTAGCACCAAATAGCCATATTATTATTTTAGATTTTATTCCATTAACTATACTCATCATGTACCCTTTCTTTACATTATTCCAAATAGCTATTTATATTACTTTTAAAAATTTGTATTTTCTATTAATTCCTTTAGTTTTGCTTTATTACTTTCCATTGAAAAATCATCAGCTCGAATTAATGATATTTTCTTATAATTTTCATATTTTTCATTATTATTTATTAATTCGTAAACTTTTTCCACAAACATGTCTTTATCATTTAACGGAATAAGTTCACCATATTCACTATTTCCCCCCAATATATCCTTTGGACCCGTAGGGCAGTCATAGGCCACAACAGGTGTTCCAAAAGCAAGGCTTTCCAGCAGTACAGTCGGCAATCCTTCATATTTTGCAGTATGTACAAATAATTTTGCATTTTTAAAAAATGGATACGGATTTTCAATTTGTCCAAGCAAGATTACATCATTTTCCAGATTATATTCTTTAATTTTCTGCTTAATCAATTCTACTTTTTCCCCGTTTCCAATAAAATAAAGTTTCTCCTTTATTCCTCGTTGCTTTAATTTATAATAAATGTCAACAAGATGTTCAGGCTGTTTTTGCTGTGTCAATCGTGACACCTGTAAAAAATAATTCTCTTTTAAATATTTTTCATAGTCAGGATTTACATTCTCTGCCTTTTCTCTAATTATTTTAAGATTTATTGGATTGTAGACTAATTCCACTTTAGTTTTATCCATTCCTAAAATATCCACAAACTCATTTCTCATTGTATCACATATTGCCAGTATTTTATCATATTTTTTATATTGTTTTTTATATTTTTCTATTTTGTCTGCACTTAGCTGTTCTCCAAAAGTAAGTGAAAAATGAATCCAGGCAAATACAGGAATTGCTATGTCAAAATCTTTATATTTCAACAAATTTGAAGAATAATCAATAACAACATCATAGTTTTTTTCTTTTATTCTCTTTTCCACTTTTTTTAAATAAGTTGTTTTTGCCCGTAGCCTAAAAATTTCCTTAACAATTTTGCTTTTTCCATCATAATTTTTAAATAAAAATTCATAATTCACCTTTTCTGGAATTTCATTTTCAAATAAATTATTTTTTCCATGATTCCAAGTTATAAGCAAATCAACATCATAATTCAGTTCAACCAAATTTTTTAAAACATTAAGTAAAACTCTCTCTTCTCCTCCCATGCTCAAATGACCATGTAATACCAGTACTTTCATATTTTTTCATCCTTTTTTATTTTTTCCAAGTCTATTCTATTTCATATATTTTTTCAAAATATTCAAAAAAAGTTCCATCTTTCTTTCTTTTACTATTTTCTATTTTAAAAGACAATTTATGAATACTTGATTTTTTTGTTATTTCTTGTAATTTATCTTCAGAATATTTATCAAACCATACTCTAAACATTTCATGAGGAAAAGTATCAGATATAACTTGACATTGTTCTTTTTTATAATAATTTTCTATTAATTCGTTATAAAGTATCTGCAAAATAAAATAATTTGGAACTGAATCGTTGTTTTCCCAAAAAATCATTAACATATCTAATAACGTATTAATAACTTTGTTATTTTTATGTGAGAAAATAACACTGCTTAACATTCTTACCTTCGATTTTTTACTCCAAGAAAAATAAATTGAATCATAATCTTCCCATTCTTTTTTATTTTCCAAATTCTCATCCCTTTGAAATAAAAAATAATCCATTTCAAAATATTTTTCAGACAAATAATCTGTCAAAAGTATTGTCGCATCCATCCATACACCACCATAATTACTCAGCAATGCAAGCCTTAATATATCTGAAAAGTGAGCATATCCCATTCTTTTATCATTTAATTTTTCCAAAATATATTCTGGAATATCAAGATATTCCTTCATACTTTCATTATCCAGACGAATTACAGTATAATCCCTGCCATATTTCTCCATAGATTTATAGCAAATTTTTACAACGCTAGGCAATTTTTCATAATCCCAGCCTTGTCCCCAAAATTGCCATATTATGTTCTTATCTGTCAATGTCTTTTTTGGCTTAACTTTTTTTCCAATAACTTTATTTTCAAAGTAATCCTTTAAAATATTATCCCAATCCTTTGCAATTGTTTTTTGATTCAAAAGATACACATTACTTTGTAATTTGTCATATATTTTTTTTGGCAATAATTCTTTATACACATATTTATAGGGCTTTTTATTTAATTTTTCGTTAAGTTTGTAAATTTTGCTGTTAGAAAACTTATATTTCTCCATTTTCACGCTCCTGTTATTTATATAGTAAAACTACTTTGATTAATTCGATCTCACCAATTGAAAATTCAAACATAATATTTAAACTAAAAATAGTAGAACATCATTTTTCATTTTCAAAATTTAAAGTCTTCTGATTTTTTATATTTCTGTACAAATAGTCAATAAAAAATATTAGTACAGTTAAAGTTATTACTAAATGCTTATCATTCAAATTGTCATCTGTCATCCCTTGAATTATCCAGGCTATAAAAGAAACTTTAGTACCTATTTCAAATGCAGTTATTTTTGTATTCCTATCATATTTATAAAAATTTATCTTAAATAATTTTATTAATAAATTTATAATTATCAAAATAAAAAACACAAAGCCTAAAATTCCAAAATCCAGTAAATATTGCAGATATGAATTATGTGAAGCTACATAATGCTGAGTCCGCAATTTATTTCCAGTAAGAAAATATTTATATACATAATCGCTAACTCCTGTTTTTTTATAATAATCCAAATTAAATTTTTTTCTTTCCTCAGCTCTCCAGCCATATAGTGGTTTCTGTTTAAAAGCTTCTGCTCCAGTTTTCCAGAAAATTACTCTTAAATTACTCGATGGATCATTTTTATATTTAACTATGTATTGTATTCTATTCGAGATTGAAACTGGCAATGCAAAGTAGCCTGTAAAGCACATTAGAATAGCGGCTAATACATATCTTTTTCTTTTTTTATACATAATATACAAAATTGTAGGAAGTAAAGAAATATAAACCATTTTTGATCTATTTACAATAACTATGAATAAAACTAGAATTGACATTATAGCCAAATAAATCTTTATCATTTTATTTTTTTTATTATCTTCATTCTTGTAAAATAATAAAAAAGACATCAAATATAAAAGTATTATACACATAATATTTGCAAAATCCTGAACAGTTAAAATAGCAGTAACTCTCGGATATTCAAACCCTACAGGATGTGCCCATTCATTATAATTTTTTATAAAATTAATAATTGCTAAAATTAAGATTATTGTTCCACCAAATAAAAATGACTTTAAAAAATTAAAAATTCTTTTATTGTCATTTATAAAATATGCTAATGGAAAAAAAATTAAATATCTTAAGTTATAATTATCTAACCGTGATCCTATTCCGCCGTCAAATGCCGCTATTATAAACGACATAACTACAAACACGACTAATAATACTGAAAATTTTACATCTATTTTAGAAAAAAAATCTTTCCGATTCTTTTTAAAAAACATTGAAACTACAAATGTCAATAACAATAACGGAATTACAACATTATTCTCAAACTTTTCAGATAAAAATAAAGAAACTCCAGTTAACAGACAAAAAATAAACCCCACCTTATTTATAATTAAATTTATTTTTTCGTTATTCATATTTACTCCTTTTTTACAATCATTTACAAAAGCCTAAAAATTCCATAAAATACGACCTTTGTTTTTTCCGCTCTCTTGCAAGGTATTTATCCCAACTTTTATAGTTTTTTAAATATGATTTATAATTTCTTCATAGACTCTTTCTATGCTAATCTCAGGTATCCCCTTATAATAATCCTTCCTATACTCATGCTGGTGTACTGGAATTTTTACAATATTATTCTCATAAAACTCATTATCCTCAATAACATTACTTTTTTCCTTCCAAGGAAAAAATCCCAATGAACGTTTCCCAGGTCCAAAAATCCCAATTACAAAGGGCTTTTCAAATCCGCTCGCAATATGAATTGGAGAACTGTCATTCCCTACAACAACATCAGCCCTTGAAATCAAGGCCCCAAATTCAACAAGGTTAATTTCTCCACGAAAATCAATAACATTTTTATCATTTTCAAAATTTAGGGGCAGTTCCTTTTCAGCTTTTGAACCAGTTATTCCAATAAAATAATTTTTATTTTTCTTCAATTTTTCAATAACTAAACGATATTTTTCTATAGGCCACATCTTTTCAGGTCTTTGGCTTCCAGGAGCGATTAATATTAACTTTTGCCCTTCATTTCCAAAATATCCATTATTTTCCAAAATTCTGTCAATTTTTGCAAAATCCTCCTTTGCAGGATAAATTCTAATCGGAATTTTTTCCCCTTTGTATTCCACCAAATCAAGCAATCTTTCCACTTCATGCTTTTTCATGTCATAATGAACTTTCTTATTTAGCAAAAATGAGCCTGTTGCCACATTAAATCCAGCAATATTCGGAATTTTTGCCAGTTTTGCAAGCAATATCGACTTTATAAATCTATGCGGTATTACTGCATAATCATATTTTTTTTGCTTCAAGATTTTTAACACTCTCAAAAATCCCTTTATTCCCTTATCTTTTCCCTTTTTATCATAAAGAATTATTTCATTCAAATTGGGATTATTGCTTATAACGCTCTTATTTGCCGGCAATGTCAAATAATCAATCTCTGATTTTGGATACATTTCCTTCAGTCTTTGAATCAATGGCGTAGACAAGACAATATCTCCAATAAATGCCGTATGTATTACCAATATTTTCATTTTTTCTCCTTAATCTGTATACAGAGTTATTATATCACATTTAGTGTCTTTTTATAATAGTTATTTTTACATTTTAGATTAACTTGTGCTAAATTTCTTTTAAAAAATAACAAAAAAAAGACATAGCTTATGATTAAATTCACTAAGTTATGTCCTTACCAATATTTTGGAATAAAACTAAAAAATAATTCAAATTATTTCAATACTTTCGACTCGAATTTTTTTCCACCATAATACAACATATATTTCTTATCTTGCAATGCTCCAGGATTTACAAATATTATACCATTTTTTTCTGCAAAGTATTCTTTGTGTGTATGTCCAAAAACACAAATTTCAGCCTTTTCCAAATGTGCCTTTTTCTCTAGTTCTTCAAGTGTCCGTTTCACATTATACAAGTGTCCATGTGTAAGAAATACCTTTTTCCCCATCAAGTCAAATATTCTCGTATCTCTGGACTCATAATCATCCATATCAGTATTCCCCTTTACAATAGCAAAAAGTACATCCCTATAAACTAATGACATATCAATTGCATCGGTGCTGTGATCTCCTGCAAAAATTACGATTTCTGGATTTTCCAGCTCCATCACCTGCTGAAAATAATCAAGTCTTCTGTGACTATCCGAACAAATTAATACTTTCATTAAATCTCCTCTCTCCATCTTTTAATTTTTCCCTACTGAAAAATTTTTTATTATATACTCAAACCTCTTTAAAATCAAACTGCCAAAACTAGACAACCTAAAAATTTTCAAAAAATTAGTTGCCATTTCAATCCAGCTTATAAACAGTTTTATCATCTTTTAGAGTGAACTCCTCCCGCTTTTAGAATTGGGAACTTCTTGGGAAGTATCTGCGCATGACTAGCCAAATATATTTACCAAGCTCTTCGGACAGTTCCTGCCCTGTTTTTTGTTTCTTATTAACAATAAAATTACTTTGAAATTATTTTGAATGTTACAATTATTTCTCTCAAAAATAAATATTTATATAATTTGATATTTAATTTTATAATCTTCTAAATAAATTTGCTATATTTTTTAATTTTATACTAATTTTATTTGTTTTTTGTATATGTTCAATCATAGATTTTTTAATAAAGTTGCATTTATTATAATCTAAAATAGTTTATTACTAATATTATTTTTATTATATTTTCCTTTTATATGAAAAATAAATTAAATATAAAAAATAAAAAATATTATTTAATTGTTCCAGTTAAAAATCAAAAAAAGAGGAAGAGCATATTTTAAAAATTTAGGAATACCCAAACAGCTATTACAAACTGCTTGAGTAGTATCCATTATTATTTGTGATTAATTTTCTAAACAATGAAAATCGGTTTTTGAAGATTTTCAAGTATTCTAACTCCAAGTTTACCAGTAATTCTTTCAACCATTACTGTATACCGTAAATCTCCCATTAAAACTAAATCATAATTTTGAGATTCATTCATAATTGTCTTAAATGTATCTCCTTTTTTGTGAATAAGGTTATAGTTTTCTCCAAATCTTTGAGCTAGGCTGTTTTCATCATCTTCTTCAACATTTACACGCAGTACATTTACCTTTTGCTCACCAAATATATGGAAAAAAGTAAATAATGTCTTATTTGCATTATAAGCCCCGTCATCAAGCAATACTAAATTATCCAGTCTGAAATTTTCCACATTTGGTAAAATAATTAATGGCTTGAATATGCTTCTTAAAATTTCCTTTAATACAGGAGTTACTTTTTCATTTTTTACAAGCACAAGCAAATCATATTTTTTCAATTCTTCCAGGATAATTTCAGAAGTTTCCCCATCCTTTGTGTAAAAATTTGAAATATCAGCTGTCATTTTTTCCTTAATTTTTTTTACAGTTTTTTCTTCCAGTTCCCTATATTCCTTAAAGGCATAATTTGCTCCGATATTTAGCCCCATACCTTCAATGCTTACAGGAAAGACTTCGTATTTTAAGACATCCTTGATGTAGATAACATCAATTTCAACATCATATTTTTTCTTAAAAATTCCCGCAAAATTAACCAATGGCTGTATTTCATTTTCTGCTGTAACTAAAAATAATGCTTTTTTTTGTAACATTTTAACCACTTCCTTATTATGATAATTTTATTTAACCTATTTTTCTTCACTAAAGTCAGGAGCTTCTGTAATTTTTACAACAGAGGCAATTTTTTCATTATTTCTAACTTTCATTATTCTGACACCTGTTGCCGAACGACTTTGCACAGTAATATCATTAATGCTTGTTCTAATTAACGTACCTTCTGAAGTAATAAGCATAATTTCATCATTTTCCCTTACGATTTTTACATCTACAATTTTTCCTGTTTTATCATTCAGTTTTGCATTGATGAGCCCTTTTCCGCCTCTTGACTGAAGTCTGTATTCAGAAAGTTTTGTTCGTTTTCCATAACCTTCTTCAGTTATTGTAAGGAATCTCATTTTATCGTCATCCATTTCAGAATTAATAATTGCAGCTCCAATAACTTTATCCTTATCACGTAATGTAATTCCCCTTACTCCAACTGTTGATGTTCCCATGCTTCTTACATCTTTTTCAGAGAATTTGATGGCAATACCATTTCTAGTTGCCGCAAAGATTTCATCTTCTCCGCTTCCGCTTGTAAGTCCAATAAACATAACTTCATCATCATCATTTAATCTGATTGCCCGTTTTCCAGCCTTCATAATATTACTAAACAATGTCAGTTCAGATTTTTTAACAACTCCATTTCGTGTTACAAAGAATAAATTTCTATTCTTTTCAAATTCACGAACTTTTATTATAGTGCTAACTTTCTCATCATTGTCTAAATTTATAATATTTCCAATAAGTTTTCCACGAGCCTGTTTTCCAGTTTCAGGAATTTCATAAACTTTTATGCTGAATACCTTTCCCTTCGTTGTAAAAATAAGCAATGTATCAAGAGCCTTGGCAATATACATATCCTTTACAACATCATCTTCCACTGTATTTGTAGCATTTACTCCAATTCCGCCACGCTTTTGAGAACGGTAAGTATCAATTGCCACACGTTTTACATAACCTTTTTCTGTAAGCGTTACAACAACTTCCTCATCCTTAATCAAATCTTCAATGCTAATTTCAGCTCTTGCATTTCTAATTTCAGTTCTACGTTCATCCCCAAAATCTTCCTTTAACTTAAGTGCTTCCTCTTTAATTATACCATATATTTTTGAATCGTCAGACAAAATTCCCATTAATTTTTCAATTAATTTCATAAGTTCATTATATTCCTGATTAATCTTATCTCTTTCAAGCCCAGTAAGTCTTTGCAATCTCATATCCAAAATAGCCTTTGCCTGAATTTCTGAAAATTCAAATTTATCAATTAATTCAGCCCGTGCAACATTTGCATCTTTAGAAGCACGTATAATTCTAATTACTTCCTCAATATTATCAAGAGCAATTTTAAATCCTTCCAAAATATGAGCCCTATTTCTAGCTTTTTTCAGCTCAAATTCAGTTCTTCTCGTAATTACTTCAAATCTATGCTCTAAATATTTTTGCAAAACCTGCTTTAAATTCAATACTCTTGGTGCATTATCCACAAGAGCAAGCATAATTACACCAAATGTATTTTGCAAATCGGTAAATTTATAAAGGCTGTTTAAGATTAATTCACTTTCCTCACCTTTTTTCAGCTCAATTACAATTCTAATACCATCCCTGTCAGTTTCATCCCGTAAATCAGATATTCCTGTTAATTTCTTCTGTTTTACCAAATCTGCAATTTTTTCAATAAGCCTAGATTTATTCACTTGATACGGCAATTCTGTCACAACAATCGATTCTTTCCCAGTTTTTGAAGTTTCAATTTCCACACGTCCTGCGACTCTTAATTTTCCACGTCCAGTTTTATACGCATCATAAATTCCTTGTTTCCCGTTAATTATACCACCAGTTGGAAAATCTGGCCCTTTTATATAAGTAATCAATTCATCAATTGAAATTTCAGGATTATCAATTAATGCAACAATTCCATCAACTACTTCCTCTAAATTATGTGGCGGAATATTTGTAGCCATTCCCACTGCAATCCCATTTGCTCCATTTAGTAACAAATTAGGCAATTTAGCAGGCAATACAACTGGCTCATCCAGACTTTCATCAAAGTTCTTTCTATAGTCAATCGTATCTTTTCCAATATCTGCAAGCAGCTCTTCAGTAATTTTGGCCATTCTAGCCTCCGTATACCGCATTGCCGCCGCTTCATCCCCATCAATTGAACCAAAGTTTCCATGTCCATCAATAAGTTCATATCTCATATTAAAATCCTGAGCCATTCTAACCATCGCACCATAAACAGAAGAATCCCCATGCGGATGGTATTTCCCCAATACATCCCCGACAATTCTTGCCGATTTTTTAAATGGAGTTTTATGACTCATCCCCATTTCACTCATGGAAAACAAAATTCTTCTATGTACAGGCTTTAATCCGTCTCTTACATCTGGCAAAGCACGGCTTACAATTACACTCATCGAATAATCCAAATAAGCAGCCTTTATCTCATCCTCAATGTAAACATTCGCCTCATTCGACAAATCTGTTGCTTTAGGCATTCCTTCCACAACTATTTCCCTATCATCATTCTCATCCATTTCCGTTATTTCATCTTCTCTTTCCTCGTCATCTCTAAAATCGTCCGACATCATCTGCACCTCTTTTCTTCTCTAATTCTATACTTCCATTTGTTAAATATCCAAATTCCTTACATAATTTGCATTATCTTCGATAAATTTCCTTCTAGGTTCAACCTTATCCCCCATCAGAATATTAAACATCTTATCCGCATAAGATGCATCTTCCATCGAAACTTTTAACAATGTTCTCACTTCTGGATCAAGGGTAGTTTCCCAAAGCTGTTCTGGATTCATTTCTCCTAGCCCTTTGTAACGTTGAATTGTGTATTTTCTTCCATCTTTTTCCAAAACTTTTGTCACTTGCTTTAGCTGGTCATCTGAATAGGCATATCTAATCGCCTTTCCAGCCTGAATTTTGTATAAAGGCGGCTGTGCAATATAAATATAGCCTTCGTTAATTAATTCCCTTAAATGTCTGTAAAAGAATGTCAGCATTAATGTCCTAATGTGAGCCCCGTCAACATCGGCATCTGTCATAATTACGATTTTATGGTATCTCAATTTCTTTATATCCATATCATCCCCAAATCCAGCTCCGAAGGCTGTAATCATCGCACGAATTTCTGCATTTTCCAGAGCCTTGTGCACTCCTGATTTTTCCACATTTAATATTTTTCCACGAAGCGGCAATATTGCCTGAAATCTTCTATCTCTTCCCTGTTTTGCAGAACCTCCTGCCGAGTTTCCTTCGACTATGAAAATTTCTGACTCAGCTGGATCTTTTGAGGAGCAGTCTGCCAGTTTTCCAGGCAGTGATCCAACTTCCAGCGTATTTTTTCTAAGTACAAGTTCTCTTGCCTTTTTCGCAGCTTCTCTTGCTCTTTTAGACATTACCATTTTTTCAATGATTTTTTCAGCTGCCTTTGGATGATCCTCCAAATAAAATTTTAAATTTCCTCCAACAATATTTGATACAATTCCTGTTACTTCACTGTTTCCAAGTTTTGTCTTTGTTTGCCCTTCAAATTGCGGCTCAGGTATTTTTACGCTTATTACGCAGACTAGCCCTTCCCTTACATCTGTTCCTTGAAATGTTCCATTTTTATCCTTAATCAGGTTCATCTGCTTTGCAACATCATTAATAGTTCTTGTAAGCGCTGTTCTAAAACCGCTGACATGAGTTCCGCCTTCATGTGTATTTATATTATTTACAAATGAATAGACATTTTCCCTTTGAGAAGTCGTATAATTCATAGCGATTTCCACTTCCACAAATTTTGCGCTTCGGTGTTTTTTCACAGTATTTCCGTTTTCATCCACAGTTTCCACTTCTTTAGCTTCCTCAATCTGCATTTTATCAGCCATGTAAATCACATCATCAATAATTTTTTCATCATCAATAATTTCATTTAAAAAGTCCTTTATTCCACCTTCAAACAAAAATTCTTCAGTTTTTATATCATCAGCATTTCTTTCATCAGCCAGCTCAATTTTTAAGTCCTTATTCAAATATGCCAATTCCTTCAAACGTGATTCCAGCACAGAATAATCATAAACTGTTGTTTCAAAAATTTCATCATCAGCCTTAAATCTAATTACAGTTCCATGTTCATTCTCGTCAGCTGTGCCTATTTCCTCCACAGGCGTTGCTGGCACACCCCGCCTATATGTCTGTCGAAAAACTTTTCCATCACGCGTGACGGTCGCCTCAAGCCACTCTGACAAGGCATTTACAACAGATACTCCAACTCCATGAAGTCCACCTGACACTTTGTAGTTGTCGTTGTCAAATTTTCCACCAGCATGCAATACTGTAAGTACAACTTCCAATGTTGATTTTCCTGTTTTATGCATTCCCACAGGAATTCCACGTCCATTATCAGTTACTTCGATTATATTTCCTTCCAATATTTTCACAGTAATCTTATCACAAACTCCAGCAAGCGCCTCATCCACACTGTTATCCACAATTTCCCACACAAGATGATGAAGCCCACGTGACGAAGTCGACCCAATATACATTCCAGGACGCTTCCTAACCGCTTCCAGCCCTTCCAGAACTGTAATAGCTTCTGCTCCATAATTATTAGCCATTATTTACTCCCTCCATTTTATACCAAACTTTATATCTTCTCTTATTTCAAATTACTCTAAACTTTTCTTATGAAAAGCAAAAATAGCATCTATCCGTTGCAATAACAAAGCAATTTTAAACTTTTTGCCAAATAATGACATGATTCAAAATTCACAAAAATTTATTGTTCAAACAAGAAATCGCCTTATTTCCCAACACAAAAATTCCCAAATACGTGATCTAAAATATCCTCAGATGATATTTCCCCAGTAATTTCCGAAAGTGAATCTAATGCTTCCTTTAAATCCACAGAAATCAAATCCATAGGAAGCCCCATATCTATCGTTTCAAAAATATTTTTTATCGCATCCTTTGTCTTTTCAAGTGCTGTTTTATGACGAATATTTGTAATTATCAATTTTTCTGATGAGTTTTCCACATCTTCTTCCACAATATACGAATAAATTTTTTCCTGCATATCTTCAATTCCAATATTGTCCTTTGCTGATATTTCAACAATATTTTCCAGATTATGTCCTTCAAGATTAATTTTTTTATTTAAATCAATCTTATTCAATAATACTATAACTTTCTTTTTATTTTCTTTAATCTGATTTATAACTTCTATATCTTCATTTTCAAGCCCCTTTGAAGCATCCAGCACAAGCAGCACCAAATCAGCCTTCCCAATAAACTGCTTAGACTTTTCCACACCAATATTTTCCACAATGTCATCAGTTTTTCTGATTCCAGCCGTATCCACCAGAACTAATGGAACTCCCTTTATATTAATTATTTCCTCAATAACATCCCGTGTTGTCCCTGCAACATGTGTTACAATCGCTCTTTCCTCGTGAAGCAGAGCATTCAGCAATGTAGATTTTCCCACATTAGGTTTTCCCACAATAACCGTTTTTATTCCCTCTTTTATTTTTTTCCCCGTATCATAAGAATCAATCAGACGATTTGCCTCTTCATAGACTTTTTCCAAATTATTTCTCAATTCAGCCGGCAATGGATCGTCAATCCCTTCCTCAGGATAATCCAGCACAACATTCACATGAGCCGTAATATCAAGCAATGCCTTTTTAAACTGGTTCACTTTATCTCGTAAATCCCCTCTTAACTGATCCAGCGATAAAGACACGCTTTTTTCCGTCTTCCCTTGAATTATATCCATAACCGCCTCAGCCTGCGATAAATCTATTCGCCCATTCATAAATGCCCTTTTTGTAAATTCACCGCTTTCAGCATGTCTTGCCCCATTTCTCAACACAAGCTCAAGCACCTTTTCTGAAACAAGTGTTCCACCATGGCAATTTATTTCCACAATATCTTCACAAGTGTAGCTTTTTGGAGCTTTTAGCCTAACAGCCATCACTTCATCTACTGTTTTTTCACCATCCTTGATAAATCCGTAATTTAATTTATAAAAACCCAAATCAGCATTTGGGTTCTTTTTAACAAATATTTTGTCCAGTATTTCAAATGATTTATCTCCAGATATTCTTATTATGGCAATTCCACCTTCACCTTTTGGAGTGGAAATAGCCGCAATTGTATCAAATAACATCTTAAACCTCTATTTCTAAAATCATTTTTCTAATTTTTTTCATCCAGCTTTTTAATAATCAAATATCTTTTTGGATCTTCTCCTACACTTTCAGTTTTCAATCCCTTCATAAATGAAATTTCTTCATGAATGATTCTACGTTCGTGTGAGGCCATAGGATTTAATTTTATCGCATTCCCAGTCGATAAAACAGCTTTCCCTTTCTTTCTAGCCAAATCCCTTAATGAATGTTCACGTTTTTCCTTATAGTTGTTAGAATCAACAGAAATTTTTAAATGCTTAAATTTTTTAGTTGTGCTTATCAGATATTCCAAACTGTTCAAGGCACTCCCCTTTTCTCCAATTAAAAATCTCATATCCTTTCCATCAAGAACAACTAAATATTTTCCATTATTTTCCTTCTTAACATTCACAATTTTCACATCCAGCCTTACACTCACAATAAATTCCTTAAAAAAACCTCTAATCTTATCTATATTCGTATCAGAGTAGTTTTCTTGACTAGTTTTTCCATTATTTTCAAAATTTTCATTTTTATAGTTCTTCTTGGTATTGCTATTTCGATTATTTTCCTTTTGTAAATCATAATTTCTTGTTTCTTTTTTTACAATTTTATTTTCGCTTTGCACTTTTGATTCTTGTGTTTTTATTTCACTATTAGCCTTTAACTCAGACTTTTTAACAATTTCAATTTCATATTCACCTTTTATATTTACAAATAATATTTTTTTAGGATACTTTAAAACTTTTACCTGATAAGTTTCATCTTCCTTCAATGTCAAGGAACGGCTTATCATATTTTTAAGTTCTTCCTCATTTTGAGCTTTTAATATTATCTTTTCCATCATCACTTCTTCCTTTCAAAATGAAATACTGCTGAACTAATGATAAAGCCCCTGAAACTAAATAATATAACGTTACTCCTGATGGCATTTTATAAAATATAAATAACATCATAAGAGGCATCATATACAGCATTGTCTGCATTTGCTGGTTAGATTCCTGTCCACTTGTTGCACTTGTCATTATTTTCTGTTGAATATAAGTAACACCAACATTTAAAATTGGCAGCAGATTAAATGCAAAGTTTCCTATCATAAACAGTCTATCAGGCTGTTTTAATGTAAACCATAAAAATTTTGCATCTGCTGGAATGGCATTTCCGCTAAAAGCCCAGTATAATGCCACGAACACAGGCATTTGAATTAATAATGGCAGACATCCTCCTAGTGGATTTACTCCGCTTTCCCTATAAAGTTCAGCTGTTTTTTGCTGATATTCTTGTGGATTGTCTTTATATTTTTCTTTTATTTTTTCAAGTTCAGGCTGTAATTCCCTCATTTTTTTCATTGACTTTTCCTGTTTCAATGTCAAAGGGAATATAATTATTCTCATTAAAACTGTAACAATTATTATTGCTATCCCATAATTTCCTACAACACCGTATATCGCATTCAAAATATGTACGACAAAATCGACTAGTGCTTGTATTTTAAACATGTATAATTTCCTCCATTTTTATAATAAAATTTCACTTGCCTTTTTGCGTGAAACTTTTTTTAATTTTTAAACTTTCTCTTTTTTTATTTTAACGGATCATATCCACCCTTATGAAAAGGATGACATTTTAACAACCTTTTTACTGTCAGGTAAGTCCCCTTTACTGCTCCATATTTTGTAATTGCCTGTCGTGAATATTCCGAACAAGTTGGATAAAATCTGCATCTTCTCCCTAAATAAGGTGAAATGCCCTTTTGATAAATTTTTATCATAAATAATAATATTTTTTTTATCATTTTATCACCTTGATAATATCCTTTTCTATATCCTTATACTTTAAATTTTTTAAATTATCCTTCAAAATAGACTTGCCAACAAATACATAATCAGTATTCTCTTTAAATTTATCCTTATGTATTCTCACAAATTCCCTAAAAATTCTTCTTATTCTGTTTCTTTGAACTGCATTTCCAGTTTTTTTGCTGGCTACAAAGCCAAATCGCTGTTTATTATTTTCTCTTATAAAAATAATAGCATACTTTGTATGCATTTTTTTTGATTTGTTATATATTAATGAAAAATCCTTTGATTTCTTTATTTTGTTAATAGACATATTTCTCTTCTTTAGATTTTAAGATAAACGAGAGCTTAATAGATATTCAAAATCTTTAAATTCAGACAAATTTCAAGAAATCTTTATTATATAAAAAAGCTCTCCTAATTTGTTTAGATTAATGCTTTTAAAAACCCAGTGTTGAATTTAACACCGGGTTATGCTGATAATTTAGCTCTTCCTTTAGCTCTTCTTCTCTTTAAAACATTTCTTCCGCTTTTATTTTGCATTCTTTTTCTAAATCCATGATCTTTTTTTCTTTTTCTTTTATTTGGTTGATATGTTCTTTTAGTCATTTCTTATCCTTTCTTTCGTGTTTTTAAAAAAGTTATTGTCTTTTGTAAATATTATATACAATATTCAAAAAAAAGTCAAGTTTTAAGCCGTTTATATTTAAATTTCAATTTATATTGTATTTATAATTATTTTTATGTATTGTTGAAAAAATTATATTTGATTTATCTGGTAATAATAGATTTTGATCTTAAAAAATACTAATAAATTTAATATAGTATCATTGAATAGTATAAATACACAATTGAAATTGTATATTGTAAATTTATAAAGTAAAAGCGTTTTTAATATTAGTGAACTACTCCCGCTTTTAGAAGCGGGAGCTTCTTGGGAAGTATCTGCTTTTGTTAGCCAAATATATTTACCAAGCTCTTTGGATAGTTCCTACCCTGTCTTCTTTTATTTTTCTAATATTCCAATATCAATTTTCCAATGTTTTTTATATTCAGTGCCGCATTGTAATCTCTATCAATCTCAATTCCACAGCACTCACATTTATAACTTCTTTCTGATAATTTCAATTTTTCTTTAACGTTTCCACATTTACTGCAAGTTTTGGATGATGGAAACCATTTATCTATCTTCAAAAACTGTTTCCCTAAAAACATCAGTTTATACTCAAGCATTCTTAAAAACATTCCCCATCCATTATCTCCTACACTTTTTCCAAAATTTAATGCCTGACTCATCCCTTTCATATTCAAATCCTCAACAACTACAGCATTATACGCTTCAGATAATTTTTTCGATAATTTATGTAGAAAATCTCTTCGGCAATTTTTGATATACTCATGCAATTTTGATATTTTCGCTTTTTGCTTATACCAATTTTTAGAAAATTTTACTTTTCTCGATAATGATTTTTGTAATTTTTTCAATTTTTTCTCCAACATCCTAAAATATTTTGGATAATCAGCCCTTTGGTTTTCAGAACTGATAAATAATTCAGACATTGAAAAATCAAGTCCAATTACTTTATCATTATTTGGGATTTTTTGAATTTCTTTTTCAAATTCTGTCAAAACAGAAACATAGTAATTTCCATTACTGTTTGTCAATGTTACCGACTTTATTTTATAATCCTTTGGTATTTCTCTATGATATTTTAGTTTAACTTTTTTCAATTTTGGCAAAACCAAATATTTGTTTTCCTCAATTCGTATTGAATTATTCACACAATTTGTCGTATAACTTTTAACACTATTCTTTTTAGATTTGAACCTTGGAAACTTTGCTCTCTTCTGAAAAAAGTTCGTAAACGATTGTCTTACATTTAATTGAGCATTTGAAAGTGCCAAACTGTCTACTTCTTTTAGAAATTGATTTTCACTTTTCAAACTGGCAGGTGTAATTATTTTATTTTTTCCAGTTTCTTCATAAATTTTATTAGCAGTGTACAAAATCGTATTGTAAACAAAACGAACACATCCAAAAGTCTTATTTATCAATAATTCCTGCTCTTTATTTGGATAAATTCTGTATCTGAATGCTAAATTATATTTCATAAAATTACACCTCCTTTTGATTTTGAATATTATTTTTAATTATTTCTTTAGAAATTTTATCATTAACGATTTCTCTTCCATATTTATACAAAAATTGTATCATAAGAGTATCCTTTTTTCAATTTTTTTATAAAAAAAGCAATTCATCTCCCACTTATAGAAGTCGGAGACTTCTTGCTATCTTTTTGTTAAAGTAAAATTTGTAAGATAGATTATAAATATTTTCCAGGATTTTTGTATTTAGTTTGATT